>JACRAL010000199.1 GCA_016213435.1 Bacteroidota bacterium
CTGCAGGTGGCGGAACAACTTCTTATACCTATCTTTGGAGCAATGGATCGCCCAATCCTACTGCGGGCTTGCTCACTGCGGGAGATTATACAGCAACTGTTTCCGATGCTAACGGATGTTCGGCTACTTCGACTGTAACCGTTACTGAACCGGCCACAGCATTGACAGCAACTGCTTCAGTAACAAGTAATGTAAGTTGTAACGGAGGCAATGACGGAAGCGCAGCAGTTGCTGCTTCCGGAGGAACAAGCACCTACACTTATCTCTGGAGCAATAACTCTCCTAATCCTACTGCAGGTTTACTCACTGCGGGAGATTATACAGCAACTGTTTCTGATGCTAACGGATGTTCGGCTACTTCGACTGTAACCGTTACTGAACCTACAGCATTGACTGCAACCGCTACTATTTCAGCACCTATCTGCGGAAATAGTGATGGCAGCATCACTGCAATTTCATCAGGAGGCACTGGTCCTTATTCGTACTCATGGAACACAACTCCGGCTCAATCAACGGATATTGCAACTGGACTGACCGGAGTACCTACTGAGACTCTCATTGTTACTGTGATTGATGCGAATGGCTGCACAATTTCGTACACAGATTCTGTAAGCTGTTTTGACGGTATTATAATAAACCATGTTGAAAGCAATATAAATGCTTATCCAAATCCTAACTTCGGTGAGTTTAATATAGAGTTGAACTCTGCTCTAAGCAATGATTACACAATTGAACTTAGTAATATGCTCGGACAGGTTATGTACAGCGAATCACTCACAAGCTTCAGCGGCAAGTACAGCAAGAGTTTTGATGTGAAGCAATATGGTGAGGGTATTTACTTCATGAATATTCGCAGTGATGAAGGTCAGTTGATGCGTAAGGTGGTTGTTTACTAAACGCAAGGATTTTAATAAATTAAAAAGTCCTCTGGAATTCCGGGGGACTTTTTTTTTAACACTTTTGGATACTCCCTTTTTATAGTCATTTTGTAGTGTGTGCCAGCCAGAGTGCAGCGCGCACCTGTCATTTTGCAACACGCACCAGTCATTAAGCAGCGCGCACCTGTCATTTTGCAGCACGCACCGACTATTATGCAGCGCGCACCAGTCATTTTGCAGCACGCACCGACCATTATGCAGCGCGCACCAGTCATTATGCAGCACGCACCGGCCATTATGCGGGACGCACCAATCATTTTGCAGCGCGCACCAGCCAATGTGTAATACTACAAAACAGCAAAATAACGCCAATTTACGCAGTAGAAGGCATTATATTCCTCAGTAGCAGATTTACGCGAGAATTTTGAGTTTGCATCTGGATTTATTTTAACTATGTTTGCTTCAGCAAATCCTTCCCTAATGAAAAAATTACTCCTGCTCTTTACCGCCCTGGCATATTTGCAATGCCTACATGCCCAAAACTGGAACGAGAAATTAAAAGCCGTTGCTTCCGATAGGGCAGCAAATGATCTCTTTGGATGGGCTGTATCTGTTTCTGGTGATTATGCCATTGTTGGAGCAAAACTTAATGATGTAAATGTTATTGGGGGCGATACATTACTAAATGCAGGTGCTGCCTATATTTTTGAAATGGACTCAACAGGGAATTGGATACAAAAGCAAAAAATAGTTGCTTCGGATAGAGCAGCAGGTGATTGGTTTGGATGGTCTGTATCTATTTCTGGAAATTATGCTATTATTGGAGTTATGGACAATGCAACAAATGTACTAGGAGTAGACACATTATCTTATGCAGGTGCTGCCTATATCTTTGAGCGGAATACAGGTGGGGTCTGGACGCAAAAGCAAAAGATAGTTGCATCCGATCGGGCAATAAATGATCTTTTTGGATGGTCAGTATCTATTTCTAGTAATTATGCTATTATAGGTTCAAGAGAAAATAGTACGAATGATATAGGAGATACTGTGTTAGGCGCAGGAGCTGCTTATCTATTTGAGCGAGACCAAAATGGTAGCTGGATACAGAAACAAAAAATTTTCGCTTCCGACAGGGTTACTAATGCATGGTTTGGATGCTCTGTGTCTATTTCTAATAATTATGCTATTGTGGGAGCATCTTCTTCATCTCATGTAACAAAACCTTTATTTGGTTCTGCTTATCTTTTCGAACGAGATAGTGGGATATGGGTGCAGAAACAAAAAATATCTGGACAGGAAACATTATATATTTTTCAATTTGGTGTTTCAGTTTCTATTTCTGGAAATTATGCAATTGTAGGTGGAGATTCTTCTCCTAAGATAATTGAGAGAGACAGCTTAGGAATATGGAAAGAAAAACAAAAAATTATACTTTCGGATGAACAAGCTTTTGTAGTTGCCATCTCGGGCAATTATGCCCTTGTTGGATTTGGGGGCAATAATAAAAATTCACTAGGAGCAGATTCATTAAAAAATGCCGGTGCAGTTTTTTTATTTAAGAGAGATAATAATGGTAATTGGATACAGCAGCAAAAAATAGTTACTTCCGATAGAACAACTGCGGATATGTTTGGAGGTGTAACAAATGTTCCTTTAGGATCCAATACGTTAGCTATTTTCGGTAATTATGTTTTAGTTGGCGCTGTAAATAATAGCACAAATGTTGTAGGAGGAGATACATTATTAAAAGCCGGTGCCGCATATTTTTTTGAACCCTGTGTTCCTGTAACATCAAGTCAAACACTTACTGTATGCGCAGGACAAAGTGTAACCGTTGGCGCTAACACCTACACAGCCAGCGGCACTTATACCGATACATTAACAGCAGTTAATACTTGCGATAGTATTGTAACTACTAATCTTACGGTGAATCAACTGCCTAAAGCTGGGTTTACTTCTAGTTTTCTTTCATGTAGTCAAGCTACTTGGTTTTTTTCAGATACCAGCTTGACTGATATAGGCGATTCAATTATAGCATGGAATTGGGATTTACCCGGTGGCAATCCTTCAAATTCTATTGATTCAGTTTCCGGATGGGTTAATTATTATGCGTCTGGCTTATATACTGTTTGTCTTACTGTTACTTCATTGCATGGATGTACTGATAGTTCTTGCGCAGTAGTTAATGCCATATTGGGTTCTGTGAACTCAACGACACTTGAATCATACACATCCATTTTTCCAAATCCTACGAGTGGAGAAATAGAAGTTATAAGCGGGATATCAGATATAAGCAGTGTTGAAGTATATAGTTTACTTGGCGAGAGAGTATATAGTGGTGTATGGTCTGATGTCAGTAATCAATTGCAAAGCACAACTACCCTTGGCAGATTGGCAGGCGACAGCACTCAGGTACAAAATATAATGTGCAGAACGGCATCCGGCAGCAGTCAGCTTCAAACTAAAACGAACAACGCACCACAGATAATGAGTGTTGATTTAAGTTCTAAGCCCAATGGAATTTATTTCCTTCAACTCAAAACAAGCGAAGGCACAACGGTGAAGAAGATTGTTGTTAGTCGTTAAGAACAGTTGCTCCTTCTTCCTCCTTAAAGGGTAATATCATTCGGTTAAGGAATAATCTACTTTAGTACGTCATTGCGAACGAGGTACGAGTGAAGCAATCTCTCAAAATTTCTGTAAGATTGCTTCGCTTCGCTCGCAATGACGCTTCGTATAATAATTTCCGTTCCCCTTTAGGAGTTGGGGGCGGCATACTTCCCTTTATCAACAAATCATCTTTAAAAAACTATTCTTTTGGGTTAATTGTTGTTATGTAATTGCTATATTTTTATCATCTATATACTGACATGATTCGTTGGCTATTTCATAATTTGCGTTTTATCCTTATCGCTATTGGCTTATGGCTATTTGCTTCTCATGCTATTTCCCAGAACGTATTTTCGTCAGAAGACGATATGAAGAAGCAGGCGAACAAGCTTTTTGATGATGAAGAGTACGCAAAGGCATACCCGCTGTTTTCTCAACTTTTAAGTTTGTATCCCAAAGATCCGCAATACAATTATAAATTCGGAACCTGTTTGCTTTTTGCCGGCAACGACAAAGGGAAAGCAATTCCTTACATTGAGTTTGCGGCAAACAGGCAAAAGCAGGGCGTTGACAAAGAAGTTTTTTTCTTTCTCGCCAAAACCTATCATCTCAATTACCGTTTTTCAGATGCCATCCGGATTTACACAAGATACAAAGGCATGGCTTCGTCAAAGATGGTTGAGAAGTTTGATGTGGACAGGCAGATCGAAATGTGCCAGAACGGAATGCGCCTGCTGAAAAGCGTAACGGAACTTTCGGTGCTGGAGAAAAAGGAAGTGCCAGCATCGGATTTTTTCCGATCGTATAATCTTACAGAATTCAATGCCAAGATCATTGTTAAGCCGGAAGACTTGAAAACCTCATTGGATAAAAAGAAAAAAGATGAGGGTGTGATGTATCTCGCTCCGGATCGGAATCAGATCTATTTTTCCAGCTATGGTGATAATGGAAAAAGCGGAAGAGATATTTACTACGTTACGCGTACTCCGGGCGGAGATCTGAGTGCTCCTGTCCGCGTGAGCGATGTGATCAATACCAAATACGATGAGGATTTCCCCTTCCTGCATCCTAACGGAAGGGTACTGTATTTCTGTTCCAAAGGACATAACAGCATGGGCGGGTATGATATTTTTAAAAGCGAGTGGGACGACAAAATAAATGCATGGGGAAAACCGGTGAATATGGATTTTGCCATCAACACGCCCGATGACGATATACTTTTTGTTTCGGATAAAGAAGATAAGACCGCCTATTTTTCTTCACGTAGAGAAAGTGCTGAGGGAAACATTACCGTTTACAAAATAAAGCTTGAACGGAAACCGCTGGATATTTCCATCATCAAAGGAACGCTTGCAAAACAAGTGGGAGATAAAGTTCCGAACGCGAAGATCACCGTAACAAAACTTGCGAAAGAGGATGTGGTGGGTGTGTTCAATTCCAATTCTGCCGATGGTACCTATACGCTCAGCCTTCCCAACGGAGGCAAATTTATGTTTACGGTGGAATCGTCCGGCTTTAAAAAATCTTCTGAACTGGTTTCAATTCCTGTGCAGCGTGAGATCAAACCGCTGAAGCAACAAATTTCACTTGTGAATGTAAACGGTCAGGACAAGATTGTGATAACAAATGAATTTGACACACAGGTAGATAGTGCCGATCTGGAACTCGCTATTCAGTATATAAAAGCAAAAGCATCGCTCGATGTTGCTCCTGCTGAGGAAGAGATCACAGCAGTAGCAGTGGAAGAGAATAATGCCCCAACCCTAAAGGGAGAAAATAAGGACAACAGCTCCCTTCAGGGCGGGGGGCAAAAAGGTGTTACACCTGTTTCCAATACTGACATCATTGCAATGGCCTATCAGGATGCGAAAGAAACTCAGAAAGATGTGAATGATCTGGTGCGAAGTTCGGAAGCTGCTCAGCAATTGGCAAATCAGAAAAATGAATTATCCGTTCAGAAGAATAAGGATGCGAACGAGCTGATGAAATCTGCAGAGTTGATCACCAATCAGCAGGAGAAGATGGCGCAGACGGATAAAGCTGCAGAACTGAAAAAAGAATCGGAAAAACTTTCGAAAGAAGCTGCACTTTCATTCACCCTCTCTAATCAGATGGAGAATCAGGCAAAAGCCAAGCAAGAGCAGGCGGATGCAGAAATGAAATATGCCAAGGATCTTGACAATACAATCAAAGCAGGAGCAAATGAAAAGAAAATGAATGAACTACTTGCGCAGAAAGAAAAGTTGGATAAGAGAAACGATAGTTTGGATACTTCCTACCCTCCTGACATGAACAAAATGGCTCAGGAAAAACAAACGGAAGCGGGTAAATCCATAGCCAAATATTTAGATATTCAGCAGGATGTGGAAGATATGCAGGTTGAGTCAAAACGTTTGCGCACCGAAGCGGAGAAAACAAAAAATGAAGGTGCAAGGCAAAACCTGAACCAGCAGGCAGAGGACATGGAGAAAGAGACGGAATCAAAAAAGAAAGATGCGGAAACATATTTTGTAAAAGGAAAGCAGCTGCAGGCACAAGCCGATTCTATCAAGAGCAGTGCATCTCTTACATCTTCTGTAATGAAACAAATTCAATCAACGTCTGAAAAAACTACTGCTTTAATAAAAGCAGACCAGCCCCAAGACACCAAAATGACTATGCTTGAATTGCCCGAAACAAAAAATACTTCGGCTGATAATGCAACTCAATCCGTTACTCCGTCAAGTCCTCAGCCATTGGTCATCACTTCGGCTTATGTGGGTGTTTTTGTAAAACAAATTCAAGATGTGAATAAAAAAGAAAAAGAACTTGACAGGGAAGAAGCTAAAGCAGTTATATATCAGTCGTGGACGGATTCGCTCGACAATCAAATCACATCTCTGCACAAGCAGCTTGCATCCGCCACAGTTGAAGAGCATAAGGCGCAGATTAAAAATAAAATTTTAGAACTGCAGTCTTCTGTGGATGATAAACGGCAAAAAGCTTCCGACAGCAGAAATAAAGTGGATAACCTGAAATTGCAGGAAGCGCTTGCTGCTGCCTCAGCAATTTCTTCTGAAACCACAGCAGTTGTAAAAGCTGAAGCTCCGGAGGTTGTGACAGCGAATGCAACTGAACCGGAAAACCTCACCGGAACAAATAATATTAATGATTACTACGAAGCTAAACTGAAAGAAAATGAAAAGGTGACAAATGAGTATGAAAAAAAATCAAAAGAGAAAGAACTGTACAGCGATTGGTCTTCTTCGCTTTACGATGAATCTCTGCGATTGAAAAAAGACGGCAAAGGGGGAAAAGCAGAGGAAGCGGATAAGGAATCAAAATCAAAACAGGTTTTGGCAATGCAGCGCGCAGACGAGGTGACGCAGTTAAAAGCCGAACATCCTGAATTAGTGCTTGTGCCTGCTGACAAGATGCCTGAGAAGGATGAAACGGAAAACAAAAGTACAACGGAAACAAGCTCGGCAATTCAGAATTCGGCAAACACAACAGGTTCTTTAACAAATCAAACTGAGACTGAAAAGCAAAATACTGTATCGGCAAATAGTCTCCCGGCAACGCCCGCCTCATCCATATCTGAAAATACCGGATCAGTTCAAGAAGGAGTTTCGCCAGTGATCCAAGCTGTTGTTGTTCCCGAGTCGCTGAAGAATAAGCCGGAGTACACCCATTACGCATCTCTGAAAAATGAATCCGATTGGAACAAAAAGAATGCTGCGCGGCAATATAAGCAGGCAGATGATGTACAGAAAACGGCTGATGAGCAGTTCAAGGAATCTCAGAAACTCTCTCAGCAAATCGCAATTACTAACGATCCAGATATCCAAAAGGAGTTGACGCAGAAATCGGATGAGTTAGATAAACGCTCGCTGCGCAATCAGGCAAAAGCAGATTCTTTAAAAAAGATAGCTCAAAACTCGGAAGCGGAAGCAAATTCAAAACGTGCAGAATCAGAATTGTATCTGCAATCTCTTGATAAAGCAACCTATGAGGAAATCACTTCTGTTATTGCTAATAAGCCAGATGCTGTAACGACCAGCACCCCCACAACAGAAGGAGGAGTGCCAGTACAGCAACCTATAGGAAATGCCGCAGCATCTACTGAAACAACAAATCCTGTTTCGGTTCCAACTTCAACAGAAATTTCGGGCACACAAACTGTAACTCCGGTAAGTACTGAGGCAAAATCTGAAACGAATCCGGAATCCGGAATTCAGAGGACAGCAACAACAGTAATTTCTTTAGCAGATCCGACTGAAACAGCAAAGACACAAACTATATCATCAACCAATTCTACTATATCAGAACCGGCAACCGGTATTAACATTGAACCACAAAACCAATCAATTAGCGCATCGCCTCTTCCTTCAGTAAATAAAGTTGAACCTACGTTCTCTGCAGGAGTTGAAACCCAGCGGCCGGCTCAGGGTACAGGCCTAACGCAACCAACACCATCTGCTGAATTGTTAAAATACTATGATGCGCTTTTTGATAAATTAGAACTTGCAGGAGTTTCGTATTCGCCTTCAAAACCAATTCCTGTGGATGCGCCTATGCCCGATGGATTAATTTTTAAAGTTCAGATCGGTGCATTCAAAAATGACATTCCCCAAGATCTTTTCAAAGGGATAAAACCCATCACCTCAGAAAATACTCAGAAGGGATTCGAGCGATATACAGCCGGTCTCTTTAGGAAATTTGAAACGGCAAACAATGCAAAAAACCAGGTGAAAGAGTTGGGTTATCGTGATGCGTTTGTGGTAGCATTCTTCAACGGGAAAAGAATTTCAATTAACGATGGACTTGCGAAAGCAAAAGAAGCAGGAGAGAACATCGATGCAATGGATAATGGGCAACAACTAATGGCTAATGGCAACCCATCAACCATCATCCGTCAACCATCCGCCAGTGATGATGCTACTACAACCGATGTAAAATCTGTAAGCGGACTATTTTATGCAATTCAAATTGGAGCATTCTCAAATCCTGTATCTGCCAGGCAGCTTTACAACCTCTCTCCTTTGAACAGTGAGAGAACGGATAATGGACTCATCCGCTACACCACAGGCAGATTTGACGATGAAGCAAAAGCAAGCAGGGAGAAAAACACCATCACCCAAAAAGGAATTACGGATGCATTTGTGATTGCTTATTATAACGGGAAAAGGATCGATTTGAATGCTGCAAAGGAGATGATTGATGCAAAAGGGAAAGATATTCTGGTGAAAGATACACAAGAACATCCTTTTGTTCCCTCTGATACCACCACTTCCGAATCATCCGCAGCATTATTGACAACTTCTTCGAACAAAGGAATTGTTTTTAAAGTGCAGATTGGCGCCTTTAAAGAGCAGGTGCCGATTGCAGTTGCCAATAAATTTATCAGCATAGTAAAACGCGGCATAAAAACATTCAAAGGTGAGAACGGTCTGATGGTTTATACAGTAGGAGAATTTTTAGAATATGAATCTGCTAATAACCTGAAGAAGGAATTGATCAATGAAGGGTTGAGTGGTGCGTTTGTTATTGCTTTTCAGGATGGGAAAAAGATGAGTGCTGCTGAGGCGCTTGACCTGATAAAGAACAAGTAAAGCGATGTGCGGTAGGGTACCATAAACTTCAAACTTCATAAATCCATTACACCCATGAAAAAACTATTCACCCTCACCCTCTGCGTTCTTTTATTTTCTTATGCTGGCTTTGCCCAGCAATTTACTAAAGTAACAGGCAGCGTAGTTACCAATGTGCAGGAAACATGGGGTGGCACATGGGCTGACTATGATAAAGATGGCGATCTGGATTTATATGTAAATGTCTTTCAAGCCTCTGTCAATAATCCTAACGGCTACAATTATCTCTTTCGCAACGACTGCAACGGAAATTTCACCCGCATAACAGCCATTCCGGGAGGACTTATTTCGGAACAGGGATTAGGCGGACCAGCCACATGGATTGATTATGATAATGACGGGGATGAAGATATGTTCATTTCACGGTATGGTGCGACAAACTTATTGTATCGAAATAATAGCGATGGTACATTCACAAAAATTACAAACTTATCTTTTGTAGCAGATAGCGGATACACTGCAAGCCATGCTTTTGTTGATTATGACAATGACGGGGATCTGGATGTTTATTTGGCAAATGAGGATGTCAGTATCACCTATGATCCAATTCTTGCAAACGATTTTATTTACCGCAATGACGGCAGTGGAGTATATTCCCTGACTGCGAATGCAGTACGGGACAGCGTCAATACCCGGCTTGGCGTTTGGGGCGATTATGATAATGACGGCTTCATGGATTTATTTATTACAACTGCTACAAGGAACAGCGCCATAGGCATTGCCCGGCTTTTTCATAATAACGGCAATGGCACTTTTACTCACATATACGATATTCCTTCTTCGGAGTTCAGCGCAAGTTGGATTGACTATGATAATGACGGGGATCTGGATATTTTTGTACGTCAGGCATTTGGCTCTCCTAATCATCTTTATCGCAATGATGGGAACGGAATTTTTACAGATGTACCCAATGCCGGAGGCATAAATTCAGTAGTCCATAACAATGGCGGAGTTGCGTGGGGCGACTATGATAATGATGGAGACCTTGATGTTTTTCTAAGTACGGTTTATTTTGACAAAGTTTTATACAAGAACAATGGGGATGGAACTTTTTCATCGGACACTACTACAGTTCTGACCCATGATGGCGGTAATATTGAATCCTACGGAGTAACATGGGCGGATTATGACAACGATGGGGATTTAGACCTTTATGTTGCCAATGCTTTTGGTGCACCTGAAAATTTCCTTTACCGCAACAACGGCAACAGCAGCCACTGGATAGATATAAAATGCAAGGGAACTACAAGCAACAGAGAAGCAATAGGCGCACGTATCTATGTAAAAGCCACCATCAGCGGACAGCCGCACTGGCAGATGCGGGAGATAAACACAAACCTCTCCGATCAGTTTGGAGGGCTTGCACCGTATAATCAGCACTTTGGAATAGGCGATGCAACGGTTATTGATTCGCTGACAATAGTTTGGCCCGCTTCTCACACCACGCAGATTTTTACCAATGTTGCTCCCGACAGGTTTATTGAAATAACCGAAGGAGCAGGAGTAAATGCAATTGCCAACGCAATACAATGCAACCCTATTCCCGGCTCCTCCTACGCCAATGCTATCGATTTAGGCAGAGGCGATACCACTGCAAATAACATAACCATGACCGACAGCGTGAGGTGGTTTAAGTTTGTGGCGGATTCAAGCGTTGTTAGAGTTACCGCAAAAAATACAAACGGAAGCTTTAATTCCGTTTCAATCTATGAAGGTTCTTACAATAATTTAAATACTATTGAAAATGTTAATTTAAACAATGATACTTTAGTTTTAGAAACATCAGGATTGATGCGCGGACAAAATTATTATCTAAGAATTTCTTCACCTCAAGGGTCGAATATAAATATAGGTGTTGAAAATTTACTTACAGTTTACGAAGATTTTTCTCTTTTTATTTGCTCAGATGGAACAGTTAAGGCAACAGGAGAAAATTTGTTTGGACAATTAGGTGATGGTACTACAATTAATAAAACAACTCCTGTTCAGGTATCCGGACTAACGGATATCGTAGCTGTTGCTACAGGATGGAATTATTCCATCGCTCTAAAAAACGATGGAACAGTTTGGGCTTGGGGGGACAATTTCTTTGGTGCATTAGGCGATGGGACGAACATCGAAAGACATACTCCTGTGCAGGTTCATGGTACTGGTAATGTGGGCTTTTTAACAGGAATTATTGCCATTTCTACAGGAAGTGATCATTGTCTTGCCCTGAAAAGTGATGGAACAGTTTGGGCTTGGGGTTCTAATGCTACTGGTGAACTAGGCGATGGTACAATCACTGGTAGACTTACTCCTGTTCAGGTTCATGGCACTGGTAATGTCGGCTTTCTAACAGGAATTAAAGCTATTGCTGGAGGACATCGATTTTCACTTGCTGTAAACACTACAGGGAAAGTATGGTCTTGGGGATGGGATGTGTGGGGTCAATTAGGTGACGGGGGAGGTGCAGATAAATATACTCCTGTTTCTGTCAGTGGGTTAACCTCCGGTGTGATTGGCATTTCGGCAGGATACTCACATTCTCTTGCTGTGAAAAGCAATGGTACAGTATTTTCATGGGGTACAAACTTATGGGGACAATTAGGAGACGGCACAAATAATGACCACAATACGCCTGTATCAGTGACCGCCCTTTCAAGTATTACAGCCGTTGCAGCCGGAAACGTTCAATCCATTTTTCTAAAAAATAATGGAACAGTATGGACATGTGGACATAATGCCTCTGGCGAATTAGGCGATTTCACTTTAGTGAATAAATCCACACCTATTCAGGTTCACGGATTCAATAATGTTGGATTTCTTACAAATATTGTTTCTATTGTTGGAGAAAAGCAACATTCCCTTGCTACAAAAAGTGATGGGACATCTTGGGCATGGGGTATAAATGATATAGGACAATTGGGTGACGGAACTACAACAAATAGAAATACTCCTGTTCAGGTAAATACAGGATGTACTGCATTAACTTGCGTTCCTCCTGTTGTTATTGCTTCTGCTACTTCTCCTATCTGTTCCGTGGGTCAGAGTAGCAATCTTTCTGCTACTGGATATGGGGGCGTACCTCCTTATACATACAGTTGGACTCCAGCATTTGGTTTATCTTGTCCGACTTGTTCTACCACTACTGCAAGTCCGAATAACACAACAAACTATTTTGTTACTGTAACGGATGCTGTAATTTGCTCCAGTACAGTTCCTGTAAATGTAAATCCATCACCAACAGCTAATGCAGGTACTGATAAATATATATGCCCGGGTACTTCTGTCGTTATAGGTGGGTCACCTTCTGCATCAGGCGGCACAGCACCCTATACTTTTTCGTGGACACCTAACAATGGCACGTTGAGTAATGCCGCAATTGCTAATCCCTCTGCAAATCCTAATTCTACTACTACCTATAATCTTTTAGTTACTGATGCCAACGGATGTACGGGTACTGATGGGGTAGTGGTAATTGTTTCATCACCAACAGCTAATGCAGGTACGGATAAAAATACATGCCCGGGGTCTCCTGTTGTTATCGGAGGCACCCCTTCTGCATCAGGCGGCACAGCACCTTATACTTTTTCGTGGACTTCTGTTCCTGCCGGATTTAATTCAAATATTGCAAATCCAACTGTAAGTCCTAATTCTACTACTACCTATAATCTTTTGGTTACTGATGCTCACGGATGCACAGGTACTGATATAGTAGTCGTAATCGTTAATTCACTACCAACAGCTAATGCCGGAACTGATAAATTCCTTTGTGCGATACATGCTGTTATTATAGGTGGTTCTCCTTCTTCTGCATCAGGCGGTACAACCCCATATACTTATGCTTGGACATCTGTTCCTGCTGGATTTAGTTCAAATGTTGCGAATCCAACTGTAACTCCTAATAGTGGCGTAACTACCTATAATCTTTTAGTTACTGATGCTAACGGATGTACAAGTACTGATGGAGTAGTGGTAACTGTTAATCCATTACCAACAGCAATCTTCACTTCCCCAGCGAATAGTCTTTGCATAACCAATCCTATCAGCCCTATTCAATTTACATATTCCGGAACAGGGGCTGTAAGCTGGTCATGGGATTTTGGAGACCGGCTTTCTACCTTGGGGCAAAACACATCTTCTTTACAAAATCCAACACATCGCTATATCTCACCGGGATCTTATCTTGTAACCCTTACCGTAACCAGCAGTTATGGTTGTGCAGCAGTAAGCACACAAATAGTCAACATTGCTTCAGATTGCTGTGCATTAACAGTTGCTTATGATGATGAAACTGTTGTCCCTTCAATTTTGCCTTCAGGGACTCTTATTACATGGGCTCAACCTTATAAATTAAACAGGACTATTACAGTTCCGAAAAATTCTACATTAGAAATAAAGGCAGGCGTAACAATTGAATTTGGTCCTTTTGGGAAAATTGTCGTGGAAAATGGTGATGCTAATAATCAGGGTGGAGTTTTATTCATGCATCAATATTCAAAATTCACTTCCGTCCCCTCCTGTAACGTTATGTGGCCGGGAGTTGAAGTAAGAGGCGTTCCCAGTGAACTTAATTCCTCTCCACAGCAAGGTCAAATATTCATGATCAACTCCACCATTGAAAATGCGCATATAGGAGTTTTGCTCGGACAATTTGTATGCAGCGCGGATTGGGATATATGCACGCCATGGGTGATATCTAATGGCGGTGGAATTATTAATGCGGATGGGGCAAATTTTAATCATAACGGAACCAGTATTGAGGCGCTGCCTTATATGAAGAGTAATGCCGGCATTGTCAAAAACTGCACTTTTATCGGAGGAGTTTTGCCTGACCCCGGATATAAAACAGGAAATACCGGGTACACTTATCCTAGTGCTGTTAATCCATATTATGGTCCGCATACTTTCTTTGGAGACAGTCCCCGCCTGGTATATTTATGGAGCGTTCGAGATATTACATTTACGGACAATATCTTTCGAAATGCAAATAAAGGCATTCAGGAAAATAATGCAAAATGCAAGGTGCTCAAAGGAACTGGATTGGGTAATCAATTTCTAAGTATATCGGGAGAGGGATTGTATGCAGAATACTACAACTCTTCAAATATTTTATTTGGAAATACTATTGATGGAAGTACTTTTAATACAATCAATACAGGTATTTACATTTCAGCAGGACAGGGCGACAAAATGACAAATAATATATTTGGAGCTTACTTAAATCAGAGTGTAGGCCAAAACATAAATCAAGGAGGAATTTATATGAACAACTCCTCTGCCTACACCATTTTGGATAATAAGTTTAGGCGACACCTATTTGCTGTCTTTTTAAATTACAGCCCGACTCTTAAAAATACTTCTGCCTCCAGCATTATTGCTAATAAAACAGCTGATGGCGGGAATATTTTCACTCAATGCGGGTATGCAATATTTTCATTAGGGGATAACACACCGGTTATTATCCACTGCAATACCACAAGTAATAAATCTTCTAATGCCAGTGACTATATTAATAATTGGAGCGGAAAATTTGGTACACAGGGCGCGCTTTCAACATCAGATTATACCAAGCCGGCAGGAAACCAGTTTGATATGCCTGCCCCTGCAATTAAAAGACAAACAAGCACCCTAGCTCCTTTCTCCTATTACGCTCACCGTAGTCCTATTCAATATAAACCAATTGATACTAATATTCCTAATATAAGTTCTATTGCTTGTCCTTCGCATTTACAATGCTGCCCCACCAGCTTGTATAGAATCGCTAATCCTTCTTCCTCCTATTATCTTCAGCAGATGTCTGTTCTTGCTCAGCAAATAAGCAGTTTGCAAACAGAGTTTAACACTGTATCTGCTGCTCTTAATAAAGGTCAGACAGCCCAATTACTTGCTGCCATTGGTCCGGCAGGGAATGTGTTACTAAAAGTTGCTGCATCAGGGAATAATGACAATGAAAATTTATGCAAAAATTTGCCTGCTCCCGGAGATATTAAAGAACTTTTAATAAAAAACTCGCCTCTTTCGGATGAGGTTATGATCGCTTTCATTAACCGTAAATGTGAAACGCCTCCGGGAATTTTTAAAGATGTGATGATACTCAATTCGCCCGTTACTGAAAACACAATGCCATTCCTGCAGGAAAAATTAAACTCATTGCCCTCCGGCATAGCCACTCAGATTCGTGCAGCGCAAACGGATATTACTAACCGCACGCCTGGCGCCATTGCACAGGATATTAAAGCGGCAGAAACCGAGCGAAGCGCTTATCTTGTTCAATTAATTTCATTTTATACGGAAAATGATTCTGCACAAAAAGCGATTGATCTTTTAGAACAGGAACACACGGTTGCTGCCGATCAAACATTGCTTGCCACTTATATTGCCGACAGCAATCTTGTTGCCGCACAGCAAAAACTATCAAGCATGACCGCGGCAAATCCTGCGGAACAGGCATATCTTGATTTGCAGGGTATGCTTTTGAATCTTTCCTTGCAGGGGAAATCAGTATTTGCCATAGATTCTGCACAGGAAGCAATGGTCAGGAATATTGCAGCGGCATCATATGGGCTTGCTTCAAGTAATGCTTGTGCAATTCTATCACTTGTATTTAATGAAGAGTGCCAAATACAGCAGTTACCTGCATCGGCTTTCCGCATGCAAGCGCCATCCGTCATTGCGAGCGAAGAGAAGCGATCTCTGGTTGTTTATTTAGGCGACAATATTCCCAATCCGTTCAATAACACCACCATAATTCCATATACACTTCCTGATGAAGCAGAAAAAGCGCATATTAATATCTATGACGTAACAGGAAAATTACTTCGCAGTTATGAAGTCACCACTCCCTTCCCTTCGGGAAGGGGCGGGGATGGGCTTCTTGTAATTTCAGCCAATGACTTTGAAGACGGGGTTTATATGTATAACCTTGAAACAAACGGAATGATCCTTGGGAATAAAAAAATGATAATCATAAAAGAATAAAAGATGAAAAAAGTTTTTTATTACCTATTGTCTACTGTCTACTGTCTACTGTCTACTGTTGCTTCCTCCCAAACATGGCATCAGCTTTCAGGATTTTCGCCCTATATGCCTGGTATGGGGTGGGTGCAATGCATCAAACAAATAAATGGTAAGTTATATATAGGAGGTGCATTCGGAGGTCATTGTCCTGACCAGCCTCCTCCTTATTCGTCTGGTGAAAGTCCAGGAGGTAATTGCATTGCAACTTTCGATGGAACTACTTGGGACTCTTTGGGACATGGAGTGTATGGCTTGGTGCATGCCATAGAATATTACAACGGAGAAATTTATGCAGGATATGATGGAGAGAGTGGACATAGTTACGCATGCACCGGACAGTATTGGCCGAATGACTTTGTTCACAATACAACAAGCATTGCTAAATGGAATGGAACACAGTGGAAGGCGGTTGATAGTGTATTGTCTTCGTATGGTTATTATGATGTGCTTGCTCTTCAATACAAAAATGATTTATACATAGGAGGGAATTTTATAGATATTCCTACTATTAATGGCAATGCAAAAAGCATAATCAAGTATAATGGAAGTACAACAGACAATATGTTAGGCGGATTGGATTGGGGTATTGGAGGAAATGAGGTCAGGTCAATGGTGGTATGGAATGGTGAATTGTATGTAGCAGGTGCATTTAATACGGCTGGCGGTGTCCCCTGCCATAATATTGCAAAATGGAATGGCACTAAATGGGATTCAGTGGGAGGAGGAGTGGATGCGAATGGAATGATTATGTCTTTGGCTCTTGATTCCGTTAACAATGTTTTGTATGCTGCTGGGTATTTTGAATCAGTAGGAGGAGTGCCTGCTCATTCTGTTGCGAAATGGGATGGAAGCAATTGGTCTGCTCTGGGAATTCCTCCCCAGTGGTATTATGGTTTTTCAGCAATTGGTTTGTTTAAAGGCGAAATTTATGTAGGAGGCGGAGCATTGAATAATTCACCGTATGATAGTACTTTGATTAAATGGGATGGTTCAAAATGGACTGTAATGCCTGGCATCGTTGGAGGAACAATATGTGCGATGCAGGTATATAAAGGGAACTTTTACATCGGAGGAATAATATCAAAAATAGATACAACCACCGTAAATGGCATTGCCTGCTATGGAGATAGTTGCCCGGGCAAGCTTATAACAATGACACTGCCCTACGCGGTGAATGAGGTAAGCAGCAATAGTTTAAAGTTTAAAGTGTTTCCTAATCCGGCAAAGAGGGAAATCAATATACAAGTGATAAGCGATAAGCCAACAGCGAATAGTGAGAAATACATTGCGAGAATAAAAAACGCTCTTGGTCAAAATATCTTTGAGCAGAAGTTTGAGAAGGAATTGAAAATAAATACTTCTGCTTTCAAGCAAGGAATTTATTTTGTTGAGGTTTGTACAGCCGAAGGTGTGGTGTGCCATACGGAGAAGGTTGTCCTTGAATAAATTTACGGATGATAGACAACCAACCCTGTAGGCACATAGCATCCTCAAACGGATTTTTGTCGTACACAGGATCACAAATAAATTTCTTCACATATTAAAAAAAACACTATACTTGCATTGTTATTCCTGTAATTCATTAATAATTATCCCAATATTTATCGTTTATTTTTTTTGTTTAACGAAAGACTTGATTGCCATAAGAGAGAAACTCTGCTTCATGGTTAAGAATTTCTGAATTTTTCTGTGATACATCTATCAAAACTCATATTTTATTTTATTTGCCTGTAATTTCATTGCAGTTGCATAAACACCCTGTATTTCAACTTTAAACTCTTACCTGTAAACTTTAATTCCTACCTATGTACGACATCATTGAACTAAACGGCAACGCGCTCAGCGAACTAAGGGACATCGCCAAAGAACTCAACATCCCGAAATTTGAAACGCTCAAGAAGCAAGATCTTATTTACAAGATACTCGACTTCCAGGCAATTAATCCGACAAAAGTACCCGAGGATGCTCATAAGGGGAAACATAAAAAAACATCGGAGGAAAAAAAATCCGGTTCTTCAGCCAAAGGCGGCCATTTGGAGAGGGCGCAAAAATTGAGTGAAGAGGATTTTGACAACGACAATAATGGCGACAGCAATGGCGATGATGCCTCTGCTCCGGAAGAGCAGCCCACGCGCACAGAGCAATCCTATCATGAAACTGAAAAGTTTTCTCTGCCCGTTGATCCTGTTATTTCTCCCAGCGATACTAGAAGCGACACAAAAGAACCGCAACAGCAGCAGCCACAGGAAACTCCACGCCAAGACAATAAAAAACCGGAAATTAATTTTGACGGCATTGTGAACGGAGAAGGTGTTCTGGAAATTATGCCTGACGGATATGGATTTTTACGTTCTTCCGATTATCAATATCTTAATTCCCCGGATGATATTTATGTTTCCCAGTCTCAGATCAGACTTTTCGGATTGAAGACCGGAGATACAGTAAATGGAGCGATCCGTCCTCCGAAAGAAGGAGAAAAATATTTTCCGCTTATCAAAGTTGAAAGCATCAACGGGCGAGATCCATCGTATGTGCGCGACCGTGTTCCTTTCGATCACCTTACTCCGCTTTTTCCTGTTGAAAAATTCAAACTCACTAAACCGAAGGATCCAAACATGTCCATGCGGGTAATTGATCTGTTCACTCCTATTGGAAAAGGACAGCGCGCCCTCATTGTTGCTCAGCCGAAAACAGGTAAAACGGTTTTGTTGAAAGAACTTGCCAATGCGATTTCTGCCAATCATCCCGAAGCGTATCTGATTGTTCTGCTCATAGATGAACGCCCAGAAGAAGTTACAGACATGGCACGAAGTGTAAACGCTGAAGTTATTTCTTCTACGTTTGATGAACCTGCCGAGCGCCACGCACGTATTGCAAATATAGTTCTTGAAAAAGCAAAACGCATGGTGGAATGCGGACACGATGTGGTAATCCTGCTAGACTCCATTACTCGCCTTGCACGCGCTTACAATACGCTTTCTCCAGCATCAGGAAAAGTTTTGTCGGGCGGTGTGGAAGCAACAGCTCTGCAAAAACCTAAGCGCTTTTTCGGAGCAGCACGTAAAATTGAGAATGGCGGTTCGCTTACCATTCTTGCAACGGCTCTTACAGAAACAGGTTCAAAAATGGACGATGTTATTTTTGAAGAGTTCAAAGGAACAGGAAACAGCGAAATACAATTGGACAGAAAACTTGCCAACAAGCGCATCTATCCTTCTATTGATATCACTGCATCCAGCACGCGAAGGGATGACTTGCTGGTTGACAAAGAAACACTTCAGCGTTTGTGGATCCTTCGTAAACACCTTTCCGACATGACTCCGCTTGAAGCGATGGAGTTCATCAAAGAAAGAATGAAGAACACGCAGAGCAATGAAGAGTTTTTGGTTTCGATGAACAGCTAAAGCGATTAAAATATTTTTTCAATTTGAAAATGAAGAAGTGAAAATAGCTTCATCAATAAAATACGCTCTGCTCGGTGCATGCCTTGTCATTGCAACAAAACTTACTGTATTCCTTACTCACTCTCAGTTCACTACTTTAGGGAGATATTCAGGTGTATTTGCACTTGCATTTCTAAGTATTCCGCTTGTATTAGCAATAATTAACAGGAGAGATACAGAACTTAAGGGATTTATTGCGCTCAAGGAAGTAATGAGAACAGGCCTGTTTGTATGTGTCATCGCAAGCATGATTGTGGCACTGTTCAATTATATTTATTTCCGATTTATTGATCATGAAATTTTAGCCTATTGGCTTGTGGAATCTGAAAGATCTTTGCGGGAATTAAAAGGATCTGAAGAAGAGATTAAAAAAGCACAAGATTACTTAACAGATTTTTATTCTCCTTCTTCACAGGCAATGGGCAGTCTTACAGGAGTTTTAGGCGTGGGCGCTGTTCTTGCCTTTATTCTTTCTGCCTTTCTGGTGAAAAACCCTCCGAGTGCGGAGAATTGACTTCGAAATGTCATTACGAGGAATGAAATGACGAAGCAATCTCGCAAAGAGTTTTTCTGTGAGATTGCTTCGCTACGCTCGCAATGACGATACCATTTCCTCTCCCATCTTTTTAAAATCCATTCCATCAAAAGTTCCGGAACTCATCATGAGTAGATTTTGATCTTCCCAGTTTTGAGAAAGCAAGTAGTCATTTATCATTTTTGAATCGGTAAAGACCAAGAAATTTCTTTCTCCGTTTCCCCGCTTCTCCGTTTTCGAATCGGTGAGGGGGAGAACCTGAGAACCGGAGATGGTCTTAAATGCCATTTTTACTTGGTATTCACTAATGGGCTTTAATTTTTTATGTTCGATGGTATGAGGGTTAAAATATACGATTGCTTCATCGGCTGAATCCATAGAGCCGGCATATTCTTTCAGGAAATCTTCATTCAGGCTGCTGAAGGTATGAAGTTCGAGACAGGCAATAAGTTTTCTTTCAGGAAATTGTTTTTTGACAGCTTCAATGGTTGCTTTTACTTTTGAGGGTGAGTGCGCAAAGTCTTTGTAGAAAGCAAAGTGCTCGTTTTTTACGATTAGCTCCAATCGTTTTGCTGCTCCTTTGAAAGTAGAGATAGCGCTGTAAAAATCTTCATCGCTTATGCCCACTTGCTTGCAAACCAAACGGGCGCCATTAATGTTCATCAGGTTGTGTTCTCCGTAAACTAAAAGTTTAATGTTTGAAGTTTGAGGTTTAAAGTTTTGATCCGGGATCAGATAAGTATTTCCATTTTCAATTTTATGTTTCGGAATGGCATAAGGATATAAGCGAACATCTTTACGCGCAGTTTTCACAATTTTGTTTACTTCATCATCTGCTTCGCAGTAAATCAAAGAGCCGGATTGTTCAATGCAGCCGATAAATTTTTTGAACTGCTCTACATAACTTTCAAAAGTCGGAAACACATTGATGTGATCCCAGGCAATTCCGCTGAGCAGGGCGATGTCGGGTTTGTATAAAAGGAACTTCGGCCTTCTGTCTATGGGGGAAGCGAGGTATTCATCGCCTTCAAGCACTGCGATGGTTGCAGAGTCGGTCAGCTTTACCATGGTATCAAATCCTTCCACTTGAGCACCGATCAAATAATCAAAATCTTTTCCGCAGTTTTTCAGCACATGGAGGATCATGGCAGTGATGGTGGTTTTTCCGTGACTTCCTCCTATGACAATGCGAATCTTGTCTTTTGTTTGCTCATAAATGTATTCAGGATAAGAATATATCTTCAGTCCTAATTCCTGCGCACGGACAAGTTCCAGATTATCCAGGCGTGCGTGCATGCCGAGAATAACTGCATCCAGTTCTTTGTGTATTTTGCTTGTGTCCCATCCTAATTTCTCTGGAAGCAGTCCAAGTTTTTCCAAGCGGGATTTTGATGGCTCTGCAATTTCATCGTCAGAGCCGGTAACAGTAAATCCTTTTTTATGTAGCGCAATGGCAAGGTTGTGCATTACTGCTCCACCAATTGCTATAAAATGAACGCGCATATCTACTAAATTACGAATCGCCACTAATGTACTAATCATTCTTATTGCAATATTAAATGCCGGACTGAAAAATTTAATTATGAATCAAATCTCAATTAGTATATTCGTGTGCCTATTAGTAATTTAGTAGAAGAAATGAAATTATATTCCATCAACACCGGCTATTTCAAACTTGATGGTGGCGCCATGTTCGGAGTGGTTCCAAAATCAATATGGAACAAAACTAATCCTGCCGATTCGAATAATATGATTAACCTTGGACTGCGCGCATTGCTGATCGAGGATGGAAAAAAATTAATCCTGATCGACAATGGAATGGGAACAAAACAAGACGCAAAGTTTTTCGGTCACTATTATCTGCATGGAGATGACACGCTGGAAAAATCTCTTGCCAAACACGGCTTCACTCCTGACGATATTACCGATGTATTTCTTTCTCACCTTCATTTTGATCATTGCGGTGGAAGTGTGAAGTGGAAACACCCCCCTGCCCCCCAAAGGGGGGAGAGCAGGAGCGTATATTCAAAAGATGATTTTGAACTTACCTTCAAGAATGCAACCTATTGGAGCAACGAGCAACATTGGGAATGGGCTACCAAACCCAATGTGAGAGAAAGGGCAAGTTTTCTTAGGGAAAATATTTTACCGATAAAAGAAAGTGGCCATCTGAAATTTATAGCACCGCCTTCTGCTGATAATGAACTTGCCTCCCTTTCCTTTGGGGAGGGTTGGGGTGGTGCCCTTTTCTCACGCGGGCACACCGATGCTATGATGCATCCGCACATAAAATATAAAGGAAAGACCATTGTTTATGTTGCCGACCTGATTCCTACCACAGGACATATTCCTATTCCTTATGTAATGGGATACGATACCCGGCCTTTGATAACGATGGATGAAAAAGAAAAATTTCTTAAGAAAGCCGTTGCTGAAGATTACATCCTATTCTTTGAACACGATTCCGTAAATGAGTGCTGTACGCTGCAGCAAACAGAGAAAGGAGTGAGGTTGAAGGAGATGTTTAAATTGGATGAATATTAATACAATTATTCATTCCAACTGGGGAGTTAAATACAATGCCCGCGCCCTGTCACGGTAGACAGCAAAGTACTCGGCTGACAGTGCATCGGGTTTAATAACAAAATGCAATTGCACGGGTGACAGTTGCGCACTTCGCGGACAGGTACGCAAGTAACTGACCGAAATAAAACAAATACACAGACAAATCCTGCACAATTTTTTGTCGCGGTTGAACCTCTGCACGGTTTGCACATTGCCGTGCTCGTTAGTATTCAGATAAAACCGACAGCTTTTTCCCTGCGCACGGCAAAGAGCAAACCCAACAGCCACTTACAATACCGCGCCAAAAAATTATCAAACCCCTTCTAATCCCGGTTCGCTACTTGTATTGCTTTAAAGCGTTGGAATATAATTTCAGGATTTCCTTTTTAAGTTTTGGAGGTGAAATAACTTTCAGCATTTCTCCGTAGGAGAGCAGTTCCAGCAGAAAATCAAAAGTGATGCAGAGTTTAAGTTTAATCCTTACTTCATCTGCATCATCTTTTATTATTTGTTGCGATTCATGAAGCGGGAATGACTTAATATATTTGCCCTGCACGGAATCAAAGGAAAGAATAATTTCTTCGGGTTTTGGATTATCGGGAACTATAATGCCAAAACAATTACGGAACAATTTGTTTGCATCAAAGTTTTTTGCAAGTTCAAATTTCTTTTTGGTTATTTCAAGTTCTGAAATTCTATCTAAACCGAAAGTTTTTACAACATTGTCTTTGTGGTCTTTCGCAATCACATACCATCTGCCTTTGAATTCTTTCAGTGAGTAAGGTTCGGTGATACGGTGTGAAAACTCATCTTCCCAAAACTTTTGATACGAAAAGTGAATAACAAAATGGTTCTTAATTGCGTGAAGCAAACCATAAAAATGTTCCATGCCCTGTGGCTTGCGTTTTTCAAATAGAATATATTGAGATAACTTACCAGCCGTATTTAAGGTATTGTACAATTCAAATGCCTCTAACATACGGCTGCTTAAATCCAAATCCTCCTCCTCTTCTGCAATGAAATACATCTTGCGCGAAAAGTTGAACTGTATATCTATGTTAAACAAAGAAAGTATTTCGCTCAGATCGCGCTGAAAGGTGCGCTTGGAAATATTCAAATTGTAACCGTGAAATTCAGATTCACTTTTCAGGTAATCGCTCAACTGTTCAAAAGTTGCTTCTTCCTTGCGCAGAAATTTTATGATGGTGAGATAACGCAGTATGTATTCGCGTTTGGACATTTTGTTAAGTAAAGAATCTTTTTTGTTACTTGCTTATTGCCCTCTTGTCAAACTTGTGCAATTTTTGCACAAGTTTGTTTTTCTGTTAATTCTCCACTCCGACAGCTTACCATTTGTACGCGTTACAAACACATACGCGGGGATGTGCGATTTAAAAAGGAGTGTGTTTTATTCAGGTTCATCCTTGTTTTAATCAGTTCCCCATAAAGTTCAGGTCTGCGCTGACTGAATTGTTCCTCTCCAAGTTTGTTTAAATCAATTGTTACAGTGATCAAACGATTTGCATCTCTTGATAAAACCAAACAATTTCCATTTGGATCATAAGCAAAAGCAAGTGGAATGGCATCGTTGAAATGACTGCAACCTAAAACATAAACATTGTTTTCACTCGCCCTTGCCGATGCTATGCTTGTCCATTGTTTTAATTGAGATTCATGCCACATTCCAGTTCCTATCGGATTTAAAATAATTTTTGCACCTTTCAGAGCATAGATTCTTGAAATCTCAGGGAAGTGTATCTCATAACAAATAGCGAGACCTATACTCCCTATTTTTGTATCAACAACATTGATTGAATCTCCTCGGCTGTAACCATTCTCAACTTCCCACTTTGTGATAGACGTTTTTTGGTGTTCACCAACTATGTTGCCGGAGGGATCAATTATTATGGAAGTTTGAAATTTCTTTCCTGATTTTCTTCTATCCTCCATTCCGGTTGCTAACCATTTTCAGTTTTCTTTTGCAATCTTACAAGCCGTGTTTAAATTTCTCGAATGTAAAAAGCCCTCCGGGAAAAGAAAAAAGTCAGCATCTTCACTTTCAAGAAAACGTTTCAGTTCATCCTTTCCATTATTTGGCTGAGCAACCACCAAACCAAGTTTTATTTGATTAACTCTCATAGTGGTATTTGGTCTTTGAATAAAATTTCCTCTATCAGTTTGTGCATTGGCAAATGTTAATGGATGGCAGAAGATACTATTGACCTTAACATAAATAATGTTACGTGCTTTACGGTTGAATTACCTATAATAATCCTAACAATTGACGAAATCAACAAGAAGCTGACTAAAAAATAAAGAATGTTCGCCCGAACGCGAAGCCCTAAAACGTCATCCATGCACTCTTTCCTTCTTCCTGTAATTTGAAATCACTTGAGCTTTATAGTCCAACCATTCCGCCAAAGCTTTGTAGTTGCATCACAAATATCCATCTTCTTGGGCTTTAGCCCAAGAAGATTCTTGCAACTCGTTGCCACGACCTTAAGGTCGTGGCTATTAAATACATTCCCAAAGTGGCTTTAGCCAAAAACATAATTGTATTTTTACGCATGCTTAAAAAACATTTCCGCATCTACGAACACCTGCACGTCCCTTTCTGGTTGGTAAAAGATACCTGCTGGGCATTTGAATTTAAAACACTGGGAGTTTGTATGATCGTTCCCACGCTTACTCTTGCAATAATCATCTCCTTAAAGACCCGAAAAAATATTTCTGAATTGCTTCCCAACGCAGCCATCGCCTTATGGATAACGGCAAATTCTATCTGGATGTGCGATGAGTTTTTTGAACTGGGAATTAAAAAAGTATGCTACATTCCTTTTATTATGGGACTGATGTTAATTGCTTACTGGCTGATCTTTTATTTCCCTGCTATCTGGAAAGAGTACAGCGATAAATAGTTGTCGCCTATGCTTTAGAAATTATATCCGGTTTTAATTATCCTTCTTGCGGGGAAGCTTGCATAAGAGACCAACAGAAATATGAAAATTAATAAATTGGCTGGAAAATAATCTTGAGGAGATATCTGAGTATAATCGGTCAGAAAGTGCTTGTTGTTTTTCGGAAGCGTACACTTCGCTTACACCACTAAGTAAAAATGCACCCAATCTTATTCCATAATCTAAAGTTATTTCATCTGCGTAAACTATTTTTTTACCTATCGTCCATAAAAGTGACAGGTTGTAGAATTTATCTTGGCTAATTCCTATTGTTTCTCCCGTAACCGGATCTTGGTATTGAACGGCATTGAAATAGCTGACAGGTCCAAAACCAATGTCGATTTTGTTGTACATACCAACGGGGGCAATAAAGTTATTTCGAAAGTTTGTGAAAGAAATATAAAATGTTGTGACAGATAATTTGACAATGTTGTGTGTATTGTAAAAATCATAATCGCTCCAAAAGGCAGATTGGAGATTTTGAACACCCACGCCCAAGCACCTCTTTCTGTTTAATGTATATTGGATTTCGAATGAATGTACCGTATTTAAATGATAATTATTTGCTGAAGGACCGAACAAAGCCCCTGACATGGACATTCCATAATTGAATTCAATCCTTTTGCCTAAATAACCCGGAACATTTTTTTTGTTACTTGCAAAACAATTCAAAAAAAGAATTGCAAGAAAAAAAGAAAAAATAGTTCTACAATGCTTTACATTTGATTTGTAAAAACATATCATACAAATTTGATTTAAGAATAGATTTATTGTCATTGCTTTCAAGCGAGATGGATTTTTTAAATTCGGCTTTCCCTGTTTTAAGGTCAAAGAGAGTGTAAGTGATAGTGGTTTTATATTGAGGGAGAAACAGGTATCCAATCAGTAAAGGAGGAAAAGCAATAAGAGCATAGGATAGTCCTGAACGAAAATGAGGCACTCTGTAATTTACCACATCAATTTTTAAAAAATGACTTGTGCCGTATTTTTCAATCAGCTTCTGATGTAAATCGTAATTGGTTAAACATGCAGCATATTCTTCACCGCCATGTTTCAGCATTTCTTCTCTTGAAGAAGCAGTAAGACAGTAATCATTATAATATGCTATTCCGCCATTTCCCAGAGAATCGTTGCTGAGGTATTTGTATTTTAATCCTGCTTTATCAGCCAAATAAATGGCATCTTCCACCAGTTCAGAGGGCTTATTATTAAAAGATAGAGTTTTGGAATAACCTGATTTTGTTGCATCAAATCTGGAATATTCAGGTTTTAAAATAATCACGGTGTCTATACTTAAACACACGCCTTTTCTGTTATTTCTTTTTTGTATTTTTTCATTTCACGCATTGCATCCTTCGGGCTTTGATATATGAAATTATTGTTGGGATAAATCGAACTTATTCTGTGGAAACCGGAAGTAAAATTTGGATCTTTGACTTCATTGCACAGCATGTAAAACATAAATTCAACATTGTTGCCATCGCCATTTTTTTTTTTCTGAACTTTTCATATTTACTTATCTCTCCCGATGAATTGACAGTTGAGTCTGAAGTTGTGTTTTTTATGTAGGGAAGTGAAGAGAACTGAGAATAGCTTATGTGATATTCTTTAGCCAGAATTGTAAATAGCTTTTCTGTTATCAAATGCAGAGCGGAATCTTTGTAATTATTTTGGTTGTATAATTTCCAGCTATACGATAAAGCCAAAACAGATGATTCCTGACCGGATAATTTTGAAAGAAAATAAAACACTTGTTCTGATTGACCTTCTATTTTTTTATAATCTTTTAAATGAAAAGAAGAGGAAGTCAAAAATTCATTTGAATAATCATCGTTAGTAATAAGAGGATTTTCTTTTTTAACCTTATGGGCGCTGAAATTATAAAGAGAAAT
This sequence comes from Bacteroidota bacterium, assembly GCA_016213435.1. Lineage (GTDB taxonomy): Bacteria > Bacteroidota > Bacteroidia > Palsa-948 > Palsa-948 > Palsa-948. The sequence continues at coordinate 27,513 of JACRAL010000199.1, forward strand.
CGCCAGCATTTTCTTTATGTAAAAATTATCGGGATATTTTTTAAGAAGAATATAGGCGGCATATATTGCATTTCCATAATCCAAATCATGGATGTAGATATTCGTTGTCTCTATTCTGCAAATATCACGCACATAATAAAACCCTGATTCCGATATGAGAAAACTTTTGCCATGATTATCAGATGGATAATTTGTAATGCTTTTTAAAATGTTCAAACGTCTGGTTTTAATATTCGGATGGGTGCTCCATTTATCATCATAATCTTCCGGGGATTTCACAGGGTTTATTTCATCCTTTTTTAAAAAATAATTGTCTGGAAATTTGAAATACGAATCTTCAAAAAATGATTTATTAAAAACAAAATCTTCAAACGGAATTCTTGAATACAAAAGAACATCCATCGCTTTTGCAGCATTTTTAATTCCGTAATTGGTCTTTTTAAAAAGCTCCAAACCTTCCCCATCGGCTTCTGTTTCGTTCTCACGCGAATATTTATTTTGTTCAAGCAGAACAGTAATTGCAGTAGTGGATAATTGTTTTTCCTTTTCCAGCGTTTGAGTGCTTACATATTCATTATAAACATGTTTCTTCTGATAGTGAATAATTTCATGACAAATTATGTATGCTAATTCCGCCTCATTTTCTGCCTGAGCAATCAGTCCGGTCGTAACAAGAATGCAGCCATTGTTCAGGCAATATGCATTTGCTTCCTTAGATCGAATCAGATATATTTTAAGTTGATCGTGAAGGTCAGGAGTAAGTTTAAATATCTGTTCTGCAACTTGATTTAAGTAAGCGCTCACGGTATCGTTGTAGAGAATAATACCGCTGTTAAATAATCGGGTTATGAAAATATTATTTATTCTTAAAAAGTTGATATTATCTTTTTTATCTGTTTCTCCTCGCTTATTTAATGCCAAATCGGATGGAGTGATTTTTATTTTCTTTGAATATATCTCTGGAAGATTTCCTTTTGAAAGTAAAGGAGAATAATTTAAAGGCGTGAGTTGCTGGCTGAATAATGCTTGTGCATTAAAAATCAGAAAAAACAGGCATGTATTTTTTAGAACTTTATAAATCATGTTTAAAGATTAACCACTCGGCAAATTAAGAAAAAACCTCATTTGTTGAATTCGATTGTGTATTTTTGTTTGTTGAATCGAATAAATAATTATACCTATGAAGAATATTTTATTTTTCACACCGATCCTTGTTTTATTTACCCTGCAAAGTTGCGTCACAATGTTTGGGAAACAGGAGACAATAGTTCATATAAATTCTACTCCACCGGGCGCTGAAGTTTATCTCAATGGAGTGAAAATGGGAGTAACTCCTGCAAATATTCCTGTTCGGAGGCAAAAAGGAGATGTGCGTGTTACTTTAAAGAATGAGGGTGGAGACAGCAAAAGTTTTCCGATTAAATATGCGATTTCACCTTATATTTTATTTAACGCCTATAATGGGTTTCTAATCGGGATTGCTGTTGATTATATTACGGGAGCATATAAAAGAGTTAGACAAACCTATTATGATGTAAATTTTACAGATGCAAAGGCGCAGTATTCGATGCGGAACAATTTCTTTGTGCGTACGGTAAGTGATACTTTTTACATTGAAGATAAAGTGAAAGAAACGGCTGGAAAGAAACTTGCGGTTACACTGCTTTCAGGAGAAAATAAAAAAATTCCACTCAGTGATGTAATTAGTTTTAAAACCAGATCTTTTGAGGGGTACACTATAAAAACAAAGTGGAGTAATATCCCCAATTCACTTTTTGAATATAGACCTTATCTGCCGGATTTGAATAAGCGAAAACCTAAGAAAGCCATTATGCAAGTGATGATAAAATATGAAAATTATAGTTTGCTTTCAGGATTCCATGATGGCACTGGATTCAGAGGTAATCAAGAATACTTTTATCTTTTTGATAAAGATTCGTTTGTGGCAGAAGTTACAGCAAAAAACATGATTGCTGTTTTTTCTAAATATTTAAATTCGTGTGATCAGTTTAATGTTAATCTTAACGATCCGGCAATGCCTAAAGGCAATGTTCTGGATATGGTAAAAATATGGTACAAGTCCTGTTATGATAATAAATAATAATACGAGAGTATTGTTATTTCATCGCATAGATGTTTAAAGGATTTTAAATGAAAATTTACTTCCCTTTCTCCACATAAAATTTCCGGATCATCGGAGCGCTGGTAATGCTTGTAACAAGCGCCATAATGATAAGCGCAACAAATACTTTTTGAGAAATAAGTCCTGCGCTTAAAGCAAGTGTGCCGAGAAGGATTTCCATTGCACCGCGGGCATTCAAACCAAATCCCACCGCAATCGCATTTTTTATTTTCACTCCTCCGAGATAAGCTCCAAAGGTGGCGCCAATTACTTTTCCGAAATACGCAAGCACCAGTACTACGCCCACGATCATCGCATCAAAATTGTCTATGAAGTTCACCCGTAATCCTATGGAAACAAAAAATAGCGGTGCAAAAAAATTGGTCACGAATTGGTGAATGATCTCTCTCGCTTTCTCATGCAGATGCACCGAATCGCCAAAGGCGATCCCTGCTATGAATGCGCCCAGAATAGCATGAAGATTTATTTTTTCTGTAAATGCTGCACAAAGCATGCAAACACCAATGGATATTGACAGCACACCTCCCGGCCATGATAATTTTGTCTGGATCCAGGGCAATGAGCGATCTATGATTTTCTTTCCTATGGTAAGCATGAAAAGTCCGAAGCCGAAGATGTACAAAATAGTATATCCTACCCCAAGGCTTTCTTCTGTGCTTTTCATGGCAAGAAGAAACGCAAATATAAGCCAGCCGATAAGATCGTTGAACATGGCGGTAGCAATAATGAGCATGCCTATGTCGGACTTGAATAAATTCATATCCATCAATATTCTTGCTATGACGGGGAGCGCTGAAATAGCAAGTGCCGTTCCAATGAACATGGAGAAAAAAATATCTCCTCCGCTGTCCGGATTGTTTCCAAACCACTGCGGGAAATAATATGCTGATGCAAACCCTGTTGCAAAAGGAATCAGCATGCTGAAAAAACTTGTATAGATGGCGGTCTTTCCTTGTTTCAGTACAAGAGACAGTTGCACTTCCATTCCTGCCACAAAAAGAAGAAGCACAACGGAAAGATTTACAAGTCCGTCAAAGGCGATGGAAACGTTTCCGTCTTTAGGAAATACACGCACAAAAAAATCCGGACTGATCGCACCGATAATGGTTGGCCCGAGCAGCACACCTACAATGATCTCTCCCATCACGATCGGAAATTTAAATTTCCTGCCCATCTCTCCTACTATGCGGGCAAAAATGAGTATGACGCTGATGGAGGTAAGCAGTATGATCAGGTCGTTATGGGAAAACTTTGACACGCGTTAATTGTTGATGGGAGAAAATGATTTTAAGAGCTGAAAATAAATACAAGGACTATTAGCAATTGAAAAATTCATACACGAGAGTGAACGATTAATAAGTTGCATGGCACATCGGCAAGAATAAATTCAATGTCGTGTGCAAATATGCGGTCGAGAAATGTAAGATGAGTATCCGGAGAGTTGATTACGAGCAGATCTGCTTTCTTTGTTTCGGCATACTGGCGAATGGCAAAGCCCGGTTTTCCTTTAATTACCTTTTCATTTATTTTCAGATCACCTGTATCGCATTTCGCGATAAGTGCGTGCAGCTTGCCGCTTTCTTCCTCAGTAAATTCTTTTTTCATTTTTGTTACTTCGGGTGCGCTGCTGCTTTCGGATATCGCCATGGAAAGAGTAGGGGAGTGTACTTCGTGCACCATCGTTATTTCTTTTACTCCGATACGTCTGGCAAAATAAAGCGCGGTGTTGATGGAATGTATTGTTTTGGGGTGGTCAGCCCCTGCATTGACAATGACTTTCTTTTTTGCATTTTCTCCTTTCGAAGTATGTGTAAGAAGAAGGACGGAGCATTTTGCCTTGCGGCTGATGGTGCGGGCAACAGAGCCAAGATAAAACTTCAGGATACTTTCTTTTTCCAGAGCGCCAACAATAAGCAAGTCAACGATATTCAGTTTGCAGAGTTTGAGTATTGTATCCACCACATCTCCTTCTGCCCAAATAATCTTTACTTTTTTTTCTTCAATGTTATTTCTGAAAAGTATATCGTCAAATAATTTTTCTTTCTCTTTTGTTTTTTCCCCTACATGTATCAACACTAATTTTGAGTTGCAGACATCGGCAATTTTTTTCGCTTCCGCAAGAACAGCTTCCATTCTCGGGGAAAAAGATAAACCAGCCGCAATCGTTTCAAACGGATAAGAAGGGCGTTTTTTTAATTTATTCAAATCGAATTCCATTTCGGTTACTAATTAACGAATGGTTGCGAATATTACAAATCAGGCGTTTGCATGCATTCGTAATATTCGTTCCAAATTCGTTATTGGTATGCTAAGCAACGCCTGTTTTTCTAACGCCAATTGTTTTCTTTTGAACATTAGCCCCGGCTTTCAAATGCTTGCCCTTATTTTCCTGATTGAAATTATGTTCCGGTTTCTTGGTGACATCCTCCGTAATGATGGGTGCATCCCCTTCTTTTTTCTCTTCCTCTTTCTGAGTGAAAATATCCGTTGTCTGCAAAAGGTTATACCAGAGAATTGCCTTGCGGATATCCGAAGTGTGAACCTTTTCTTTATCGTATTCAGGCAGAACAGATTCAAAATATTTTTTTAGTTCCTCATCCGAAGATTTAGAATCAGGCGCAGGTTTGCCACTTTCCTTTTCATAGATCTTTTTCATAAGATCCTGTAACGGAATTGTTTTATCGTCCTTCACAAAAACGCTGATGTTATCCAGCACGCTCACTTTCGCATTGGAGTGCACCGGGATTCTTTTTTTGTCTGCAAGAGATTCTGCGATGAAACCGATTTTGCTTTGAGCAATTACTTTATAAAGTCCACTCATGCCCGAGATTGAAAGAATTTTACTTAAGTCCATGTTAGTAGTTGGTTGATTGTTGTGGGCAAATGTAAAAACTTTAGCCACAGAATACACAGATTATAACTGACTAAATTCATCCTATCTTCGCTCAATTGAGAAAATGGTAATAGTTGTGATTGGAATAAGTAAACAGTTTCATTATGAAAATGCTTTTAGAAAATATTCAGATCGCTCTCAGTTCTATAAGAAGCCAGTTGCTTCGTACTATTCTTACCATACTGATCATCGCCATCGGCATTATGGCATTGGTAGGTATTCTCACGGCCATTGACAGTATAAAATCTTCCATCAACAGCAACTTTACCGATATGGGTGCAAACACGTTCACGGTGCGTAACCGCGAAATGACGATTCGTATAGGGAGAAGTGGAAAAAAAGCAAAACGCTTTCCGGCTATCACATATACGCAGGCAACTCAGTTTAAGCAGGAGTTTCAATATAGTGCTGCTGTTTCTATTTCCACATTTGCATCGCAGTCGGCCACATTAAAATTCAAATCCAATAAAAGCAATCCGAATATTCAGATCCTCGGCACGGACGAAGGTTATCTTGCCACTTCAGGATACGAGCTCAGCAAGGGGAGAAATTTCTCTATGCAGGATATACAGAACAATGCACACGTGGTTATTATAGGAAACGAACTCGTGTCCGTACTTTTTAAGCAAAGAGAAAATCCCATCGATCAGATTATTACGGTGGGAAATGGAAAATATACTGTGATTGGAGTGTTGAAATCAAAAGGAAGCAGTATGATGTTTGGCGGGGATAAGTTATGTCTTTTGCCCATCACAAATGTGCGGCAATATTTTCCCCGCCCCGATATGTCCTTCACCATAAACGTGCTTGCATATAATTCCACCGCGCTGGATGCCACACTTGCCGAAGCCACCGGTTTGCTGAGAGGAATTAGAAAACTCGCAGTGGGAGAAGACGATAATTTCGAGATCACCAAGAGCGATAACCTAGCGAGTATGCTCATTGATAATATAAAATACGTTACGCTTGCCGCAACCATCATCGGCATCATCACGTTGCTCGGTGCAGCCATTGGGCTCATGAACATCATGCTGGTGGCGGTGGCAGAACGTACACGGGAGATAGGCACCCGCAAAGCGCTGGGCGCCACGCGGAAAGATATTCTAAGGCAATTCCTCATCGAAGCGATTGTGATCTGCCTGCTCGGAGGATTGGTTGGTATTTTTCTTGGCATTCTGATCGGAAACGTTCTGTCCTTTCAGATGAACTCCGGCTTTATTATACCTTGGATCTGGATCATCGGAGGAATTGCAATTTGCGTGAGCGTTGGAATTATTTCAGGAATTTATCCCGCCATGAAAGCCGCGCGCTTGGATCCGATCGAGGCGCTGCGATACGAGTAAAATCATCCCCTAAATCCCGAATTAGATTTTAAGTGTTTTTCTCCCTTTTGGAAATGCGCAACGGGATTTTATATATTTTTGACCCATGACAAAAGTTCACAACTCAAAAAACATTTTCAACATTGTTGTAATAGTTGCCGCGCTCGGCTACTTTGTGGATATTTACGATCTCATCCTCTTCAGCATTGTGCGCGTACCCAGCTTAAAAGCCATCGGCATTCCCGATGCAGGCATTAAAGATGCCGGCATCTACCTTATTAACATGCAAATGATCGGCATGCTCATCGGAGGAATCGTGTGGGGAATCATGGGAGATAAAAAAGGGCGGCTGGCGGCACTTTTTCTTACTATACTTCTTTACTCGCTGGCAAACATTGCAAACGGATTTGCCCAAAACCTTCAGCAATATGCATTCCTGCGCATCATTGCCGGATTTGGTTTGGCAGGAGAACTCGGCATAGGCATTACACTGGTCTCTGAAGTAATGAGCAAAGAAACACGCGGCTGGGGAACCAGCATTGTTTCGGGCGTGGGGCTTGCAGGAGCGGTGCTTGCTTTTTTTATTGCCAAATGGGGATGGAGAGAAGCATATTGGGTGGGTGGCATTCTCGGATTGCTTTTGCTCGGACTCCGCATTTATGTTCATGAATCCGGAATGTTTGACAAAGTAAAAGAGTCCAAGGCGAGGCGCGGGGATTTTTTCAGTTTATTTTCCGGCAGAAAAAGATTTATAAAATATATTGCCTGTATTCTTGCAGGAGCTCCTGTATGGTTCGTTATCGGCATACTGGTTTCTTTCTCAAAGGAAATGGGCGAATACCTTGGAGTTGTAAATGATGCAGGACAGCCCGAAACCATCAACATAGGAAAAGCAGTGATGTATCATTACATTGGCGCTGCCATCGGAAGCATCCTCACAGGGTACATCAGCCAAAAACTTAAGTCGAGAAAGAAAGCTTTGCTGATTGCAATTATATCGGTTGGTATTCTCTGCGTAGTTTATTTTAATTCATTCGGAGTTTCAAGCAGTGTGTTTTTCTTCGTCATTTTTATTCTCGGCATAGCGCAGGGATACTGGGCGGTGCTTGTTACGGTGGCATCGGAACAATTCGGCACCAACATACGTTCCACAGCGGCAACCACAGTTCCCAACTTTATCCGCGGCTCAACTGTGCTCATGACCTTGTGGTGGAGCAGCATGTCGGCAGGAATGGGAATTCTGAGATCAGCCATGATCGTGGGAGCAACCGTGATCGTGCTTGCAATTATTGCTGTCTTCTTCCTTGAAGAATCTTATGGAAAGGATCTGGATTATTTTGAAGTGGAGTAAATCAGAAATTGGAAGTTAGATATTAGATATTAGATGTTGGATATTCAACTTTAAACTTTAAACTTTAAACCTGAAATTTGAAACTAACCTTAGTAATAGGCGCCTCAGAAAATACCGAACGATATTCCAATCGCGCAGTAAAGCAATTAAAGAAACATAATGTTCCGGTTGCAGCCATCGGATTAAAGGCAGGAGAAATTGAAGACATTAAAATTCAAACCGGATTTCCAATAATCGAGAATGTAGATACCGTTACACTTTATGTAGGACCGCAGAATCAGCCTCAGTATTACGATTACATTCTGAGTTTAAAGCCAAAGCGAGTAATATTTAATCCCGGCACCGAGAACCCTGAGTTTGAAGAAAAAATAAAGAAAGTAGGGATTGAAATAGAGGAAGCATGCACGCTTGTAATGCTCTCAACGGGAGTTTACTGAGTTAAAGTCGCACCCCCGCCCTAAAGGGAGCCATTGGTTACTCCAACCTCTGAAGGTGAGTTTGAAAGTCCCTTTAGAGATTTAGGGCTGTTGTTATATTTCTCCCTTTAGGGAAGGGGTATATCACTCATCAATACTTTTTAAAATCACTTCACAAGCCTTTTTAATTTCCTTTTCCGAGATAGTAAGCGGAGGCGCAATGCGCATGGCATCGGAGCGGAATAAGAACCAATCTACCACAACACCATTCTGAATGCAGCGCGAAATTATTTTCTTATTCTCTTCTTCGCTCGAAAACTGAACTGCAAGCAGCAATCCTTTTCCTCTCACTTCTTTTATTCGCGGATGTTTAAGAAGTTTTTTGAATAACTCTCCCTTCCAACTAACACCTCCCTTCTCCTTGAGGAGAGGGGCTGGGGGTGAGGCGATTAGTTCCAACGCAGTCAACGCAGCTGCACAACAAACCGGATGTCCGCCAAACGTGGTGATATGTCCCAGCACCGGATCGTGCGAAAGCGTTGACATAATTTCTTTTGATGAGATGAATGCGCCCAGAGGCATTCCACCGCCAAACGCTTTTGCCAGGCACAAAACATCAGGCACAATTCCGTAATGTTCAAACGCAAACAACTTGCCGGTTCTTCCCATACCCGTTTGTATCTCGTCAAAGATTAATAATGTTCCGGTTTCATCACATCGTTTTCGAAGCAACTGCAAGAAATTATTTTTGCTTACTGCCAACTGCCTATTGCCGACTGGCTCTATTACTCCCGCTTCTCCTTGAATTGACTCCACAATTACGCAAGCGGTCTTGTTTGTTATTTGTTCAAGTTGCTTTTCATTATTGAATTCTAAAAACCGTACATCCGGCAGTAAGGGACGAAAGGCCTGTTTCATCGTTTCATTTCCCATCACGCTCAGCGCACCATGCGTGCTGCCGTGATAAGCGTTTTTGAAAGCAACTATTTCTGTTCTTCGGGTGAAGCGCTTTGAAAGCTTTAGCGCACCTTCCACCGCTTCGCTTCCGGAGTTGACAAAATAAATGCTGCTTAATTTTTTCGGCAGAAGTTCTGTGAGTCGCTTTGCAAGTTTTACCTGTGGAGATTGTACATATTCCCCATACACCATCAGGTGCATGAATTTTTCTGCCTGATCTTTAACTGCCTTTACAACTTTCGGATGTGCATGACCTATATTGCTCACAGAAATACCCGCAATCAGATCCATATATTTCTTTCCTTGAGGGGAAAATAAATAAACGCCTTTCGCGCGTGCAATCTCAAGCCCCATTGGAGCAGGTGAAGTTTGAGTAAGTTGATTTAAAAACAGCTGGCGATTAGTCATTATCGTATCTTTTTAGAACTTTGTAAAGTTAATGTAATTATAAAACGTCATTGCGAGGGAGGAACGACCGAAGCAATCACCAAAAAGTTTCTGTGAGATTGCTTTGCTTTGCTCGCAATGACGTGGAAATTATCAACAATGACGAAGTGGATAGAAGATTGGTTTGGTTCTGAATATTATTCGCTTCTCTATAAACACAGGGGTTGCGATGAAGCGAAATTATTCCTTGACAACCTTTTCAAGTTTTTAAAGATTCCTTCCGGCAATTCTATTCTCGACTGTGGATGCGGAAAAGGAAGACATTCCATTTATCTTAATGAAAAAGGATTTCAAGTAACCGGGATTGACATAAGTGAGAACAGTATTATAGAAGCAAAAACATCCGAAAAAGAAAACCTTTCCTTTTATGTTCACGACATGCGGAATCTTTTCAGGATAAATTATTACGATGTTGTGCTGAATCTGTTTACCAGTTTCGGATATTTTGAGAAAGATTATGAAAACAATAAAGCCATAAAATCCACAGCATCTGCACTCAAGAAGAACGGATGGTTCGTGCTTGATTTTATGAATGTGAAAAAGGAGATAAAAGCACTTATTGCTCAGGAAAAATGCCGAATAGATGAAGTTGATTTTGAGATCAGACGATATGCTGAGAAAAAATCCATCATTAAAGAAATCTGTTTTTTGGATAAAGGGAAGTCCTATTCATATAAGGAAAAGGTGAAATCATATAGACGCAAGGATCTTGAAACATTTTTTATTCAAAATAAACTGGAGCTTGTATATTTGTTTGGTGATTACCACCTCGCGCCATTCAGCGAAGAAACTTCTGAACGATTGATCCTTATAGGAAGGAAATAAAAAGTCACCCCAACCCTAAAGGGAGAAAAGAAATAGATGATTTAAAAATCAAAAAAAATAATATCAAAGTCCCTTTAGGGATTTAGGGAAAAACCCAATGACCAGCGAATTACTTTGCCTGCTTCTTTTCGCCACCGTGATATTAAGTGGGTGCAGCGTTCTTTTTTTTAAGCTGAGCAGCAAAACGCTCAAGCTGATTTTATCTTTCAGCGGGGCGTATTTGCTTGGAATTACTGTATTGCATCTACTTCCGGAGCTTTACACCTCACCCCCAACCCCTCTCCCATGGGGGAGGGGAGTTGGAATTTTCATTCTGGCAGGATTTCTCCTGCAAATTTTTATTGAATACTTCTCTGAAGGAATTGAACACGGACACATTCACGTTCATAAATACGAAGAAAATATTTTTCCAATCACAGTAATGATCGCCTTGTCTGTACATTCTTTTCTGGAAGGTATGCCGCTTGCCGGAACTATTAACGGCACAAAGAGATCTCTTGCTACCGGAATTATTTTTCACAATATTCCTATTGCTATTGCGCTGATGAGCATGCTGATTCAATCCGGACAGAAAAAAGCAAGGGCTATTATTTGGCTTGTTGTTTTTGCGCTGATGACTCCCATCGGAGCATTGACAGGAAACTTGCTGGAAGGAAGTTTCGGGCTTATCACGTATTACTCAAACTACCTCATGGCAGTGGTTGTAGGGATTTTTCTGCATGTATCCACAACCATTCTTTTTGAAAGCAGCGAACAGCACCGCTTTCATCTCATAAAACTTGCTACTATTCTTGCAGGAATGGGGCTGGCGTTTGTTTCTATTTGAGAGATATTCTTTGTTACTATAGATGCCCTTGTCTGTCAAAAAGAAGTCGTATCGCTGGTGATTGAAAAGAAAGCGGATTACATCATTGCAGTCAAGGACAATCAAGAGCGATTGAGAGAAGACATAACCAGCAGTTTTTCCGTTATAAAACCAGCGAGCATTGATGAGAAAACTGAAAAAAATAGCGGTAGGATCGAATTCAGAAAATGCAGCGTCATCAGCAATCTGAAAATGATAGAAAAAAAAGCAGAATGGGTAGGAATAAAATCAATTGTCCAGATAGAATCCAAACGATTCATAAACCAACAAGAACAAACACAAACTCGTTATTACATTAGTTCTTTAGATATATCAGCTAAAGAATTTAATGCATTAATACGCGGACACTGGGGAATAGAAAACTCCTTGCATTGGATATTGGATGTAAACTTTGACGAGGACAAGAGTAGAAAAAGAAAAGGTTATGCCTCTCTAAATTTTGCACTAACAAA
>JACRAL010000200.1 GCA_016213435.1 Bacteroidota bacterium
ATTGGTAAAATTAAAGGCAGGCGTTCCATTGTTCCTATAAACTGTAGTACCATAATCACCACAACAATTAATATTGTTGGGATGGGCTAATTGCGGCAAGAGCAAGTCCATATCACCGTCATTATCATAATCTGCCCAGTCACATCCGGTTCCATGTTGTGAACCTCCATTACTACTAATATCTATTCCAATAGACAGGCAAACATCGGTAAATGTTCCATCGCCATTATTTCTCCATAGTTCATCAGGCTGCAAGCGATAATTGGCAATAAACAGATCAAGCTTGCCGTCATTATTGTAATCTACAAATTGCGCTCCGCGTACAGCACGGGTAGTCCCTACTTTATAAGGACTTGGTGAGGCAGTTCCCGAAAGTGTTTCCCAGTCTAATGAATCAGGAATAATTAAGGAAGTATTATCTATAAAGCCAAGATTTTTATCATTCAGATAAAGATAGTGACGATAATATTTTTCATTCATCTGTGCATCGTTTGTCCATAATTGCCCGACAAACAGATCGGGATAGCTGTCATTATTGAAATCCCCTACGCTAACCGTTGATAAACTCACAAAAGCAGGAGTGGTGAGATTTAACGCGTTTTTTGTAAATGTTTCGTTTCCATTATTGATATAAATAGAATTTGCACCGCTCCCATTTAAAAAGAGAATATCATCCTTGCCGTCATTATTCATATCCATAAATGTGGAAATCCAAGTACCTATTGTAATTCCTGCCGATGCTGTAATATCCGTAAAGGTGCTGTTGCCCATATTCTTATATAATTTTCCGGCAACCATCAGATCAAGGTATCCATCGTTATTGATATCTGCCCATGCAACGCAATTATTGGAAAGACCGGTACTAATACCTGCTGCTACGGTAATATCCTGAAAATATTGAGGGGATGTTACTCCTTCGGTATAATCCATCAGCACATCTATAGCAAAAGCATTGCTGGAGTAAGCAATCTGATTTGATGTATTCATAACCCATAAATAATAATAGTCACCACCACTTGCTGAACTGCAAAAAGAAGCATGCATGCTTTGATCCCTGATAAGTGTAACATTAGATGAGAAATTAGTCAACTTGATAAAAAATAAATTATTATCAACAAGTACAGGAGTGGTTAAGTTGATAGTGACCTTCTGTTTACCTGCAACAGTCTTATTGATGGTAACGGGAGCTATTAAATCCTTTTCGAATGAAGGAAAAAACTCGCCACCTTCATGACCGTAAATATGTACGGTTACTGATCCGGTGCTGGAAGACCCTCCCAGTGTAACAACTATACTCTTGATGTAGCCGGGAGCAGGTGGTGTAAAACAGGCGTATTGCGATGGATAGGTTGTAGGACTAAGAGAAGAATTATTGACCGCTGCAGGATTGTAATGCCTCAGGGTATCAATAACAGCAAAGCAGTTGATTGCCGGCAATAGAGCAAAGGCAATAACAAAAACAGTTGTGATGGAAATAATCTTCTTTTTCATGATGAGCTTAGTTAATTATTGTTAGTTGTCTCTATACAATTCATCTTATTCTAAAAAATTCATGGACGCATAAACCATACTTTTGAAATAAGATTTTTTTCTACATAATAAATAGCACAAACGGAAACTTCTTTCCCCACTTCAATCCCTCTTACACTTTCCTGATCAATGGCATAATTGCCCATGGTTATTCTATTTACAATGGTGCAATGCAGATTTTCGGCTTCTCTGAAACGTTTCGAATAACGTTCGCGCATTTTATCTTTCCCTTTATATGTAAGAACAGAAGGAAATTCATACACCTCAACATCCGAACTGTAGCACGCTAAAAATTCTTCAAGGTTTCTGGCATTATATGCAAGCAATTGTTTTTCCGCCAATTCTCCCGAAGTCATATCTGCCATACTTTTTATCGTTTTAAAAATAATCATTTTTGTTTGACAGACACTCTGAAGTTATCACAAAAAAGATACTTTTGAACCATTGAAATCATTTTTATGACGACATCTTTTGATTACTACAACTGGCTCATCCTTCCGCTGATAATTTTTGCGTCACGGATCGGTGATGTTACGCTTGGAACATTGCGGCATGTAATGATGGCGCGCGGAAACAAAAATGCCGCTCCCATTCTTGGGTTCTTCGAAGTTCTTATCTGGATCGTAGTAGTAAGTCAGGTAATGAAACAAGCAAACAACTTTGCCTGCTACATCGGCTGGGCAGGAGGTTTTGCTTTGGGAAATTACATCGGCCTTCTTATCGAAGAAAGGATTGCACTTGGATTGCAAATCATCCGCATTATAACCAACCAAGACTGCGGAGAACTCATCGCACAACTGAGAAGCAAAGATCACGGAACTACTGTGGTGGATGCGCAGGGAGCAAAAGGTCCTGTGAAAATAATTCTCACCGTTGTAAAAAGAAAGAACATTGAACTTGTCATCAAAATAATTCAGCAGAATAATCCCGATGCTTTCTATTCCATTGAAGATATCCGGGATGTAAAAAGGGGAGTGTTTTCAAAAGACAGCCGATCATTATTAAGAAAAATGTTTCCATCTCAGCAATAATAAAAGATTAATTTCGCATCATGAAGAAGATTCTCTTTACATTATTTCTTCTTGCAGCAGTATCGGGTTTGATCTTTTTGTATTATTCAAAAAATAAAAATATGGAAGTACCTAAAATCATTTTCACAGAAAAAGCACCAAAACCAATCGGTCCTTACAGCCAGGCGGTGATGCGCGGCAATGCACTGTTTGTTTCAGGACAAATTGCCATCAATCCTGCTACAGGACAAATTGATTCATCCAGCATTGAAAATGAAACCAAGCAAGTGATGGAGAACATCCAAGCAATCGTAGAACAAGCAGGAATGAAAATGAGTGATGTTGCAAAAGCAAGCATCTTTTTGAGTGACATGAATAATTTCGGAAAAGTAAATAAAGTGTATGGAACCTATTTCCCATCCAATCCTCCCGCACGCGAAACCGTTCAGGTATCTGTGCTGCCGAAAAAAGTGAATGTGGAGATTTCGGTGATTGCGATTAAGTAAAGTTAAAAACCTCTCCCCACATCCCTTTCCAAAAAGGAAGGGGATATAAGTTTTACAAGTCCTCTCTCGACAACTATAGGTCTTTCAGGATGGTCGATTATAAACATGAAAAAATCAATTGCCATAATAGGAAGCGGACCATCGGCTTTGCTATTAGCAGCAATGCTGGATGAAAAAAAGTTTAACATCACCATTTACGAACGCAACGCGGCTCCTGCACGAAAGTTTTTAGTGGCAGGCGATGGCGGTCTTAACTTAACGCACTCAGAAGAGTTAGAGACATTTATTACCCGTTATACCCCAAGTTCATTTTTAGAAAAAAGCATTCGCGCTTTTACAAATACCGATTTACGCAACTGGTTTAAAAGTATCGGTATTGAAACTTACATAGGAACAAGTAAAAGAATATTTCCCATTCAAGGAATAAAACCCATTGATGTATTGAATGCAATTTTAAATGAATTAAAAAACAAAAATGTTCAACTAAAAACAAACCATATTTGGAAAGGATGGAACAGCAACAATGAACTCTTGCTCATACATAATGAGGAAGAACTTTTTGTGAAAGCCGATGTCGTTGTGTTCGCATTAGGCGGAGCAAGCTGGAGCAAAACAGGTTCCGATGGAAGTTGGAAAGATTTTTTTGAAAAGAAAGATATTAAAACACTTCCCTTTCAAGCTTCCAATTGTGCCGCTGAAATAAAATGGAATGAACCATTTCTTGCAAATGCTGAAGGAGAATGGCTGAAGAACATTTCCATTTCCTGCGGTGAAAAAGAAAAAAAAGGAGAAATCGTTATAACAAAATTTGGAATAGAAGGGAGTGCAGTTTATGCCTTAAGTCCGCAGATAAGAAAAGAATTAAATGAGAATAAACCAGCGAAAATACTTCTTGACCTGAAACCCATATTTACTCTGGAGGAAATTAAAAATAAGTTAGCCAACAAAGGAAACAGATCCTATACAAAACTATTGCAGGATGGATTGAATTTATCCGATGTCCAAATTGCCCTGCTGAAAACAATTCTAACAAAAGAAAAGTTCATCGATATAGATATACTTGCAGAGAAAATAAAACAACTGCCTTTGCAAATTACCGCCATGGCTCCGATAGACGAAGCTATTTCCACCGTTGGAGGAGTCTCATTAAATGAAGTTAACGAACACTTCCAACTAAAAAAACTCCCACACCACTACACTATTGGAGAAATGCTGGACTGGGATGCGCCAACAGGAGGATATTTATTACAAGGCTGTTTCAGCATGGGTTGGTATTTGGCTGAAAAACTTAACTCAGTTGAATAAAAGTTAACTTGCGCTATATGAATCACACAAAAACACTTTCACATTTCAATATTCAGGAGCTGAATGAAATGCAGAAAGCAACGTTGGACGCTATTCCGAAAACAAATGATGTAATTCTGATCTCTCCTACAGGATCGGGAAAAACGCTTGCGTTTCTTCTTCCAACTTTACAATTATTAGATTCTCAAAAAAAAGATGTTCAGGTTTTGATCTTAGTTCCTACCCGTGAATTGGCGCAACAGATAGAGCAGGTATTTAAAAAAATGAGTACAGGATTTAAGATCAGTTGCTGCTATGGCGGATATGAGGTTCGAATCGAGAAAAATAATCTTCTGCAGCCTCCCGTAGTTCTGATAGGAACACCGGGGAGAATTGCTCATCACATTAATTCTGAAAATATTTCCACCAAAGAGATAAGCACATTGATCTTAGACGAGTTTGACAAATCATTGGATGCGGGATTTCAGGAGGAAATGTCATTTATTATTTTGCAACTAAAAAATTTACAAAAAAGAATATTAACATCTGCTACTCCATTAAAAGACATTCCTGCTTTCGTTGGATTGAATAATCCGCTTGAACTGAATTTCACAAGTCCTAACCTATCCCAAAGGGATGGAGGTCCACAAAGCAATCCTAGGGTACAACTAAAATCAGTAAGGGCAGTAGGTATTGATAAATTGGATGCGCTGATGTTACTGATCGGGAAATTAGGCACACGATCAAAGATTGTTTTTTGCAATCACCGCGATGCGGTAATCCGCATCAGCGAACAATTGGATAAATTAAGTATCGAACATGGTGTTTATCACGGAGGATTGGAACAAATTGACCGCGAAAAAGTATTGATCAAATTAAAAAATGGCAGCCTGCATTTAGTGATATCAACCGACCTGGCATCCAGAGGATTGGATATTCCGGAGATCGAAGCCATCATTCATTATCAGCTGCCCACTACCGAAGATGTAATGATACACCGCAACGGAAGAACTGCACGTATGCACGCCAGCGGTACAATTTATTTTATGTTAAAAGAAACAGATCACTTGCCTCCTTTCCTGAAAGTTACTCCAGAGATCGAACCGCTTCCCGAAAAATTAGTTCTCCCAAATGCCAGCGAATGGAAAACTCTTTACATCTCCGCAGGCAAAAAAGACAAGATCAATAAAATGGATATTGTCGGAATGCTTTTACAAAAAGGCGGACTTCAAAAAGATGAATTAGGAAAAATAGAAGTGTTGGATTATTCTGCTTACGCAGCTGTAAAAAGCAGCAAAATACAACGAACATTACAACTGATTCGCGAAGAAAGAATCAAAAATAAAAAAATAAAGTTTGAGATTTCTACTTAAAAAAAAGATCCGGCATACAACTTGGCATTTATAACCTATCCGCTTTTCTATAAGCTCTGACTCCGATTAAAGAGTTAATAATTAACACACATTTGTTTATAGTTTCTGTTAGCAGTCCATTAATTTAACAGTAATTTTAATGAACTAATTTTTTTATACGAAAAGCTGACATTAAATAACTCATGGGAAAAATCATAGCTATTGCAAATCAAAAAGGCGGAGTAGGAAAAACCACTACTGCCATTAATCTTGCCGCATCCTTTGCCGTGCTGGAGCACCGCACGCTTCTGGTGGATGCCGATCCTCAGGCAAATTCCACATCGGGTGTTGGCTTTGATCCAAAAAATATAAAATCAAGCATTTATGAATGCATGATCGATGACGACAACCCACATGATATTATTCTCAATACGCAAACTCCAAATCTTGATCTTCTACCGGCACACATTGATTTGGTGGGCGCAGAGATCGAACTGATCAACCTGCCGCAACGAGAAAGGATGATGAAAAAAGTTTTTGAAAAAATAAAAGACGATTACGATTTCATCATCATCGACTGTTCTCCTTCCCTTGGACTTGTAACCGTGAACGCGCTCACTGCTGCCGATTCTGTAATGGTTCCTGTGCAATGCGAATACTTTGCGCTCGAGGGCCTTGGAAAGCTTTTAAATACAATTAAAATTGTTCAGAATAAATTAAATACGGCATTGGAGTTGGAAGGGATTCTTCTTACCATGTACGACTCACGCCTGAATCTTTCCAAGCAGGTGGTGGAAGAAGTGAAACTGCATTTTCAGAATATTGTATTTGACACCATCATCCATCGCAATGTGCGTGCAGCAGAAGCTCCAAGTTTTGGAGAAACCATTATCATGCACGATGCGGGCAGCATCGCAGCGGTAAATTACCTCAACCTCGCGCGCGAAATCCTGCAAAAGAACGAACTCACCCGCCTCACTGAAGCCGAAAGAATTATTGATGTGGCAGAAGAATAACCGATGCCAATCTATAAATATGCACGAATGATAGAAATGAATTGCACAAATTTATTCGTATCATTCGCATGACATTTGTATATTAGCATCGCAGATATTTACCATTATGACAAGACGATCTTCGTTAGGAAAAGGACTTAGTGCACTGTTGGAAGATTCCCGCACAGATATTACTTCTGCTTCGCGGGTAGTGAACGGCAATACCGCTGTGGCAGGAACAGTAGCAAATGTTTCTCTTTCTCAAATAGAAGCTAATCCTTTTCAGCCAAGAAATGAATTTGAAAAACAAGCGCTCTCTGAGCTGGCGCAATCCATAAAAGAGTACGGACTCATTCAGCCCATCACAGTACGCAAGATCGGATTCAATAAGTTTCAGATCATTTCCGGTGAAAGAAGATTCCGCGCATCACAGCTGGCGGGACTGGAAGATATTCCTGCTTTCATACGCATTGCCAATGACAAAACAATGCTGGAGATGGCGCTCGTTGAAAATCTGCAGCGCGAAGATCTGAACGCCATTGAGATCGCACTCGGATACAAAAGACTGATAGAAGAATGCAACTTCACACAGGAACAGTTAAGCCA
Organism: Bacteroidota bacterium; assembly: GCA_016213435.1. Classification (GTDB taxonomy): domain Bacteria; phylum Bacteroidota; class Bacteroidia; order Palsa-948; family Palsa-948; genus Palsa-948. The sequence goes on from JACRAL010000200.1 coordinate 7,284, forward strand.
GAAAGTAGGACAAGATCGTTCTACGGTTACCAACTTTTTACGCCTGCTAAAACTTCCTGAACCGATACAAGCGGCACTTCGCGACAAAAAGATTACCATGGGGCACGCACGTGCGCTGCTTTCGGTAAGTGATTCGCAGATGCAGACAAAAATACTGAATGAGATTCTTAAAAATGAATTATCAGTTCGCAGGATAGAAGAATACGCAAGAGACTATTCCGGAAAGAAAGGAAATCAAAAGTCAAAATCAAAAAACCAGAAAACATCTACCGCTCTCTCATTCGAAGAGCAAAAGATGCAGGAAGACCTTTCGGGTCTTTTAAAAACAAAAGTTACTGTTGAAAAACAAAATAATGGCGAAGGAAAAATCGTCATCCATTTCAAATCCGATGCTGCACTTAAAAAAATTGTCCGCATTCTTGATTTATAAAGTCCTCCCCTTCCTTCCCAAAGAGAAGGAGAAATAATATGGCAAAGTTTTTTATTTCATACTTTTTGTATTTCATTTTTTTTCTTACTTATTCTTATGCGCAAACTTCCTCCCCTTTGGGAAAGTCCGGAGGGATTGATAGTGTCCATATCCATTCGCCAAAAAAAGCTGTTATTCTATCAGCAATCATTCCCGGCTCAGGACAAGCCTACAATAAAAAATACTGGAAGATGCCTGTCGTGTATGCAGCTATGGGTATAACTGTTTATTTGTTCGATTACAACAATAAACTTTATAAAGAATATAAGCGATCATACATTAGTAAAACGGATACGCTCTCAGGCATCATTGATACCCATCCTGATAAATCTGCCTCACAAGTACGAAAGTACGAAACCACTTATCATAAGCACCGCGACTTGAGTATCATACTCACAGCGCTTTTTTACACGCTCAACATTGCAGATGCGTATGTAGATGCGCACCTGATGACCTTTGATGTAAGCGATAATCTTTCTATGAATATTATGCCCTCCATAAATCTCTATTCATCAAAACAAAAACCATCGGCAGGGTTTACTTTATCTCTCAGATTTTGATTTTCAACTTCCCTCAATTCGTATATTCGTAAACTAATTCATAAATTATTAGTAAAGCATGAAAATTGCATTATTCGGCTACGGGAAAATGGGGAAAGAGATCGAGCAGATTGCTCTTCAGCGAGGGCATGAAATTGCTTTAAAGATCGATGTAAGTAATATTAACTCTATTACAAATGAAGATTTGAAAAAATGTGATACAGCCATTGAATTCAGCACACCGGCAAGCGCATTGTCAAACATGACAAAATGTTTTGATGCCGGAATTCCTGTGGCAGTCGGAACAACGGGCTGGTACGACAAACTGGGGGAAGTAAAAAAAATCTGTAAAGAAAAAGACGCATGCCTGTTCTATGCTTCTAATTTCAGTATTGGAGTAAATATGTTTTTCAGAATGAATGAACAACTCGCCAAAATGATGAACAAATATTCCGACTACAATGTTTCAATGGAAGAGATACATCACGTTCACAAACTGGATGCTCCGAGCGGGACAGCGATTACTTTAGCGAATCAAATCATTGAAAATGTTAATAGAAAAAAGAAATACGTAAACACCTCACCCCCTATCCCCTCTCCCAAAGGAGAGGGAAGTTTCTCCCCTGCAAAAATTTTTCCTGAAGAACTTGAAATAATTTCCAAACGGATTGATGAAGTGACGGGCACACATTCAGTAAAATACTTTTCCTCCATTGACGATATAGAAATAAAACACACAGCTCATAACCGAAAAGGGTTCGCTACAGGCGCTATGCTTGCTGCTGAGTTTCTGAAAGGGAAAAAAGGAATTTTTGGAATGAATGATCTGATGCAGCTTTAACAATATTTAACTTTCAACATGATGATATTTTTTCATCTTTGTATATAAACGTGTAATCTTAAATTCTAATGAATCTATATCTGATAATTTTTCTCTTCACAGTCCTTATTCCTTTTGCAGGACTTTACAAGATTTTTGAGAAAGCCGGCTACAAAGGATGGATGGCGCTTGTTCCAATTTACAATTACACTATCTGGCTAAGGATCATCAACAAACCAAAATGGTGGATAGTTTTGCTTATTATTCCTTTCATTAACTGGATCGTTCTTTTGCTGATGCGCGCAGAACTTGCAAATCGTTTCGATAAAACCTCATTTGCCCATCATCTTGCAGCATGGCTCCTCCCCTTCCTCTATCTCCCTTATCTCGGTTTTAATCCTAAATTGAAATTGGTTGACTTCACAGATAAAGATAGGATCAACAGAGGAACAATACGCGAGTGGGCAGATGCCATTGTGTTTGCCGTCATTGCCGCCACCATCATTCGCACTTTTTTAATCGAAGCGTTTACCATTCCATCTTCTTCTATGGAAAGAACACTGCTCAATGGTGATTATCTTTTCGTTAGCAAATTAAGTTACGGACCAAGAATTCCGATGACACCCCTCTCGATTCCTTTTGTTCATTCCAGCATCTTTGGTCACAAATCGTATGTTGAAAGTGCCCAACTCCCCTATTATCGCTTTCTAGGTTTTGGAAAAGTTCAACGCAACGATGTAGTTGTTTTCAATTTTCCGGAAGGAGATACAGTTGCCCTGATGAACACCAACACCAGTTATTACGGACTTTGCAGGATGTATGGAAGAGAAACAATCTGGCACAATAGCGAGATCGCCTATCGTCCGATCGATAAAGAAGATAATTACATCAAGCGATGCGTGGCGATTGCAGGTGATACATTAAAAGTCGTTGACAGAAAATTAATGATTAATGGGAAAGAGGCCTTCCTTGCCAATACTGCTCAGTTCAATTACGATATTAAAATAGATGGCGCAATCAATCCTAAACGGCTGCAAGAACTTAACCTCAATGAACAAGCCCAGGTTTCCAAAGAAGGGTACCAGTTTGCGTTTCCTCTCACTCAGTATAATTTTGAAAAGCTAAAAACATTCACCAACATAAAAGAAGTTGCCCCTCAGCAATATGGCGCAGGAGAATACCTGCCTCAGATTGCCGGAATGCCCGATGATGTTTTCCCACACACTCCAAAATTTCAATGGAACCGCGATAACTATGGACCGATCATAATTCCTAAAAAAGGAATGACCGTGAAATTAACGATTGACAGTTTGCCTCTTTACGAACGCGTCATCAGTCTATATGAGCATAATAAATTGGAAGTGAAAGACGGAAAGATATTTATCAATGGACAGCAAACAGATTCCTACAATTTCAAAATGGATTACTATTGGATGATGGGAGATAACCGCCACAATTCGCTTGACTCACGCTACTGGGGATATGTTCCGGATGACCACATCGTAGGAAAAGGAGTTTTCATCTGGATGTCGCTCGATCCGTTTACCACCGGTACGAAAAAATTCCGTTGGGACAGAGCGTTTACTTTCATTCATACAGAAGGATTATCTCGTTCGTACTTCATTCCCTTTCTTGTATTTCTCGGACTTTTGTTCGGATTTTCTTATTACAGGGAAAGAAAACGCATGAATACTCCTCCTTCTCAGAATAAAAAATAATTCTTCTTTATCTAAACAAAAATCGGATTTCAAGTTTTTTCTAAAGGAATCCTTTAGAAGTACTCTGGTAAATAAAATCACAGTTAGACAGAGTTCTACCTTCCTTTAATTTATATATTCGTTTCAAATTAACACTCTACAAAATGGCTTCAAGAAGAAGTTTTATCAAGCAGACCGTTTGCTTTACAGGAGCGATTCCGTTTCTGCAAATGACCAACTCTGTTTTTGCCAGTGAATTTCAAAAACGCTCTGAAAAAAATCTAATGCTGCCTCCCGATGCAGCTACTTCTGACGAAGATTTCTGGGGATGGATAAAGGAACAGTATACCGTTTCTGCTAACATTATCAACCTGAACAACGGAGGCGTAAGTCCTCAGCCGAAGGTGGTGCAGGATGCACACATTAAATATTACCAACTCTGCAACGAAGGTCCTGCGTATTACATGTGGAAAGTTTTAGATCAGGGCAGAGAATCCCTTCGCATGAAACTTGCCGATCTTGCAGGATGTTCTCCCGAAGAAATTGCTATCAACCGAAATTCCACCGAAGCGCTGAACACCGTTATTTTCGGATTCAACCTGAAAGCAGGCGATGAAATAGTGAGAGGAAGATTAGATTACCCAAACATGATCAATGCATGGAAACAGCGCGAGAAACGCGATGGCATTGTAATTAAGAACGTAGATCTTACACTGCCGGAAGAAGATGACGCAAAAATTGTTAAGCAATATACCGATGCTTTCACCGATAAAACAAAAGTGGTGCATATCACGCACATGATTAATTATAACGGACACCTTCTTCCGGCAAAAATGATTGCCGATGAAGCGCATAAAAGAGGAATTGAAGTTTTAGTAGATACTGCTCATTCGTTTGCACATGTTGATTTTAAGTTCCCTGATCTTAACTGTGATTATTCAGGCGTGAGCTTGCATAAGTGGCTTTGCGCTCCTTTCGGAAGCGGATTGCTATACATCAAAAAAGAAAAAATTAAAAACATCTGGCCATTACTGTCAAGCAGTGTGGCGGAAGATGACGTGCGCAAATTTGAAACACTAGGCACACGCTCTTTTCCAAGCGAAATGGCGATAGGCACTGCGGTGGATTTCCACAACATCATCGGCAGCAAACGCAAAGAAGAACGCCTGCGCTATCTGAAAAATTACTGGGCAGACAAAGCGGCAAAAAACCCTAAAGTAAAGATTCATACATCTACTAATCCGAAACACTCCTGTGCGCTCGGACTATTCTCTATTGAAGGATGGAAATCGGAAGACATTGAAAAAAATCTCTTTGACAAGTACAAGATAACTACTACTCCCATCAACTGGGAATATCTTCATGGCGTACGCGTTACACCTCACGTTTACACCACCACAAGAGAATTAGACAGATTGGTACTTGCAATCAATGAAATGGCGAAAAATCCGCCTGTGGAGAGTAAGGAGAAATAATTATTCCTCCGCCACTGCTCCGCCTTTGTAAAGCATCTTTTTGTATTTAAGAGAAGGAGAAGGAATGAAAGAAAAAGCCCTTCCTAACTTCTCCCCACTGGGGAGGGGTTCACGCTTTATAGCCCCTCCTGATGGGGGGGGTTGGGGGTGGGCTCTGAATATCTTACGCCACTTTTCATCTACACTTTTTATAGTCGCATCATCTGCGCAGATGATATTGGGCCAAGGGCGATCAAAGTTATCGAATGCTTTTGTTTTTCGGGTGCCGTCCAATCCAATGCCTGAAGCCCCTCCTAAATCCTCCCCAATGGGGAGGGGTTGGTGTGGGCGTGAGAAATAACTATCTCTTTTCGGATCAAAATTATTGGCAAAGCGCCACATGGTATCTTTAATATCCATTACATCCACTGTATCTTCAACGTAAATAACAAAAAGCCCCCTCCCAACCTCCCCCTTCAGGGGAGGAGTATTGTAAATGATGTTAAAAAGTTTTTCATTCAATTCACGAATATGATTCTTACGATTTTTCTTTATCGAAACAAATACAACAAAGATCCCTCTCTCAAAAAGTGAAAAATTGATTCCGACAATTTCAGGAAACATTTTCTTTTCATTTTCATCCCATTGAATTTTAAGTCCTCCCTTATGGGGAGGATTTAGATGGGACTCCTTTTGCGTAGCATCCACACACATCTTTCCTCCAAAAGCAAATTTCGAACAAGCGTGGTCGAGCACATCCATCGTGCCTTGGGAAAAATAAATATCGCTCGCAGGATTTACATTATCTGAAATGCAATGTGCCACTTCTTCGTAATCGTGAATATTTGTTTCCCCATCCACAATGACAAGTATTTTATTGAACATCATCTGTCCCGCTCCCCACATGGCATTCATGACCTTTTGCGCGTGTCCTTCATACTCTTTTTTAATCTTTACAATGACCAGATTGTGAAACACACCTTCCACGGGCATTGCCATATCCACAATTTCAGGAATGACGGTCATTTTCATGGGAGCAAGAAATATACGTTCAATCGCTTTTCCTATCCAGGCATCTTCCTGCGGAGGAATTCCAACTATGGTAGCAGGATATATTGCATTCTTCTTATGCGTGATACAGGTGATGTGAAACTTGGGGTAATAATCTGCCAGAGAATAATATCCGGTGTGATCACCAAAGGGTCCTTCCAGAATAAATTCTTCATTCGGATCAACATATCCTTCAATGATTATATCCGCATCGGCAGGAACATACATTGCCTGCGTTAAACATTTTACCAACTCTACTTTTTTCTTTCTCAGAAATCCGGCAAAAAAATATTCATCCACATTGGAAGGAAGCGGTGAAGCAGCTGTGAAAACATAAACAGGATCTCCACCGAGAGCTACTGCCACAGGCATTCTCTTACCGAGTTTTTTGTATTCGTTAAAATGTCCTGCCGAAACTTTGTGTTTGTGCCAGTGAAGTGCTGCAAGCTTGGAACCAAACACCTGCATCCTATACAAACCCACATTTCTAATGCCTGAATTTGGATCAATCGTATGAATAATAGGAAGTGTTAGAAAATTTCCTCCATCGTGAGGCCAGCATTTTAATACCGGAAGTTTTGTGATATCGGGATCTTTCATCACCACTTCCTGACATTCGCCTTTTCCGTTTTTATTTTTTGGCATCCACGAAGAAATTCTTCCAAGCTGAGGAAGCACTTTCAACTTATCAATGATGGAATCTTTGGGAGAAGAAAGCGAATGAAATAAATTATCAATTTCTTCTGCCACATCGTCCAGATGATCTACGCCAAGCACCATGCACATTCTTTTTTCTGAACCCATTGCGTTGATAAGGAGGGGAAAAGGAGTGCCGGTGTTTTCGAAGAGAAGGGCTTTGTTTTGCCTCACCCCCTGTCCCTCTCCCAAAGGAAAGGGGTGAACACCATCTGCTTTACTAACTCTATCAACCACTTCAGCAATTTCAAGATGGGGATCTACAAATTCTTTTATGCGAATGAGTTCTCCTGCTCTTTCAAGTTCCTCAATGAAGTGATGCTGGTTTTTAAAAGACATTTTTTAAAGATTGCTGTAAAAATAAAAAAGGCAGGGAATTCCTGCCTTTTTATTATATCTATTTTACAAATCAAGCAGTGACTCCAACTTTCTTTTTGAGTCCTGATATCGTGATAGAACCCGGACGCTCAAGCGGCAAACCAAGAACTCTGTCCCAGATCAAAGATGCCATTACGCCAAGCGCGCGCGACACTCCGAAGAGAACTGTGTAGTATTCAAACTCGGTGATGCCATAATGCATGAGCAAAGCTCCGCTGTGCGCATCCACATTTGGCCATGGATTTTTTATCTTACCGGTACTTTCAAGAATCGGAGGAGCAACTTCATATACAAGTTGTACAATCTCACAAAGTTCTGCTATCTGTCCGTCTTTCTTTATATAGCGATTGTAAAAATCTTGTTGTGCTGTAAAGCGCGGATCGGTTTTACGAAGAACAGCATGTCCGTATCCCGGAACAACTTTTCCCTCTTCCAGAGTTTTCTTTATATAATCAGCAATTTGTGTTTTTGTAGGAAGTTTAGTCTTCAGTTCTTCCTGCATTTCCATAATCCAGTGGATCACTTCCTGATTTGCCAAACCATGCAAAGGACCAGCCAGTCCGTTCAAACCTGCAGCAAAAGAGAGATATGGATCGCTGAGCGCAGAGCCGACAAGATGTGTTGCATGTGCGGAAACATTTCCTCCTTCGTGATCGGCATGAATGGTGAGATACAAACGCATCAATCTTCTCACATCAATGGATTCATAGCCAAGCATGTGTGCAAAGTTTGCAGCCCAGTCTAATTTAGGATCGGGTTCAATGTGCACATCATTCTTGTATTTTTTTCTATATATATAAGCAGCAACTCGCGGTAGACGGGCAATCAAATTCATTGCATCCTCATAAACATATTCCCAGTAACTTTTTTTGTTGATGCCTTTCTGGTATGCTTTTGCAAATTCAGATTCTGTTTGCAATGCCATCACACCAATACTAAACATCGTCATAGGATGTGTGTTCACCGGAAGATGATCCAGCGTGTCGAAAACATGTTTAGGAACAATGGCTCTTCTCCCCCACGTGTTACTCAAATTCATCACATCCTCTTTGCTTGGAAGTTCCCCCATCAGCATGAGATAAAAAATTCCTTCGGGAAGCGGCTCAAAACCTTTTGGTGCTTTCGGAAGTTTCTCGCGAAGTTCGGGAATACTGTATCCTCGGAAACGGATTCCTTCATCAGGATCCAGTTTTGATGTTTCGGTAACAAGTCCGACTATCCCCTTCATTCCCTGATAGGTTTGAGCAATAGTGTACTCGCCTAATTTTTTTTCGCCATGCTCTTTAATGAATGCTTTTACATCGGTAGCAGCAGGCAGGGCTTTCTCCGAAAATTTATCTTTTAATGTGTCCATGATAGATTGTGATTTTTATTATTTAAAACAACTTCGAAATTATTTTTTCAACGAGTAAAACTAAAAAGAACCTGAAAAATAAACCATGATGCTTATCATCTTACTCAAAGATGCATCAGTTATTTCCCGATAAAACGAAATGTTTTTCCCGGATATACAGCCGCTTCTCCCAGATTTTCTTCTATTCTTAAAAGCTGATTATACTTTGCAACCCTGTCGGAGCGCGAAGCAGAACCTGTTTTTATTTGCCCTGTATTTAAAGCAACAGCCAAATCAGCAATCGTAGTATCTTCTGTTTCTCCCGAGCGATGACTCATCACCGATGTATAGGCATTCTTGTGTGCAAGCTGAACCGCGTTGATTGTTTCCGTAAGCGTTCCGATTTGGTTCACTTTTACAAGAATGGAATTTGCCACACCTTCATCAATACCTTTTTTCAGACGTTGTACATTTGTCACGAACAGATCATCCCCCACAATTTGAATTTTCTTTCCAAGTTTTTCGGTCATCAACTTCCATCCACTCCAGTCATCTTCGGCTAAACCGTCTTCAATAGAAATAATTGGATATTTTTTAACCCAATCAGCCCAGTAGTCTACCATTTCGGAAGAAGAAAGTTTTTCTCCAGTAGATTTTTTCAGATGGTACTTTTTCGCCTTCGCATCATAAAATTCAGAAGAAGCAGCATCAAGTGCAATGAAAACATCTTTCCCCGGTTTATATCCGGCAGATTCAATTGCTTTCAGCACAAATTCAATCGCCTCTTTGTTTGATTTAATATTCGGAGCAAATCCGCCTTCATCTCCGACATTCGTTGAGAAGTTTCTATCCTTGAGTACTTTTTTCAGGTGATGAAAAATTTCCACGCCCATTCTCAATCCTTCACTGAAAGTAGCCGCACCCACCGGCATGACCATAAACTCCTGAATATCCAAACCATTGTCTGCATGAGAACCTCCATTCAAAATATTCATCATCGGAATGGGAAGCGTGTTGGCATTAACTCCGCCAATGTATTTGTAAAGAGGCAAACGACATTCTTCAGCAGCTGCGCGGGCAACAGCAAGAGACACTCCGAGCATGGCATTAGCACCAAGATGTTCTTTGTTTTCGGTACCGTCAAGCGAGATCATTTTCTTATCAATGCTGCCCTGATCGAAAATCAACATGCCATTGAGTTCCTGCTTCAGTACCGTATTAACATTACTTACTGCTTTCTGCACTCCCTTCCCGAGATATTGATTTTTATCTCTGTCACGAAGTTCCAATGCTTCGTGCTTACCTGTAGAAGCTCCTGATGGAACGGCAGCTCTTCCAAAGAACCCTGCATCGGTAATCACATCCACTTCAACAGTAGGATTTCCTCTTGAATCAAGGATTTGTCGGGCAATAATGTTTGAGATATATGGCATATACTATTCTATAGATTAAAAAAAGCCCTTTGAATTTTATTCAAAGGGCTTTTTTAGTTGCATATAAAAAAATTAATTAGTAATTTTATTTCTTAAAGCAGTAACGGTTTCTCGAAGCTTAGGAAGTGCATCCGGCCCCCATCCGCTTTTTCCAAATCCAAGCAGAGTTGCTTTTGATGGCTCCAGCTCCTGTAAAAGTTTTGCACAATCTGGATTGCTTTTATACGCCTCGAGCAGTTGAAACACATAATTAAATGCATAACAATGAACACTGATATCATTATACAGACTTTTTGAATTAATATCATTCGGATTTGTATTCAATTCCTCAACGGAAGTATAGAGCCCTTCCACCCATCCGCCTGCCACAATAAGAGCAACGGTTGCAACACGCTGATTGGAGCGAAGGTTGCGTTCTGCTTTATCATATGCTTTGTCAAGCATAAGCTGAAAAGTATCGGGCTTGCTGATATTTGCAAGAAGCTTTTTAGAAAATTCCGGATCGAATGCGCTGTTTATTCCAAGATCGCCCGCAAGTTTGCTCATCTGCGTAAGATACTCCACTGCATCCTGAACTTGATTATAAGAAGCAGCCAACTCAATATCTGCCCCTAAAGCGCCAAGACCAATTGCTTTCTGATAATTAGAAGCATAGCTTGATGCTTTACCCGATGGAAGAAGAAAATTTTTATTGTATGCAATCTTAGCAGCAGAAAGTTTCTTAATTAATTCTCCTGGATAAGGAACATTAATGCGAATTAAATCAAAGTTAATGCGCACTTCTGATTTAATTGTGTCTTTTGTAACTTCAACATCTGTCAACTCCGAACTTTCTTCTTTATGTTCTCCACAAGAAGACAAAGTCAAAGATACTGCTGCAATTCCTGCAACAAATATGAGATTAATGGTGGGAAATTTTCTGAACATAATTTAATATTTATTGGTTAAATAAGTATGCCAAAGATATATTTTTATCGGGATTCGCTTTAAATAATTTTAATGTACTTTCTCAACCGTTTGTTTAGCCACAACGCCCATTGAACAGAACTTTTGAATGCGTTCTTTCACCATTACATCAGGTACCATTTTTTGAAGCGAGTTCAATTGCTTAATAATTTCATCTTTAACAATCCTATAACTCTCCTCCGGGTTTGCATGCGCTCCTCCCAGCGGTTCAGGAATAATACCATCAATAAGTTTATTCTTTAACATATCATCCGGAGTAAGTTTCAAAACTTCTGCGGCTTTTTCCTTAAAGTCCCAGCTTCTCCAAAGAATAGATGAACAGGATTCAGGAGAAATTACAGAATACCAGGTATTCTCAAGCATCAGTACTTTATCTCCCACTCCGATTCCAAGCGCGCCACCCGAAGCACCTTCACCAATAACAATACAAATAATCGGCACTTTCAACTTAGCCATTTCAAAAAGATTTTTTGCAATTGCTTCAGCCTGTCCGCGCTCTTCGGCTTCGATGCCTGGATATGCACCGGGCGTATCAATAAATGCAATAACCGGTTTATTAAATTTTTCCGCAAGTTTCATCAGCCGAAGGGATTTTCTATATCCTTCAGGATTCGCCATTCCAAAGTTTCGCATCTGCCTCTCTTTTGTAGTTCTTCCTTTCTGCTGACCGATGAACATGATGGTTTTTCCATCGATGGAACCAAAACCGCCCACCATCGCTTTATCATCTTTCACAAAACGATCGCCTGCAAACTCCGTAAAATTCCCTTCTGTGATCGCCTGAATATAATCCAACGTGTAAGGACGATCAGGGTGACGGGAAAGCTGCACACGCTGCCAAGGCGTGAGATTGGAAAAAACTTTTTTGCGTTCCACTTTCATTTTTTCTTCCAACTCACGAATGGTTTTAGTTAAATCCACCTTACTTTTTACAGCTGTGTGCTTAAGCTTTTCGATCTGCTCGGAAAGTTCCTGAATAGGTTTTTCAAAATCCAAATAATTCATACATCTACTAAATTACTAATGAGGTACGAATATACGAATTAGAAATAATCTCAACTGACAAATCAAAAGTTCTAATTCGTACATTCGTAAAAAAATTCGTATTTAGTAGATATGATTTGTTTCCCAAACGCTAAAATAAATATTGGTTTAACCATCACCGGAAAGCGTGCAGATGGCTTTCATAACATTGAAAGCGTGATGTATCCGCTGAAGGGGATTGTTTATGATGCTCTTGAAATAGTTGAAAGTTTAAAGTTTAAAGTTCAATGTTCCGGTATAATGATCCCCGGAAATGAAAATGAGAATCTTTGCGTAAAAACGTACAATTTAATTAAGAAAGATTATCCTCAACTTCCGCCAATAAAAATTTATTTAAACAAAGTAATCCCTATTGGCGCAGGACTTGGCGGAGGCTCTGCCGATGCTGCATTTTTCATACGATTACTGAACGATACCTTTGAATTGGGTTTGGCTTGGGGAGAAATACATCATTACGCAAAACAACTTGGAAGCGATTGCTCCTTTTTCATAAGCAACAAACCTGTTTTTGCAAAAGGAAAGGGCGATGAATTAGAATCATTAAATCTCAGTTTAAGCAAATACCATATTGCATTGGTGTGTCCGAACATTCATATTAATACTGCACAGGCATATTCAATGGTAAAGTTACGCCCCGACCCTAAAGGGGGAAATGCTCAAAGTCCCTTTAGATCCGATGACTCCGAAGATGACGAGTATCGGACTCCATCGGAGGATTTAGGGCAAATAGTTATTAAACTACCGATTGAAGATTGGAAGAATAAAATTTCAAATGATTTTGAAAATGTTATCTTCCCTCAGTATCCTGAAATTAAAAAAATAAAAGAAAAACTTTACGCGCTTGGCGCTGTGTATGCTTCCATGAGCGGAAGCGGCTCATCTGTATATGGGATTTTTAAGAAAGAGCCGAAAGTGAAAGAAAAATTTGTCAAGTATCAGGTATGGGAGGGTAGTTTTACTTAGTATTACTCTCCCACTCCCACCCTCACCACTTTTGTATTCAGCAACAAGCTTGAGTTATCCGCATCATTGACCAACACCACATACATTCCGCTTGCTAATAAAGGCAGGTCAACAGAAAGGCTTGTACCATCTCCGGGAATAATTATATTCCGTGCATACACCTCCTGTCCTAAAACGTTTACAATTCTGAACAAGGCATTCACAACCGTTCCTGTTCCGCTGCTCATATAGATGGTTTTATCAAATGGATTGGGATAAACAGACATGGAACAATTATTCTTATTGAAGCTCACAACTTCCGAATAAGTGTAGCTGCCGTTATAATCCGTTTGCTTGAGGCGGTAATACCTCACCCCCGACCCCTCTCCCACAGGAGATGGGAGTTGCTCATCAACAAATAAATAATTGCGTGTGGTATTTGAATTTCCTGCACCATTAACTTTGCCAATTGTCTGAAAATTTACTCCATCGTCACTGCGTTCTATGCCGAAGTAATTGTTATTCGTTTCTGAAGCCGTGCTCCATTGCAGCTTTGCTTTGCCGCTGCTGCACACTGTTTTGAAAGCAAGCATCTCCACGGGAAGAGGCAAAACAGGGCAAAGTATTGTTTGCACGGGAGTTGGTTGTGCCCATATTGCATTGTTATCGCCTAATTGACTTATATTATTCCCGCCCCAACCCCAAAGCGTTGAGTCGCCTTTGCTGGCAAAAGAATGAAACCATCCCGCTGCCACATTTGTGATCCCTGTAAGAAAGCCAACACCACCGGGACCAAGTACCTGCACGGGAGCGGTTGTAGATACCACCGTATTATCGCCTAATTGACCATTGGCATTGTCTCCCCAAGCCCACACCGTGCCGTCATTTCTTAGGGCAATGACATGCTCATATCCCGCTGACACATCTATGATGCTGCACAAATTGGTGCCGCAGCCCGAGGCGCCCGTTACTACCTGCACGGGAGTTGAAATGCACCAGCATACGCCTGTCCAAACCGCTGCCAGCCCGTTTCCTAATTGACCAAGGGAATTATTTCCCCATGACCACACCGTGCCGTCATTTTTTATTGCAACCGCAAAATTACTTCCCGCATCTATCGCGGTGATGCCTGTGAGGAAACCACTGCCACCGAGACCCTTTACCTGCACCGGATACATGCTGTATGCCGCTGCCCCAGCAGTACCAATGCCTAATTGCCCATCTGCATTCCAGCCCCAGGTCCATACCGTGCCATCATTTTTCAGAGCAACAAAAAAGAGTGGTCCCGCTGACACAGCCGTAATGCCTGTGAGAAAACCACTGCCACCCGGACCGACTACCTGCACGGGTGTGGACTTGCACCAACATCCTGTTGTGGTAGTTGTTCCATCGCCTAATTGACCCTCGCCATTATATCCCCAAGTCCACACTGTGCCGTCACTTTTCAGGGCAATGGAAAGATACCATGATGCTGCCACTTGCACAACGCCCGTGAGCCCGCTCACCTGCACGGGAGTTAATCTCCCTGTGGTTGTTCCATCTCCTAATTTTCCATTGGCATTATCTCCCCAAGCCCACACCGTGCCGTCATTTTTCAGGGCAAGGGAATGATAATTTCCGGCTGCCACGGATATGATATTGTTAACTGTCCATGTCTGCACGGGAATACTTTTGCTTATAACCGTATTATCTCCTATTTGACCATAGTTATTATATGCCCAAGACCAAACGGTGCCATTGGTGCATATGGCAAGAGAATGATCCTGTCCGCCTGCAAAGGTGTTGGCAGGAGAGGCGCCTGCTAAAAAACTTCCTATTCTCCTGTTCCCTGCCACGGTGGTGCGGCTTGGAGTATAATTGCTTCCGCCAGCAGTTAACGAAGTGTATTGCGCATCTGCCACATCATTAACAGTTGCTCCGGCAGGCACATCGTATGTTAACCAAAAATAATAGGTGCCCGCAGCAGGTAAGTTTTGTGTTCCGGTGATTGCGAATGCCCCATTGGGCGATGCCTGTGTGCCAAACAATGTGGTGGTTGCAAATACTGGGGAGGTACCGGTGTACCAAAGTTTGGCAGCAGTAATGTCGGTGCCGGGTGCCGTGCTTCCGGTTGTATTTAACGCAAAAGAAGTTGCATCTAAAGAGCAGCCGCTCGCCACAACAACCGAAATAGCAATTATTTCGGCATTGCTTGTTCCGGGAACAATATTAGCAAGATTATTTTGTGTAACAGTGCTGCTGGAATAAGCTAAACTCAGCGTGGCAGCAGAGGAGGTTATCGCGCAGGGGTTGGATATTACACATCTATATTGATAGTTGTTCATACTAACAGTTGTTCCGGTAATGGTTAATGCTGCCGTAGTGGCTCCGCTGTAAATTCCCCCATCGGTAATGTTTGCCCATGAAGCGCCAGCATATTCCTGCCATTGATAAGTTAATGCGCCCGTAGCGGTAACGCTAAACACAGTAGTGCCGAGCTGGCATGTTTGATTAACGGGTTGAACGGTAATGACCGGCAACGCCTTTAATGTTTGTGTTCCGCTGTTAGCCAGCGGGCAGCCGGTACAAGCTTTGGGTGTAGCGCCCGAAGCAAAATTAGCGGTTGAAGCTGAGCCATTCACTCCAATGGTGTTTCCATCGGTAACTGTGGCGGCAACATCCATTGTTATCCAAAAATATCGGGATGTACAAGCTATCCCAAGAACAAAAGCAGGGAATCCTTGTATACCGGCAGCAGTCGGGGTTGCTTGTGTTGATAATAATGTGGCAGTGCCTAAATTATCGGAGGTATTCTGCCAAATTTTAAAATTAACTATATCGGCAGCGGCATAAGTTCCGGTAGTTGTATAGGAATAGGCAGTTACAGACGAACCGGTGCAAGTACCCCCGCTTCCTGTTATAATGAAAGCATGAATAGGAACCTTTGTTGCACCTGCACAAATAGTAGCCGCAGCTACAGGAGTGGTTGGGTTTGATATCGTGTATAAAGCATTTAGAGCATATCCCTGCTGCCAAAAACAAAACTGGCAGAAGAGGATAAGCAGGGGTGCAGCGAGGGTAAAGATTTTCTTTTTCATGGTGATTGGTTTTTTAGATATTCAGCCCCTCCTAAATGACCTTCGGTCGCAACCTTCGGTTGTCCATTGGGGAGGACTTGTATTACTTTCTCCCTCCCTAACGGGGAGGGCGGGGTGGGGCTTCTTTTATTCTTTTATTTTATCACAAACTGCTTTTGTGTTTTTTCAAGGTTGCCGTTGGTTACCTGCAATAAATAACTTCCGCTACTGAGTGTTGCGGTGCTTAATTTTTTTGTAACAACTCCTCCTTCCAGCATTTCAGTATTGCTTATTACTTTTCTTCCAATCACATCATATACTTTTACGCTAACTTCTCCACCTGCTTCGCTGGCAACTGTGTATTGTATGGTTCCGTTTGTGGAAGGATTTGGATAGATAATAATAAGGTCAAGTGTGCCGATATATACAGGGCGTATGGGGGAGTAAGTAAATGCTCCGTTATAGTCCACCTGCCTGAGGCGATAATAGGAAATGCCGATGTAGGGTTCATGATCGTAAAAAATATAATTGCGAGTAACACTGCTGTTGCCTGCGCCCTTAACGGTTCCTATTTGCGCAAAGGTTGTTCCATCCTGGCTGCGCTCCACTGCAAAGTAATCGCTGTTTATTTCGGTGGCAGTGCTCCAATCGCATCTCACTAAACTGTTATTCTCAGGGGTGGCGTTGAAGTAAAGGAGTTCAACGGGAAGACCCTGAACCGTGCATAATGGGTTAGGTTGTGCGGGAGTCAATCTGGTTGCGTTTCCATTATCACCTAATTGACCCGCAGCACCCCAGCCCCAATTAAAAAGTGTTCCGTTTCTTTTCAGGGCAAAAGAATGATGCCATCCTGTTGCCAGAGCCATGATTCCTGTAAGAAAGCCAACATTACCTGGTCCATGCACTTGCACCGGAGTGGTTGTTTGTGTGGTTGTGTTGTCGCCTAATTGACCGTTTGTATTGTCTCCCCAAGCCCAAACGGTGCTATCGTTTTTCAGTGCAATGGAATGAAGATATCCTGCTGACACAGCCGTGATATTGCACAAATTGGTGGCGCAGCCGGATGCACCGGTTACTACCTGCACGGGAGTGTTAATACACCAACAGGTTCCTGTCCAAACCGGAGCCATGCCATTTCCTAATTGACCGGACTGATTGTCTCCCCAAGACCAAACTGTTCCGTCATTTTTTACGGCAAGGACATGAGCGTATCCTGCATCCACCGCGATGATATTGCATAAATAGGTGCCGCAGCCGGATGCACCGGTTACAACCTGCACGGGAGTTGTTCTGGTTGTGTTCGTTCCATCGCCTAATGTACCGGAAACATTATATCCCCAAGTCCATACTGTTCCGTCATTTTTCAGCGCGACAGAAAAATAAGTTCCTGCTGATACCGCTGTGATGCCGGTAAGCCCACTCACCTGCACGGGAGTGGACTTGCACCAGCATCCTGTTGTTGTTGTTGTGCCATCGCCTAATTCTCCATCGCCATTGTATCCCCAAGCCCAAACCGTACCGTCACTTTTCAGGGCAACAGAATGATTATATCCCGCTGACACAGTTGTGATGCCTGTGAGCCCGATCACCTGCACGGGGGTCTTTTTGTCTATGGCTGTTCCATCACCTAATTGACCATAATCATTTCTTCCCCAAGCCCACACGGTGCCGTTACTTTTCAGGGCAAGGGAAAAATAATTTCCGGCTGACACAGATGTGATGTTGCACAAATTGGTGGCACAGCCGGAGGCACCGGTTACAACCTGCACTGGAACAGCTCTGCCTAGGTATGTGTTATCGCCTAATTCGCCATAATTATTATAGCCCCAAGCCCTTACGCTGCCATCAGCGCATACGGCAAGGGAATGTTTCTGTCCGCCCGCAAAGGTTTGGGCTTTTGCTTTTGTTAAAAGAAATAAACTCAGCAAGAAGATCAATGTTGCTGCTGCTGCAATAATTTTTATTGGTGTTTTCATGGTGATTGATTTTAACTATTCAGCTCATCCACTCTCTCTTGTCTTTCTTATTTGGGAAGACGAAGCGTAGGAGGGGCTTTGTGTTTTGTTTTTTTTCTTTCTTCTTTTCTTTTTTAATGTTCTGCTTGAGAAATTCTAAATCATCATCTGTATGCCCCTCAAATGCCTCTAATGTAAAGGCAGCATAATGCGGGTCGTTTTCTTTTATGAACCGGATGAGTTCTTTGCGAGTCATGATTAGAAGCCCCACCTAAATCCTCCCCTTCAGGGAGGACTTTAAGCCCCCTCTGAAGGAGGGGGTTGGGGGAGGCAGTTGTTTTGTTTTGTTTTTATTTTTCTTCCTCTCCTCTCTCTCCTTGTTAGCCAGCATTTTGTCGTGAGCCAGCATTAGTTCTATCAGTTCAGGAAATGTTAAAGCCCCCTTAACCCCCCGAAGGGGGGATTTTGACGAATACACTTCCCTTGTTCCCCCTTTGGGGGACAGGGGGCTTTGGCTTTTGTGTTTTAATTTCTTTTTCATTCTTTAATCGGTGTTACCCTTGCTCCCCCCTTCGGGGGCAGGGGGCATTTAATTCGTTGTTACCACCCATCCTCTGCTTCTTAATGCGATGAGTGCCGGAAATGCAGGATCGGGAACGGGCATGGTGCCTCCCGAAATATTAAGCTGTCCTCCGCTTGTTCCGTAATCGTTTATCTGCGTGATGAGCGC
>JACRAL010000202.1 GCA_016213435.1 Bacteroidota bacterium
TGAATAGCCACATATCCGTCAGCGCTTGTGTACCATTCATATGTAATCGTTCCGGTTCCAGTTCCGTCTGTTGTTGATGTCAGCAAGGCCGGGGTGCCACCACCATCGCAGAATGTCTGCGCAGTTCCTATGGCTCCTGCAGTTACTGCAGCATTTACTGTTATCGTTACTGTTGCTGTATAGCCCGAATAACAGGTAGCGCCGCTAACAGCTTTGGTTCTTCTCTTATAACTGGTGGTAGCGGTGAGGGCTGGCGGCTGATAAGTTGATGCTGTCCCCTGAACGGCCACATATCCGTCAGCGCTTGAATACCATTCATAGGTAATCGTTCCAGTTCCAGTTCCGTCTGTCGTTGATGTCAGCAGAGCAGGGGTGGCGCCATTGCATATCGTCTGAGCTGTTCCTATCGCTCCTGCAGTTACTGCAGCATTTACTGTTATCGTTACCGTTGCTGTATAGCCCGAATAACAGGTAGCGCCGCTAACGGCTTTGGTTCTTCTCTTATAAATCGTGGTAGCGGCGAGGGCTGGCGGCTGATAAGTTGATGCTGTCCCCTGAATGGCCACGTATCCGTCAGCGCTTGTGTACCATTCATATGTAATCGTTCCTGTTCCCGTTCCGTCTGTTGTTGATGTCAGCAAGGCCGGGGTGCCACCACCGTCGCAGAATGTCTGCGCAGTTCCTATTGCTCCTGCAGTTACAGTTGCATTTACAGTTACAGCAACGCTGCCGCAACTTGTGGAAAAACATGATGTATAAGCGCGTGCATAATATGTTGTCGTGGTTGTTGGTGAAACAACTAATGAATTCCCAGTGCCAATCTGTGTTCCGCCGCATGAACCGGTGTACCAGTAAATCGTCGCCCCGCTCACTGATGCTGATAAGGTGGAAGAGGAGCCGTTGCAAATAGTAGAAGGTGCGGCAGCTTGGTTAGATGGGTCAGAGGGGGGGGTGCAGGTAGATATAAGAAGTGTGTAACTCGAATTGCTTGTACTCGCCCATCGGTCGTTGAAAACAACAACACCGTAATAACCGGTAGTTGGACAAGTCCATCCTGTATAACTTTCAGACACGCCTACTCCATTCGCATCAATGTTATTTACCATGCCGCCTCTGCTTAACCAACTTGCGGAAGCAGGGCATCCCCATCCGAAACCTAAATTGCATCCACCGCCTGAAATGGTTAATGTAAAGTCATACGTGGTGCCGCTGGTAAGATAAACTTCAAACATTTCTACTGCATGAGTATAGGTAAATGTTTCTGAATATGGAGTATTAACAGTCAGACTTGTTCCATATTGAAACTCAACAGTACTTGTTCCTGTAGAGCCATATTGTGCGCTTGGATAGACGGTGCTTGATACATTATAATGTGCAACGTTATAATCAACTACGTTCGCTCCATAAGTAGATGATGACAGAGTTGACCCTCCCTGGCAACCAGCGCTATATACATAACAATCGTGGTCATTAGCATCGTTGGGCGCTACTGCAACTACTGCAGTCATACTCGAAGAATTCGCATATTGGTAATTTGTAGGATAAGTTGATGTTGTTACAGGGGTGTTATTAGAAAGGATTGCAGGACCACAAATTAATGTAATGGAAACATTGTCTAATAATAAATTATACATATTAGCGGCACTATAGCAATGCCATCCAATATAATAACATCCTGTTGAACCTGGTGTAAAAGTACCTGTGCCTTGTGTGTATGATGTATTGGTAATACTTGAATTGTCAAATATTGGACCATTAGTCATACTAGCCGCGTTATTTGAACTGCCCCATTTTACTTCCATCTTTTCAGGATAAGATGCGCTTTGTGCCCGATACCAAAAACTGACCTGATAAGTATAACCTCCAGTTAAATAAAAACTCGGTGAAAATATCCAATCATTCGCTGCATTTGAAGCATGATAAGGGTACATAATATAATTAGAAGCTGAATAAGCGTCAGCGCCTGAATACCAACCCCAGTATTTTCCGTCAGCGTTAACATCCTGTAATGTCCATCCACTAATAGATAATCCATCAAAATTTTGCGAATACGGTATTGATGATATTTCATATACTCTGATATTATCAACATATAAATTATACATATTAGCAGCACTGAAACAATTAAATGCAAAATAATATGTACTAGAAGAACAAGGATTGAACCAACCTGTAACTCTATTTGTATATGTTGTATTAGTAACACTTGTAAGTGTTAACAATGTTGTTGTTTGTGATACTGTTGTTTGAGCAGTGCCAACAGTTACTTTCATGCTTTCAGAATAGGTTGCAGATTGCACTTTTTGATAAAATTCTATATAATATGATTTCCCTGCAGTTAAAGAAAAACCTTGTGTAAAAGCCCATGTGTTTGCAGCATTTGAAGAGTTGTAAATGTACTGCATGCAGTAAGCTCCATTATAGGCATTAGTAGTAGCACTATAGAGGGACCAATTGTTTCCGGTACCAGCATTAAAAATTAACCAACCTGTAGGGGGAAAAGTAGCCGTAAAATCCTCGGTATATAATAATGTTTGGGCATTTATTGTTGTATGCAATAAAAAGAGAATAAAGAAGAGAAATTTATTGAATAATATTTTAAAACCCAATTTCATGTCAGCAATCTTAATATCTTCTACGCAAAATAAATCAAAATGTTACAATATATTTATAAAAGATATTAAGTATTATAACCCATTATGATTATTAATCAAGGGTTACGTTTTCTTTTTCCCCTTATACCTGGCTTCCGGTTCGCAAACCACACTTTCATTGCCGCCTGCCTTGCCTGCCGGCAGGCAGGTTTCCGGTATCAGTTTGCTTAGGAATTGTTAAAAATTAAAGTTTACATTTTTATTAATGATGAATATCGAATACCTGCCCGCTTCGCAGCAGGCGGGTCGAACCGCAGAATTATGAAGTATTTAAACACTTCGACATTCGTTATTCGGTGTTAATTATTCGATATTTTTAACTTTAAAATGACAATGTTATTTCTTAACAGTTACTTAGCATATCAATTATTTTTTTTACATGCTGCATGCCGTCTTTAATAACATTCACACTTGTAAACCCTCTGTAATAGGCGCCTAAATACAGGTCTTCATACACAATTCTGAGGGATGCAGATAATTTACCATTTAAAGGAATATGTTGTTTAATGAACGACCCATAACCTTCAATGGATTTTGGCAATTGTTTTTCAGAAATTCCTTTATTTAACAAGTAAACATCTAAAGCTCTCAAAGCAGCCAGATAGGCTATCCCGGATGCTTCGCTTACGTATTTTCTGTCAGTATAACGACCGTATTCAATCGGGCTTTTGCACAATGTTTCTTTTGCATTGGACAGATACCGGTACGCTTCGTTGATATTGTATTCGTTGTCTATATGTTTTGCTTTGCTCAAGTTTTTATGGCATTATATAAAAGTGTTTTCATTTCATAGTTTTAAACTGTTATCAGTTAAAATTCTTTTGGTTTAAAATTTTCATCATTGGCAATGGTGGCGCTGTTACCGGTTGCCCTTATTACAAACAATCCCATTCGTTCAGCCCGAATATTCGCTTTTGATTCGGCTTTCAGGTAAGCCACAGCGCCATATACTTTTTCACTTTTGTATAAGGGAAATGCTTTTTTAAAAATTTTCAGCACATCCATAAATTCAGTAATATCATTAGGATGGAGTGTAGTTTTTACTTCAACTACCACCACCTCATTTCCATTTGCAGCGATTATATCAATTTCTCCTTTTTCGTTATTAAAAGAATATGTTGCTCTTGTATACGTGTTAAATACCCTGATGCCCCTCTGTGCAAGTATATTTATTAAATCTCCTTCTATCAGGCTTTCGATAAGTTTTCCCCATTGCCCGGTAAAAAGATTTTCTAATTTATTTAACTTTTTATCTGTTTCCTGAAACTTTTTGTCTGTTTCCTGAAACATCTGCCACACTTTTTCAAAAGTAGCGGGTTCATTATGTTGTTTCTGGGTATTCATCGCTTTTTTAATATGGTATGTATAAGTGTTTTCAAAACGTATAATTTATTTAAATTCTACAAATTCTCTTGAATAATGTGTCATATCTAATTTTTCATTTTTTGTATCCACATTAATACCCCATTCCTGCATTGCAAGCGCGCCGAAAAGTACTTCAATTCGACAACCAGCCTCGTCATTACCAATATTATCAATTATCCGGGCTTTGACCGAAACGGGACAGCCTTCTACACTCCCCAGAATAACGCATTCCTGCCGGATAATATGCATCTTCCCCGCCAGGGCGGATGGCTGTGGTTGTGGCAATTCGTATATTGGTAAGGAACCGACTACTTCATTCACAATATAAGTATTACGCGCTCCTGTATCAAACAACGTCCAACAGTTTCTACCATCAATACTAATATTTGTTCTAACTCGTCCCATTTTATTTATTCCTAATGTTTATTTTTATTTTTCACTATTTTCTTTTTATAAATTGCTTTTGGTTCCTTAAGCATTGTCATTTTTTTATCGTCGTTATTAAAACTTGCATCTTCGAGGCGTATTATTCGTGTTTCGTGTCCGTTAATAATTACATTGCTGGACTTCGCATATTTATTAAAGTCTGAACGCAAACCATGTATTTCTGTGTTGGTTTTTTCTTGTTGTTGCGCCAGTTCTATAATTGAGCGGGAATGTTCTGCCAAAAGAATATTTGTTTTGTGTTGTTCTTTTTCAAGATTTTCAACACGATGGTTTAGCCCTTCGAGTTGAGCATTCATATCCTGCCTCATACCTTTCATCTCGCTGCGCAATTCTTTCACCTCGCTGCGCAATTCTTTCACTGCCATCCCAAGGTCAATTACAGCATCTAATAATTTATTATCTTCCTTCATCCATTTTTATTATAATCTTAATTTTTATACATAGTTTTTGGTTCACGGGCTACATTCTGTGCCTCAGATTTTTTACTCAATATTTTGTTTTATTCTGCCCATCCGGTTTAATGTTTAAAAGCCATTAGTCATCAGTAAAATTTTAAAAATGGAAACTGTCATTATGAATCAAGTTTTATTTCCAGATTCAATAATTGTATGGTGAATTGCGCGCTGCCATTAAAGATTTCAACAAATTTACCCCCTGAGTTTTTAAATCCTGTTACTTCGCTGTCTAACGGATCAATAATCCAGTATTCCTTTACGCCGTATTTTTCGTACACTCTTTTTTTAATCTTGGTGTCGTGATAGCCGCTTGTAACGGAAAGAATTTCAATGATAATGTCGGGAGCGCCGTGAATGCCGTCGTCATGGATAATACCCGACCGCTCTTTTGAAACAAAAAGAATATCGGGTTCAAAAACATTTTCATCATCAAAAAAGACATCCACGGGAGCGTAAAATGCCTCTCCCATGTTATTTTTTTCCAGACATTTTAGAATTTGTTCAAATATTCTACGAGATACTCGTTGGTGTGCTGTTGATGGTGATGGCGACATAATTATTTCTCCATTAATTAATTGGCAATATTCTCCTTCTTCAAGAAGTTTGAAATCTGTAATATTTTTTTTGAGGGTTGCCGTTTGCATATATTTTATTTATTTTTATTCAATAATCCCAAAGTATCATTGAAATAACTTAATTCTTCTTCCGACGGATTACCTATAACTTCTCTGCAAATTTTACATATTTTTTTTATTGAGATATGACCGACAGCCCAGCAGTAATAGTTAACTTCGCATTTGCTGTGTGAGCACTTTTTCCGGATTATTCCAAACTCTTTGTTCGCTTCCTCAATAATTTTGTAAAGCGCTTCAACCCGATTTTTTATCCGGATATCGGTTAAATTGTTAGTTTCAATATTTGTAACCGCTTTTCCCATTAATATTTTTCTTTCATTGCTTCAATTATTTGTCAATCCACTTCAGTAATTTCCGGATCCCGCATATCTTTACCGAAAGTTACCGTCGTTTTTCCGTTTTTATTATTAATAACAATATCCCATGCCTGCATTGTTTTTGCGCCTATTATCATTTCACGGTTAATATCGGACGAAATCAGGATATCGCCTTCTACAATTTTACGGTTATTATATTCAATCGTTAATCGCGTTACTCCTTTTATTTGCAATTTTCCTCCCTTTACGGCTGTTTTAAACTCGTCAGGTACAGGGTACCAGTACACAAATTTCGTTTCGGGTAATACATCTTCCCTTACAATGGTATAAAACGAGCCTGTATCAAACAAGGTGTTCACTTGGTTTGTTTTCTTTTCCATTGTTCCAATGGTAATTTCGTGTATGGGCTTGCTCATAAACATATAATTAAAATTCTACAAATTCTTTCGGGTAATTACTCATATCAATTTCTTCTTTTTCGGGAATAAGAGCTATGCCCCATTGCTGCATGAGAAGCGCGCCGATAAGCACCTCTATTTTTTTCCCATCTTCATCATGCCCTATTTCATTAAGTACAAATGCATTCGTGTTCACCTCGTATCCTTTAATTTTACATCTCAAATCGCAATACTTTTTTATTGAATGGGTTTTACCGCCTAATGAAATCGGCTTTGAACTCTCAAATTCATCGGTCCGCAATTGCGAAGACACATCTTTTGTTATATAAGTATTGCGCGCCCCGCTGTCAAATAAAGCCCAGTGTTTTTGGTTGCCCACATCAATATATTGTCTTATTCTGCCCATCGGGTTTAATGTTTAAAAAAACATTGGTTTATTATACTTAAAAAATATATACGCAATAATAATCAAAATGTTACAAAAATTATATAATATTATAGCAGGTAAAAATACCCAATGATAGTCAGAAAGTTTGTAAGGTTTTAAAGTAGCTGAGTTAAGGCAAAACAGATAAAATTATCCCGCTTTTAAAAGACGCAAAGAGATTATTTGGAGTTGCTTAGACAATGTAATTAAATAACTTGGTTATTTCGTAATTAAGTTTTATCTTTGCAATATGAAAGATGAAAAATTAATATCAGAACGAAACAAAATATTATCACCCTTTTTAGATGAAAAATCACGAAAGCTTTTATGTGCTGCTGAATCTAAAGTTATAGGACACGGTGGTATAGCCATTGTCTCGAAAGCAATTGGTGTTTCACGCACGACTGTATCAACGGGACTTAAGGAATTAGAAAATCCTGAGAGGATAGACAACTCAAGAA
>JACRAL010000201.1 GCA_016213435.1 Bacteroidota bacterium
AAAATTAGGTAGAAGAAAATTATTAAAATTAATCAATGTTGTAGCCAGATATTATACTCCGAAGAGATGACATTGTCATCTAACCGGCTAACGTGAAAATCTCGTAAGAAATTTAAACCCTTAGCCCTCGTGAGAGGGACATAAGGGGTGGTTGGAGTGTACCCAACCATGAAAAAGAAAAAAAGCTTACTACAAAAAATTAACGGTTTAATAAGGCAGGCAAGAGTCCCAAGTTATCTTCACCATTTTGGGCCGAAAAAGTTTACATCAATCCAGCATACCAAATGCTGGCTTCTCAAGGAAAAACTAAGATGCTCATGGGACAACTTTGTGGAAGACCATATACAATACTATAACGTCGAGAAAATACCAGAAGTCTCAACTCTTAAAAAGTTCGTTAAGCGTCTTCCCTTCTGGCTAAAGAGCATGCTGGTTGCATGCTCATCAAACATAGAATCAGCTGATTATGGCGCACTTGACAGCACGGGTTTAAGCAGAACCAACGCAAGCCAACATTACGTAAAAAGAATTGACAGAAAAAATCCTATAAAGAAGTCATTAAAGCTGAGCCTGTATACGGCAAGAAACTACATACTTTCATTCAGACTTCGGTCTGAATGGCGTGGAGATACAAAAGATGTAGCTTATCTGCTTAAGAATAGCCCCAGCATCCCGCTTGTCAATTGCATGGATAAAGGTTATGACGCCAATTACATTCACAAGTTCTTCAGAGAACTTGAAGTGTACAGCATAATACCTGCCAGAAAAGGCTGCAGGCGGGGAAATTACAGAAAGGAGATGAGGGATTTTTTTGATTATGCGCAATATTGGGAAAGAAATTGCGCAGAATGGAACAATTCCAGCTTGAAAAGAGTGTTTGGAGATTACGTTAAGAGTCATATGTTCAGAACCCAACATTCAGAAGTTGCTGCCCGGATAATCTTGCACAACCTAAAGGTTGTTTTGCTGAGACTTTTTCACGTTAGCCGGTTGTATAGCAACCTTTAAAAACCATCCAAAAATACTAAGCCAAATGGGAAACAAGTCAAGGGGATTGTTTGCGGGCAAGAAGCTCCAGG
>JACRAL010000016.1 GCA_016213435.1 Bacteroidota bacterium
CTGCTGTTTATCTTTGGGTTTTGCTAACATTTATCTGCCGGATTTTTTACAAATCTCTCTACTTTCTGGCAAATTTATTCTCCTGTTTTCAATACTTTTCAACTTACTTTATAGGAGAAGACGAGTTTTTGAGGGACGACTCATTAGATTTTTTTTAAATAACCCTTTACAAATATACGATTAACCCCTACTAATATGTAGGGATTTGTATTTTTTATTTTCTAAAAATTAGAATGGATGCGAGTTTGTGAGTGGCTACTCTTCAAACAACGAATACTGATTTTTTGTCCACAAGGACTTTTTGGGCAATTGCTGCAGGAGAAAAATATCTTTTCTGTTTTTATCAAATGATTCTATATCGAATTCAAACTTATTATCTTTTCCATGCATGTATTTTTTCATCGCCATTTTAAAAAGGCTGCGAATTGATTCCGCAATCTTTCCTTCCCCACTCGTTCTCTTTCCAAATCGGCTGTCGTTCACCTGTCCGCCATGGCAGGATTTGATATGATTCCAAACTTTATCCGCACGGTCAGGAAAATTTTTATGAAGCCAATCCTTAAACACATCGGCAATCGCTCCATTCAGGCGAACTATGGTATAACCGGCAGCGGTTGCACCATTTTCAGCAGCAGCTTTTATGACCTCAGGAATTTCATGACTGTTAAGTCCTGGAATAATGGGTGCGTTCATAATTCCGACAGCAACTCCAGCATCCGTAAGATGTTTTACAACCTTCAACCGATTTTTGTAAGTAACGGTTCTCGGTTCCATTTTCTGACGGAGTTCTTCGTTGAGAGAAGTGATAGTAACCATCACATGAACAAGATTCAGCTTTGCGAGTTCGAAAATAATATCAAGGTCGCGTAGGATAAGAGCATTCTTGGTGATGAGCGATACAGGATGCTTATACTTCAGGCAGACTTCCAAAATCTTTCTGGTGATCCCTAACTTACGCTCTATAGGCTGGTAGCAATCCGTATTTCCTGAAAGCATGATAGGCGATGCCTCCCAATTCTTTTTTTGAAACGCTTTCTCTAATAATTCGGGGGCGTTTTTCTTCACTAAAATTTTTCGCTCAAAGTCAAGCCCGGAACTATAACCCCAGTATTCATGCGTGGTGCGCGCATAACAATACAAACATCCATGCTCGCAGCCCTGATAAGGATTCATGGAATACATTCCTTGAATATCAGGGCTCTTTACTTTATTGACAATGGTTTTAGGAAAAACTTCTATGTATTGAGTTTGTTCTTCCTGAAGCATTTCCTCGTCTATCATTTCAGAAAATTCCTGCACATAAGAATTCTTAATGAAACGATTGTGCGGATTTACCTGCGCGCCTCTTCCTGAGAAATATTTATCCATCATATACCCCCAACCCCTAAAGGGGAGTTATTATTCATGAGTATTGTATTTTTTTTCAGAAAGTACGAATTCCAAATCAGTCAGCACTTGCTCACTTGAAAATCTTATGAAACATATTCCTAACGATTCGAGGTGAGATTGCCGGTTAACATCATTTCGTTTTACAGCGTCATTTGAGTGGATACTACCATCAATTTCTATTGCAGGTTTCAATTTATGAGCATAGAAATCCAAAACATACATTGATGCTGGATGCTGTCTTCTGAACTTTATACCGAGTTGTCCTTGCCCAATATAGCTCCAAAGTAACTCTTCAGCAGGAGTAGGTTTACTCCTTAGTTCAGTAGCTATTTGAAAAACTAGAGGACTTGCTTTATAGAACATGTTATCATTCATATTTTTTCAAAGTCCCTTTAGAGATTTAGGGTGTCTTTTTCTTCACATAATTTATTATCCCTTCATAATATGCTTTCGCCACCTCCTCTACTCGCTTGGAAGTTTTAATTCCGTTTGTCACGCTGAGCGGGGTCGAAGCGTCTTTTTTGCTCAGCGCTTTGCACTCCTTTATATTATCCTGATAAAGCGATTCGCCATAACACAAAGTTCCCTTCACCATTCTCGTAAGCGTAAGATTGCGGCAGAACACTCCGTTCACACTGGTTGTTATGCAATTATCCCGAAGATAAATAGCGCATGAATCCAGCGCAACAGGAACATCCAGTTTTTCAGATAAACTGTTTACAATATATTTTGAAAACTCAATTGAATGTTCAATATCATCAGTAAGAAGTAAACGCAGAAAATCAATTCGCGCTTCGGGCTTATCTAACTCCTCCGCACTGAAACTGCCACCAACAAATGCCATCACAAAATCTTTCTTAGTCGGTTTGTTCCAGTTTTTATTTGTTTCATCCACATTGTAATGAATGACAAGTGTTAAATCAGGATGAAACTCATTTATTTTCCGTGCACGCTCATGCATCTCCTCCAGCAGAAAAAACCTTCTGAATATCTCCGTATCGTTTGCTTTTTTCAAAAGGAAGTTTCTTTCTTCAAAAGACACGTCACCTCTTGCGTAAGCCGAATCAAGAGATTTATGAAACAAACTATCTTTCCATTTTTTAAAATCAATTCCGAAAGAAGAAATATTAGGCTTGTCGCGAGTAAGCATTACGGTGGCTCCTTCAGCTTCTAATTTCTTTTTTAGAATTAGTGCGGTAGCGAGGGCAAGTTCTCCTTCAATAAGTTGAATCTTAGCCTTTTTCATCTCCACCCATTTTTTTTCCATTTTGGCAGTTGCAAGATCGCCTGCGATGTGACCGGGGTCAAGAGCGATTTTATAATGCAACAATGGTTTTAAGGAATCTCTAATGGAATATTTTTCGGAAATTCCAACTGCCATATCACCGTAAACAAATGTTAGATTTATTTTTTCTTTCAATTGAATTTTCAATAAGTCATCAACTACATTCCAATTTATGATGCTTCCTAATTCAGATGTATCTGATTCAGGAGGATTAATGTCAACACCAGCTTTGCATAAACTTATAATTTTATAAATGGAGTTATCTTTAACCAAATATTTTTGCATTTTCTGAGTGTAAACAGCAATCAAGCTATCGGAATTAACTTGAGCAAAAGATGCTTCGACTCCGCTCAGCATGACAGCCAGCGACAAGCACCAAGTAGCAATTATAAATTTGTACATTCGTAACTTATTCGTTATTCGTTGATGATACCTCATCTTGATTCGGAAATATTTTTCACCGCCTCCCGCAGCAGCGGAAGCGGAGGACAAAATGTAAATAAGGTTTCTACAAAGGTAGAACTACATTTTGATGTAATGAATTCTAAGTTATTAACCAACGAGCAGAAGCAAGTCATCTTATCAAAACTAAAACGCCACATCAACAAAGAAGGTATCCTTAAAGTTACTGTTCAGGAAACACGTTCTCAGTTCGAGAATAAAGAGATCGCGCTCAAGAAATTCCATTCATTCATCACTTCCGCCTTTCAAAAAGCTAAAAAGAGAATTCGCACCAAAGCTACAAGATCATCAAAAGAGAGAAGAATGCAAAGTAAGAAAATGAAAAGCGAGAAAAAGCAATGGAGACGCGAGAAATGGTAGTTTCTATCGCAGCATTTTTAGAAAATAATTCCACAACACTTCGTCAGGCGGATTTGCTTCAATTACAAGGGGTAATTTGCTTACAGGATGAATGAACTCCGCTTTTCTGGCGTGAAGATGAATAGAAGCATCTTCATTTCCTCTTTTAAAACCATATTTAAAATCTCCTTTTATCGGAGAGCCAATGGTTGATAATTGAACACGAATCTGATGATGTCTTCCGGTGAGCGGATTGATCTCCAGCAAATGATAATTATCCGAGCTGAAAAGGATTTTATAATCCAACTCCGCTTTTAATGCATCGCCTGTTTCTTTTTCATACGCACGCGACATGTTTTTCTGCTCGTTCTTTTTCAGGTAATGGATTAAGTGTCCGCTTTCAGGATTTGGCTTATTCTTAACCACCGCCCAATAGGTTTTCTTCACTTCCTTATCGCGGAACATTTCATTTAGTCGTGAAAGCGCCTTGCTGGTCTTGGCAAAAAGTACAACCCCGCTCACGGGTCTGTCAATGCGATGCACAACACCGAGATACACTTCTCCCGGCTTGCTGTATTTTTCTTTGATGTACTGTTTAACTTTTTCGCTGAGAGGAGTATCGCCCGTTTTATCTCCCTGAACGATGTCGGAAGGTTTTTTATTTATCGCGATTAAGTGGTTGTCCTCAAAAAGAATAGTCCCACCTAAATCCTCCCCATTAGGGAGGACTTTCAAATGACTACTACTCATTGCTGTGTTGTTTTCTCCCTTCCTAATGGGAAGGGCGGGGATGGGCTTTTAATATTGTTCTTTGGCATTCGGAAAATCCTGCGACTTCACGTCCTTAATATATTTCTGAACCGCTCCTTTGATGTCATCGTAGAGATTTAAATATCTGCGAAGAAAACGGGGGTTGAATTCATGGTTAAATCCAAGCATGTCGTGAAGAACAAGCACCTGCCCATCTACACCGCTTCCTGCTCCGATTCCAATTACAGGGATGCTGATATTTTTCGCTACTTGTGTGGCAAGTTTTGCAGGAATTTTTTCAAGAACAATAGCAAAACATCCAATTTTTTCGAGCAATTCCGAATCACTCAAAATTCTTTCGGCTTCTGCTTTTTCTCTTGCGCGTACTTCGTAAGTTCCAAATTTATAAATGGACTGAGGCGTTAACCCCAAATGTCCCATCACAGGAATTCCGGCAGATAAAATCCGCTCTACCGATTCTTTTATTTCTTTTCCACCTTCCAGTTTAACAGCATGCGCACCGGATTCTTTCATGATCCTGATAGCAGAATTCAGCGCCTCTTTAGAATTTCCCTGATAAGAACCAAAAGGAAGATCCACTACAATCAAGGCTCGATTTACTGCACGCACAACAGAGGATGCGTGATAGATCATCTGGTCGAGTGTAATGGGCAAAGTGGTTTCGTGCCCTGCCATCACATTGGAAGCAGAATCACCAACCAGCAAAACATCAATTCCGGCATGGTCAAGAATTTTGGCTGTGGTATAGTCATACGCAGTGAGCATGGAGATTTTTTCTCCCTTTTGCTTCATCTTCAGAAGCACGTTCGTAGTGACTTTCTTTATTTCCTTTTTCATTCACTTTCAGAATAAAGAAACTGCTTTGGAGTTAATTATTGATCTTAATTTATTTTAATTAATTCCACTTCAAATATTAACGTGCTGTTTGGAGGGATTGGTCCGCCACCTTGTACACCGTATCCTAATGCTGGCGGAATTAGAAACTTTGTTCTTCCTCCTTCTTTCATTAACTGCACGCCTTCTGTCCAACCGGGAATAACCTGATTTAAACCAAAAGTAGCCGGCTGACCTCTTTGCACACTGCTATCGAATACTTTTCCATCAGTAAACATGCCTGTATAATGTACTGTTACATTACTTGTTGCTGTGGGTGAATTTCCAGTACCTTCTTTTTCCACAACATATTTTAAACCCGATGCTGTTGTTATTGCATTTGCAAACATTTTATTTATGGCTTCCAATGCTTCCTTTTCTTTTATAGCATTTTTTTCACCTATCGTCTTTTTCTCCTTTTCAAAAACAGTTGCAGCTACAAATCCATCGGCATCCTTTCCTTTACGCATTATGATTACCTTTTTCATCGTATCATTTGCTGCTATTTTATTTACCACATCCTGTCCTTCTAGTACATGTCCGAAAATAGTATGCTTGCCATTCAGCCAAGGAGTAGCAACATGAGTAATAAAAAATTGCGAACCGTTAGTGCCCGGACCTGAATTAGCCATACTTAAAATACCGGGGCCAATATGCTTTAACGTTGTGTCAAATTCATCAGGAAATTTATAACCGGGATCACCCATGCCGTTTCCTAAAGGATCTCCCCCTTGAATCATAAAATTAGGAACCACACGATGGAATTTCAATCCATTGTAAAACGGAACGCCTTCGGCTTTAGCATTGTTTTTTATTGTGCCTTCTGCCAAGCCAACAAAGTTTGCAACCGTCATAGGGGTTTTCTTGTACTCAAGCAAAGCATAAATATTTCCTTTGTTTGTTTCAAATTTCACATACATGCCATCTGCCTGCTTGCTCAAGAACATTTTATCTTCAGCTCCCGGTTTTTGTTTTTCTTTTTGCGCAAACATGCAGCTTGCAAAAAAAGTTACTGAGAGAAATAAAAATATTTTTTTCATAATTTATTTTTTTGTTTTAATGTCTAAAAGCTGAATGTCGAATTTCATAGGTGCATAAGGAGGAATAAAATATTTTCCGGTTTGGCGATTTATATATCCTGTTGAATCATACGCAAGCGAAGAAGGAAGAATAATGGTAGCTGCCGTTCCTTTTTTCATCAACTTGAGTGCTTCCTCCCATCCGGGGATTACCTGCTTTGCTCCTACTTTAAAGCCAAAGGGCTCGTTACGTCTCATGGAAGAATCAAAAATAGTTCCATCCAGAAAACTTCCTGTGTAATGCACAACAACAGAGTCTCCGTCTTTCGGACTGAGTCCTTTCCCTTTTTCTTTCTCGATGAGATACATACCGCTTGCTGTTGGTTTCACATCAATGTGATTATCCTCAATATAGCGGCTAAGTTCCCTCGGACCTTTTTCTTTTCTATCGTTAATATATTCCTGTCGTTTTTGATCTTCTTCCCTCTGCATTTCTTCCATGGTTTTGATCTGCATGAGTTTTATGTCAAAAGCCAGAAAAGCATTTGGTTTGAATTTTTTTGTGGAATCTTTTGAAGGAAAATATTTATTAATAGAATCCGTACTCATAAGGAAAGTAGCACTGTCGCCAACCGACATCATGGTAATTCCTTCCTCGATCGCTCCTTTAAACATGGGTTCACGAAGAGGTATCTCCATCCCATCAGGACTCATAAGATTGGTGCTTTCCAATGTAGAATCAGCCAGACGTTTTGCCATTTTTACCCTAACAACCTGGCCATAGTTAGGATGAATGGTGTCTTTCCCTTTCACATGGAATTTATAGAGTAACCCCGACTCTGTTTTTTCGAAATCAGAAAACTTAGAATTAGAACAAGCCGATAACAGGCAACAGGCAACAGGCAACAGGCAATAGGCAAACAGCGTGAGACGTTTGATGATGGATGATTGGTTACTCATAAATTTAAACTTTGAATTTTAATTTGTTAATTTTTTATTGCACTTTCAAAAGCTCCACTTCATAAATCACCGTGGTGAACGGTGGAATAATTCCGGTGGATGATCCGCTGCTTCCAAAAGCGAGGTGCGAAGGTATAATAAATTTTGCTTTTTCACCTTCGCGCATTTTCTTTACTCCGATCTCCAGCCCCTTGATCAATTGTTCTTCTGCACCTATAATGTATTCAAATGGCTGCGACTCATAATTTGAATCAAAGCACCTGCCATTAAGAAAGCATCCTTTGTAATTTATGAGCGCTACCCTTCCTGAATCAGGAGAAAAACCCTTGCCTTCACGAAGTATAACATAATACATTCCATTGGCAACAGGAGAAGTACCAACCAGATGGGGAGTATCTGCTATGTATTTTTCCAATATCTTCTTTTCATCAAACTCTCCCATTTCCAGTTTTTTTTGCTCAGCAAGCATTTCCTTTTCATGTTCTTCTTTTGTCTGAATCTTTAAAACCCTTGTCTCAACCTTCACGATGCTGCTGGGTGTCATTCCCGAGGGAACCTTGTCGTGTTTAATATAAACAGAATAAATATCCGTAACAAAAGTTGCACTATCTCCTTCAGATAAGAATTGAAACCCTTCCCTGTAATCTTTTTCATGTTCGGGAACAGGAAGAATAAATGTTACTGCACCATCCGGCCCCATGTTCCGTGTATCATACAAAACAGAATCCTTTTCAGTCTTAATAATGATCTGCGCAGTCACATAATCATCGGGCTTCGCTTTTCTTTCCCCATCTCCTATATCCTGAATTTTGTATAAAAGTTCGTTCTCTGTTTCGCTGTAACCTGGGAAGCGGGAATTGCCACAAGAAGAAAGTAAAAAGCAAAAAGCCCATCCCATCCTTCCCAAAGGGAAGGAGAAAAGGAACAACTTACTCAAAGTCCTTCCCTGCGGGAAGGATTTAGGGTGGGCTTTCATTTT
This sequence comes from Bacteroidota bacterium, assembly GCA_016213435.1. Taxonomy (GTDB): domain Bacteria; phylum Bacteroidota; class Bacteroidia; order Palsa-948; family Palsa-948; genus Palsa-948. Next base: position 8,078 of record JACRAL010000016.1, read on the forward strand.
ACTTCTAATAACTCTAAATCCACCACAATGGCAGAGAGCGCAGGAATTTTTGCGTCATCTCCATGCACGCCATGTGCCATGTAGGATGGAAGAATAAATTTCACTTTATCTCCTATATGCATCAGCAGAACCGCTTCGTGCAGTCCGCTTTCAATATCATCACCTTCCACTTTAAATTCCCTTGCGCCTTCTGTATCAGATGAGTAGCATTCTGTTCCATCCAGCAAAGATATTTTATAATTCACTTTCACAAAATCTCCCGAATGCGGCTGAACTCCTTTCCCTTTTGCAAGAAACAGGTAACGCAATCCTGTTCCTGTTTTTTCCATTTGCCAATTGTGGTGGGCAATGTATTGAGTGATCTCGTCCGATTCTTTCTCCACCTCATACTTATTCACTTTTTCAAGCGCCTGCTTGAATTGCGATGGGTCATTTTGTTTTTTGGGAGCAGATTCGTTTCCACAGGAGAGGAAATGAAAAAACAGAAGCCCCACCCCTGCCCTCCCCATAAAGGAGGGTGAAATATTCATGTAATTTATTTTTTTTGAATGCATATCCTTAATATGTCCTCCCCAATAGGGAAGATTTAGGTGGGGCGTAGTAGGTGTTCTTTATATTCAGGCAACAGGTTTACAAAACTCGTAACAACTTCATCCAGCATCGTGTGCGCTTCTCCTCCTGCAGCGTTCAGATGTCCGCCTCCGCTGAAATGCTTTCGTGCAAATGTGTTTACATCAAAACTCCCCTTGGAGCGTAAAGAGATTTTTATTTCATCCTGCATTTCAATAAATAATACAGAAAAGCGAATACCCTCCACCGAAAGCGGATAATTCACCAACCCTTCTGTATCGCCTTTCTGAAAACCAAACTTCTTGAGCTCGGTTGCAGTAAGAGAAATGAAAGCAGTATTAAATTCCTTGAGCAAGGTCATCTTCTGCAGCGCGTAGCCAAGCAGACGCACACGATTTTCTGTATTGGTATCAAACACATTCACGTATGCCAGATTGTTTTGAGCCCCCGCTTCAATAAGTTCCGCAGTGATGTGATGCGTGTGGGCGGAAGTGGTGCCGATACGAAAGTTAAGCGTATCCGTCATAATACCTGTATAAAGGCAGTTGGCAATCTTTTTATTGATAAGCTTTTTATCTCCCAATAGTGCAATGAAATCAAAAACAAGTTGAGAGGTGGAGCAGGATCTCTTATCACAGAGCATATAATCGGCAAACTTTTCGGGCTGAAGGTGATGGTCTATCAGAATCTTGGCTGCCTTTGCTTTCTTCACTAATTTCCCCACTTCACCTATTCTCCTGAGCGCATTAAAGTCAAGACAAAAAATAACATCTGCTTTCTTTATTGCCGCCTCTGCCCTATCCGGATGCTCCGAATGTTCTATTACTTTATCATCGCCCGGAAGCCATTGCAAAAAAGTGGGATACCCATTTGGAGTAACCACTTTCACGCTATGCTTTTTGCGGATCAGGTAATTATAAAGCCCCAGCGAAGATCCCATGGCATCGCCATCCGGATTTTTATGGGTTACTATCACAATGCGTTTGCGCGCGGAGAGCAGCTCCTGAACTTCTATGGTTTCCTGATGGGTCATTTTTGATGATGCCCTATCCCGATAGATATCGGGTCCCTAAAGGGACTTCCTATTATGCTCCCCTTTAGGGGTTGGGAGCTTGCAAATATAATAAGATGATGAAAGGGATTTATAATATATTTAAATAAAGAATCTAATGTTTCAGTTATTACTAAAACACAGTAAAAGTAACCATTTGAAATTTACTTATTAATAATCAGTTTCCGACTTACCGCTCCCTGTTCGGTTTTTATAGTGAGGAAATAAATGCCATTGGGCTGAGAGCTCAAATCAAGAAGCCCATCCCCGCCCTTCCCAAAGGGAAGGAATACCATTCTTTTTCCCATAACTGAATACACTTCTACAGTTTCCTCTCCTTTGGTCCCGATAGCTATCGGGAGGGGTAGGGAGAGGCGGCATATCCCTGTTGTTGGATTTGGATAAACCGATATTGCTAAGGGCTCTGTAATTTCATTTACTGCAGTTGCCATCTGACAAAGCCCTGTTACCTGAACAGGCACATTGCTATTGGTTGTGGTTCCATTGCCAAGTTCACCATCCGAATTAATTCCCCATGCCCACACAGTGCCATCCCCCTTTAGTGCTAGGGAATACTCATATCTTGCTGAAATAGCAACAATGCCCGTGAGGGAACTAACCTGAACCGGAACATTGCTGTTGTTATTGGTTCCATCGCCAAGTTGTCCGCGACTATTCCATCCCCATGCCCACACCGTACCGTCACTCTTCAGTGCAAGAGAATGCAGTTGCCCTGCTGCAATGGCAGTAATACCGGTGAGTGAACTTACAGCAACCGGAACATTACTTTTGGTATTAGTTCCATTGCCAAGTTCTCCATCTAAATTAACTCCCCAAGCACTCAGCGTACTATCACTCTTCAGCGCAAGGGAATGAGCATATCCTCCTGCAATGGCAGTGATGCCGGTAATAGCACTTACCTGCACAGGAACATTGCTGTTGACATACGTTCCATTGCCAAGCTGTCCATTAGAATTATACCCCCAAGTCCACACCGTTCCGTCACTCTTCAGTGCAAGAGAATGCGCATATCCTCCTCCCGCAATGGCGGTAATACCGGTAATATTACTCACCTGCACCGGAACGCTGCTGTTGGTAACAGTAGCATTACCAAGTTGACCAAATGCATTCCATCCCCAAGCCCAAACCCTGCCATCATTCTTCAACGCAAGAGAATGATTATTTCCTCCTGCAATGGCGGTAACACCTGTAATATTACTTACCTGCACCGGAACGCTGCTATTGGTGGTTGTTCCATTGCCAAGTTGACCCACCGCGTTATACCCGCAGGTCCAAACCCTGCCGTCATTTTTCAGCGCAAGGGTATGACTCCATCCTCCGGCAATGGAAGTGATGCCTGTGAGAGAACTTACAGAAACAGGAACAAAGCTGCTGGATGTAGATCCATTGCCAAGTGCGCCATATTGATTGCCTCCCCACGATCGCACAGTGTTATCACTGCAAAGTGCAACAGCATGATATCCTCCTGCTGAAATAGTTTGAGCATTTGCTCCGAAGGAGCCCATCAGTATAATTCCGCAAACAGCAACAGACAAAACGAGTAGAAGTTTCTTCATAAAGATTGATTTAATATTAACGTTTCTATATTAAGAGATCGGGGCAAATGTAAAAACATTATGCAACACTCTTCGCCTATACAACACCCGAGTGATGAAATCTTTCAGGGCTTCTTCACCTCCAGCCTTTCCACCTTCCAGCCGCTGCCATCGGCAACTTCTCCGAATCTGTATTTTACATCAGGGAAACGCTTCATAATAGTGCGGCATATTCTCGCTGGTGAGCGCGAAAGCGTGAATTCTTTTTTGCTGATGAACAACACTTCGCCAATATGCAAACTAATGATTGCTTTGTAAAACTGTGAGGAATTACCTGTGCCTTTTATCGGCATTTGTGCCGATTCTTCAGGGGTTATTTTTTTCATGATGCGCAAATATATGCACGTTTGAGCACATTGGATGTACGTTTGAGCATATTATATGTACGTTTAAGTACATTAGATGTATGTTTAAGCATCTTGAATACTTGTTTGAGCACATCAGATGTACGTTCGAGCATGTTAAATGTACGTTCAAGCATGTTCAATGTATGTTTGAGCATGTTGGATGTACGTTTGAGTAGCATTTTTGAACAAAAAAATAGCATTTCTGATATTCTGATGTTAATTATTAATTATCAGGAGGCGTATCGCTATTGTTTGCTATCTGAAACATGCTTGCCAAATCATCCACCACCGCATCTGCTCCGGGCACCTGATTAACGGCTGCACTCTTTGCTGTGTTGTAAAAGGCGCGTGTCCATGTATATGCTTCGCTGCCTGCCACCTGCTGAGTGTCCTCATAAATTTCTACTATTTGTTTCAACTGCCCGATGAAGTTACCCACCTGATCATAAAAAGTTAAATCGTTGGTTGCTTCTGCCACTGTGCCTGCAAAGCCGCTTACAAAGTTGGGGTTGACGGGAGCATGATTTTTTATGGCGCGCTGCACATAGGGGTAACGCTCGTTGCTGATGTTGGGCAAGGTTCTGCGTTCGGCTTTTGTGAGGTTGAACTGCGCAGGCATGTTAGCCGTGCTTTTAAGCGCATTAATGGCGGTTTGAATAGCCGTCATCTGCGCGGGGCTGAGGGTGAGGTTGATTTTTGAAAATGGCATAGGGTTTAGGGTTTAGAAGAAGCCCCTCCTATCCCGATCGCTATCGGGACCTCCCCATTGGGGAGGACTTTCACGCCCTGAAATTCCCTCCATTTGGGAGGGTTGGGGTGGGCTTTTGAGAGGGCTTTTTTTTTGAATGCTGAGTTAATTCTTCTGCAAATATGTTTTACTTAATATCCTTTTCCCTATTTTACAACAAGCCCAAGGATAATAAATGCCAAGTGTAATAATGGTTAAAAGCATTTGTCCCCACAGGAGCAGAAAATCATTTAACGGGTCTATATCATAACCAAATCTTTGCTTGCTCTCATTTGATACAGCTATAGTTCGGTCGGCAAAATATTTGTATAAGCGAAGCATGGCTAAAGGCATATAAATTCCTAGGGTGATAATTGTTAATGCAATTTCAATGACAATTTTCCCGCATGAGTTCCAGAAATTAGTTTCCCATGATATGTTATACTCTTTATAGTTGACATTTACCATCCATTTATATACAAAATACATATATGGTATCATAATTACCATCATAACCAATTGCTGAATAACAATAAAAGAGGGAGCAAGGTGCGTATTGCCGGCAATAAGAAATTTAACCATTACAATTGATAGTATGATTACAGGAAGAAAGATGGTCAATAATAAAATCACGAACAACTTTCCTCCCTTTCCCTGAAATTTAAAATTCTGTGAATCATAGGATGAATTATCTATAAAAAACCTGTGTATATTTCTTGTAAACCAAGCCATATATATACCTAATGTTATTATGCTGAGAAAAAATCCGAGCAACACGGTTCCAATATATTTTCCAAAAGAACCATTAAACACAATTGCTTTGTCTTTATAGGCAATGTTTTCGATCATTAATTTTGCTGCGTAAAATGTAAAAACAAATGCTACAATACACAACAGGATCATAAGTGGGAAAAACAAGGCGGATGGGCTGTTCCCCGGTTGAATATTTCTCATTGTAAAAATCATAAACACATAGGGCACTAAGAAAAGTATTAAAAATAATATCCATAAGGGTAAAAGTTTCTTCCCTGTTAAATTGAAGTTGAAATAGTTTTTCATGGTGTTTTATTTATTAATGATTATTTTTTTGTTTGCTGTGCCTTGTGGGTCTCCATCCCTTCGGGAATCGGTTTTTATAGTGAGGAAATAAATGCCATTGGGCTGAGAACTTAAATCGATTTCAGATTTATCAGAATTAATTGTGGAGGAATACACCATTTCTCCCAACACATTCGCTATTTTAATCTGAGACTTTTCATTATGTATGTTCTTTAATACAAGCGTAAAAGTGCCATTGCTTGGATTTGGAAATAATGTAACTGCGTTGTTTTCAAATTCTGATTTTTGACCGGTTACAATTGTTGTATCATACATCATTATTCGCTGGTAATCTCCTACCGCATACACTCTATTAGCAGCAGGAACACTCACTGCATGAAATTTTAATTGTTCAGAGTTATAAACTATATCGTTATAATTAGAAAAATTGAAAACACTGCTTATTGCATAAGAGTCAAGATTTCCACTCGCATCATTTCGATATCCTACGGCATATGCAGCTTTGCCGAGAGCAGCTATTCCCACAAAGTAAGTTGAGTTGGTGTAACCTACGTAGACAGAACTCCATGTATTACCTCCATTTGTTGTGTAAAAAATCTTGGTATTGCTGGTGCCTTCCACCAAATAACCGGTATCTGCCGAAGTGAAAATAATATCCATACAAGATGTGCCGATTTTATTGATGTTTTTCCATGTGGTTCCGCCATCGGTAGTTTTTTCAATAATTCCTTTATCTCCGGCAGCATAGCCTGCATTTGCTGTAGGGAAATTAATGGAATAAAGCTTAAATAGAGTGTCGCAAGTTTGTTGAATCCATGTATTGCCGCCATCTGTGGTTTTTAGAATAACACATGTATCATTGTTGTTATAGCTCATATCCTTTTTCCCTCCTGAAATATAACCGATTTGTGAATTTACAAAATACACATCTGATAATTCTGTTGTTATTCCGGACGATGTTGCCACCCATGTATTTCCTCCATCAATAGTTTTCAAAATTGCACCATTCTTGCCAACTGCAAAACCGGTGGTAATACTTGTAAAATAAACTGCGTTAAGCAGTGACTTGGAGACATTGGTTTTAATATTCCATATTGTACCGCCATTGGTTGTATGCCATAAAGTGTTATATGTGCCGTACCCATCATAAGCGTCACTACCATCATTTGAAATAACAAAACCATTATCAGCATCAAAAAAATAGACGGATTTAAAAGTAGCTGCTCCGGACAAAACTCTGTTCCATGTTTTTCCTGTATCTGCTGTTTTCATCATAAGGTTATATGTAAGATAGTTTGATAAATTTTGTCCATCTCCTACAATGAGCGCTTTCCCTGAGTCTAACATAGCTACTCCATATAAATCAACAGTGGTGGTACTGCTCTTTTTGCTAACCCATGTAGTTCCCCCATTTGATGTGGAATAGATTACTCCACCCATTCCAACTACAAATCCGTTGTTAGTATCACGAAAAAATACATTATTAAGATCACCCATAGATGGTGTTGCTGTCTCTATCCATGTTGTACCACCATCAGTAGTTTTTTTTATTATCGTTTTGCTTAAAGGGTTATACCCTGCCAAATACCCGGTATTTTTGTCAACGAAATAGAATTTTTTTCCACCGACAGTCAAACCCATATTTGTCCATGTTGCGCCTCCATCCGTTGTTTTAAGAAACTCCGAACCTGCAATAAAACCGGTGCTGGCATCTGTAAAATACACATTGGTATAATTAGCATTGGTTCCGGTTGATGATGCACTCCACGTATTACCTCCATCCGTTGTTTTTATAATTACTCCGTACCAACCAACAGCCACACCTGTAGTTGCACTGGTAAAAAAAATAGAAGTTATAGGTTGCACTGTATTATAGTTACATGAAGTCCATGTAGCACCTCCATCCACTGTTTTAGAAATCCTTCCATTGTCTCCACCAACATATCCTACACTTGAATTGTAAAAATACACTGTATTGAGTGTTCTGTCCGTAACATCCGTTTGAATAGTCCATGTATTGCCACCATCTGTGGTTTTCAGTACAAATCCTTTCTGTTTGTTGTCGTCTCCTCCGACAGCATATCCGGTAGTGGAGTTAATAAAAGTAACATCTCTAAGATAGTCTCTCATAGGAGATATTTCTTTCCACTGTGCATGTGCAATACCAAATGTTGCAACAGACAAAATGAGTAGAAGTTTCTTCATAAAGATTGACTTAATATTAACGTTTCTATCATTAAGAAATCGGGGCAAATGTAAAAACATTTGACAAGACATGAAGTGCTTTTTTTATCTTTGTCCCCGAAGGGATTCCTTCGGAATAAATAATTTATAAAACTATGGAAACTCTCGTTATTAATCTTAAATCAGAAAAAGACAAATCTCTTTTTTATGCGCTGGCTGAACGGCTGCACCTGAAAGCATCCCTACTTACCGAAGAAGATAAAGAGGACTACGGCTTGCTCAAAGCAATGCTCAAAGGGAGGACAGGTGAATATGTTGATAAAGAAACTGTTTTGAAAGCGCTTCGCAAATGAATGCTCTTTACGACAAACGTTTTTTAAAGGACATCGAAGCGGTGAATGATAAGCATTTGAAACAGCAGGTTGAAAAGATTATTTCGGAAATTGAAAAAACAGAGCAGTTGAACCTGCTGCATAACCTGAAAAAGATGAAAGGGCATAAATCCGCTTACCGCATACGCATAGGAAATCACCGCCTTGGATTTTTCTTTGAAAATCAGAAGATTATTTTAACCCGCCTTTTAAACCGAAAAGATATTTACAAATATTTTCCATAAAGAAAAACATATCCTTGTTTTTATATTCTTTTTCACATAACCATTAACCTAAATTTATGACCAACAGAACCTTTACCATGATCAAGCCCGATGGAGTGGCTAACAAAAACACAGGAGCAATTCTGGATGCAATTATTAAAGGCGGCTTTAAGATAATCGCCATGAAACTGCTGCATCTTACTCCCGAAAAAGCAGGCGCATTTTACGAAGTGCATAAAGCGCGTCCTTTCTATAATGACCTTGTAAAATACATGAGCTCAGGTCCCATCGTTGCTATTATTCTTGAAAAAGAAAATGCCATTGAAGATTTCCGCAAACTGATTGGAGCTACCGACCCTGCAAAAGCTGCACCCGGCACCATACGCGCCATGTTTGCAAAATCCATTGAGGCAAATGCGGTTCACGGCTCCGACAGCGATGAGAACGCAAAGATTGAAGGGGATTTTTTCTTTTCGATGATGGAAAGGGTATAAATCAGCAGCCCACATACAAGTTTCTATTCAAAGACTATGGTTTTTGATACCGGGAGCAGGATTTCTGATACCGGGAGTAGGATTTCTGATGCAGGGAGTAGGATTTCTGATACCGGGAGTAGGATTTCTGATGCAGGGAGTAGGATTTCTGATACCGGGAGTAGGATTTCTGATGCAGGGAGTAGGATTGTTGATGCAGGGAGTAGGATTTCTGATACAGGGAGTAGAATTTCTGATACAGGGAGTAGGATTTCTGATACAGGGAGTAGGATTCTAGAGACAAGAAATAGAACTCCTGATAGCAGGAATAGGATTCTAGAGACAAGAAATAGAACTCCTGATAGCAGGAATAGGATTCTAGAGACAAGAAATAGAACTCCTGATAGCAGGAATAGGATTGCAGAGACAAACAATAGAAGATTATGCTAAAAACAAAGCATTCATTCGCTCAATAATTCAATTCTATCGCAAAAAATAACAACCCGGTTGCCCTTTAATTGCAACATAACAACAAGGAAGCCCCTCCATCATGAAAAACATACTGCTCTCGCTTAGCTTTATTGCCCTCGCCTTTCCGGCATTCTCTCAAACACTATCTTCCGACACCCTGCATTGGTCTTCAAACCGCAAGCTTGAGTGGAAGGATTTTTCGGGGAAATCTCTTGGAGTGCCGGGCATGACGGGGCAGGAAACCATGGTAATGAACGCGAAGTTTTACAAAACTCTGCGTGCAAAGGCTACCGTTGAAACTGTCTTCGACAGAAAAAAATCATGGGCGCCCAAAGAAGAACAAACCGAACAGGAATTAAAATACTACCGAACAATGTTCGACCTCTATGAAGTAGAGAGCCGAAAACTCCGCAAGCTGTTTAAAGAAACCAAGTTCGGACTGGATCCCGACAAAGTGTTTCAGGAAAAATACAACGAGGCATTAGAAGCATTGGATGAGCGCAGTAAATTATATATGGAAGAAACCGGCTTAGGTGCCGATGCAGCCGCAATGGAAAAATGGAATGCAACATTGCAGCTTGAACTTAAAGAACTGGAGGCATATCAATAGGAAAGGATCGCCCATTTCCCCTGCCCTAAAGGGAGTTATTGTTCTTACTTTCACCCTTTAGGATCGGGGCAAAGTTTTTTCCATACTCACCAAATACACCCCGATAAAGATCATGAGCGCTGAGGTGGATTTTTCCCAAGTGAGCGCATCGCTTTTAAAAATAAAAATAGTGATAAGCGCAGTAAGCAGGGGCTGCAGATAAATGTAAGCGCTCACCACAGCAGGGCTCAGCTCTTTCAGCGCAAGCGTGTTGAGCAGGTAAGCAACAAAGGTAACGAACACAACTACAAACCCGATAAACAGAATCAGCTTCATTGATAAACCACTCCAGTCAACATGCATGGCATCGTTTATTCCGAATGGCAGAACCATGGGAAACCCGAAAAGAAAAGTCCATTTCAAAATTGTAATGGTGTGATATTTTTTCATCAGTGGTTTTCCCAGCACCAAAAAAGTCCCCCACGAAACTGCATTGATGAAAACAAACACATCTCCGAGGAAAGAAGAGTCTTTATGCACACCGCTAAGATTCTGATAAACTAAAAAAGCAGCGCCAGAAAATCCGATAATGATTCCGGAAAACTTCAGAGAAGTTATTCTTTCTTTTATAAGCAGACTCGCGATGACGAGAACAAGGATTGGAGTGGTAATCATCATAATGGCGGCATCTATGGGCGATGTGAGATGAAGCCCTTTCAGGAAGAGCGACTGATTTATTGCTACACCGCACATTCCAAGAATAAACAGACGAAAGAAATCCTTGCGCTCTACTCTTTCGTTTACAATAAGAGAAGATGTCCAGAACAAAATAACCGCTCCCACAACACGAAGCAGCACCAGTGCCACAGAGGGAATGGTTTCCATCACGATCTTTGCTATAGGAAAACTTACCGCATACAAAACCTGCGCAAAGAAAAGGGCAAGGTGGGCTTTTAATGTTTTGTTCATTGTTCGAATAGCGAAAGGGGACGAATATGCGAATAAAAAATAAATCACAAGTATTCAGGAAAATTTATCTTTGTTTCCTCATTCGTTAATTCGTATTCATTCGATATTCGCACCACTATGAAGTTTGCAACTAAAGCCATCCATGCGGGACAGGAACCTGACCCGACTACGGGCGCCATCATGACTCCCATTTACCAAACCTCCACCTATGTGCAGGAATCGCCCGGCAAACACAAAGGCTATGCGTATGCACGCGGGAAAAACCCTACACGTGTGGCGCTTGAGAGTTGCATTGCTTCTATAGAGAACGCCAAACACGGTTTATGTTTTTCAAGCGGCATGGGCGCCTGCGATGCAATCATCAAACTGATGAAGCCCGGGGATGAAGTGATCGCCACCGATGACCTGTATGGCGGAAGTTACCGCATGTTTGAAAAGATATATTCTCCTTTCGGAATAAAATTCCATTATGCGAACATGATGGATGCGAATACTATTTTAAAGTTCGTAAACGCAAAAACAAAAATGATCTGGGTAGAAACTCCCACCAACCCGATGATGAAGATCATCGATATTGCAGCTTGCGCGAAGATTGCGAAAGACCTCTCCCTTTCTCCCTCTCCCGCGGGAGAGGGACGGGGTGAGGTGATTCTTGTGGTGGACAACACATTCGCTTCGCCTTATCTGCAAAACCCGCTTGATCTGGGAGCAGATATCGTGATGCACTCTGCTACGAAATATCTTGGCGGTCATTCGGATGTGGTGATGGGTGCTGCCTGCACCAACGATGATAAACTTTATGAGCAACTGGCTTTCATTCTAAACTCCAGCGGTGCAAACCCGGGACCTATGGACAGCTTTTTAGTTCTTCGCGGAATAAAAACATTGCATGTGAGAATGGATCGTCACTGCGAGAACGGAAGAAAAGTGGCGGAGTTCCTGAAATCTCATCCCAAGGTTGATAAAGTAAACTGGCCCGGATTTCCTGATTCCCCCAATCACGCCATTGCAAAAAAACAAATGAAAGATTTCGGAGGAATGATTTCTTTCACGCTGAAAGGAAATTCCATGGAAGAAGCCTTTCGAGTTGCATCCGCTGTAAAAGTATTTTCACTGGCTGAATCTCTCGGAGGCGTGGAATCTCTGCTCGGTCATCCTGCGAGCATGACACATGCATCCATTCCCAAAGCAGAGCGCGAAAGATCAGGCGTAGTGGATTCACTTCTGCGCTTAAGCGTGGGCATTGAAGATGCAGAAGATCTGATTGGAGATCTAAAGCAGGCATTGGGATAATTTATTGAAACTTTCTTTTGCTGATTATAATTATTTAGTGTACCTTTATTGTGCTTTCAAACTAATAAACTAAATCGCTTGCCACTTACTAAAAATATACAACCACTTACTAAACATTATTTGTTTTATTAGACTTAGCAGTATACCTTTATCCACAAAGTGTTTCGCACATAACACAGTAATTAATACCATTTATGATCTGCCAAAAGCGGAAGGTAATTTAAAAATGCAATAAAAAATCATCCTTATTAATAATTAGCTATATGAAAAAAGTCTCTGTTTTAATGCTTGCCATCTTTTCGTTGACATCAGCAACCCTTTTTGCACAAACAAATAACAAGGGGTGGTGCTTAGCACATGAGGAACACTTAAGACTCATGGCTACCGATCCTCAATATGTCAAAAATCAGCAGGCATTAGAATCCTATACAAGAACTTTTGAAGCTAACTACAAACAACAAAAAAATTCTCAAAACCCAATGGCCTCCGCGGTAAAAATAATACCCGTTGTGTTTCACGTAATACATGCCGGAGGCAGCGAAAATATTTCAGATGCGCAGATAAAAGATCAGATCAGAATTCTGAATTTAGATTTCAGGCGCCTCAACACGGATACAGGAAACACACCGGCTCCATTTCAATCACTTGCTGCCGATTGCCAGATTGAATTCCGGCTGGCACAACTAGACCCTAACGGAAATTGCACTTCAGGAATTGAACGGATTAATTCGGCTCTTACCTTTAATGCACGCAATAACGTAAAACCATTAAGCGTTTGGCCGCCCAATCAATATTTAAATATATGGGTGGTTGCTTCTATTGATCCTCAAGGCATATCCGGTACTGTATTGGGGTACGCTCAATTTCCAGGAGCACAAGCAGACCCCAGTACAGACGGAGTTGTATTGCGAAGTAATTATACAGGATCAATTGGAACAGCAGCAGTTGGTGGCGACAAAGGCAGAGCCGCCACTCACGAAGTGGGGCATTGGTTTAATTTGATCCATATATGGGGAGATGATATCTGCGGAGACGATCAGGTAACCGACACACCTACTCAGAATATACATCAATCCGTTTGTCCCACCTTTCCTTCCGTTGATGCAGCATGCGGTAATGCTCCTAATGGCGGAATGTTTTCCGATTATATGGATTATACCAATGGCAATTGCATGAATATGTTTTCTATAGGACAAAGCGCCCGAATGAATGCCACTCTAACTTCTCCCATCAGCGGAAGAAATAATTTATGGACAGCCTCCAACCTGGCAGCTACGGGTGTTAACAATACCCCCCAACTATGCACCGCTGATTTTTCTGTGGATCAAAAAGTTGTTTGCTTGGGAACAGCTGTTACATTTACCGATCTGTCGTGGAATGCAGCTCCCACTTCATGGCAGTGGGATTTTGATAATGATGGAACAACAGATGATATTACACAGAACCCTGCCTATACTTATACGGCTGCCGGAACATACAGCGTAAAACTAACGGTGAGCGATGGTGTATCCACAAAATCTGCAACCAAAACATCTTATATTTCAGTTTTAGCTAATACGGCTTCTCTTTCACCGTCCTATTACGCAGACTTTGAAAATGCAAGTTTCCCTTACAACGATTGCTATGTTTCAAGCGGAACCGGAGCTCAGTGGACGAGAACCACATCGGCATCTTACTCAGGCGCTGCTTCTCTGAAACTCAGCAGCTTTTCTTCAACATCTGAATGTGATGTTGATGCGTTTATCACTCCTGCCATTAACATGAGTGCTCTTACAAGCCCTTATATGTCATTTAAACTCTCCTACGCTCAACGCAGTTCCACTGATAATAATCAATTGGAGGTACTCACCTCTACCAATTGCGGAGTTACCTGGAATCAGCGCTATTCAATGTCAGGCGCGTTACTTTCCACAGCCGGAATTAAATCTACTCCGTTCACGCCTTCTTCATTAAGCCAGTGGAGGCAGGAAACTGTAAGTTTTACAAAAGGTTCCAGCATCAGGTTTAAATTTCAATTTACATCAGGCGGTACAGGGAACAATGTCTATATTGACGACATTAACATAGGAAACACAGGCATTGCAGAAGAATTTGCAAACGGATTTGATCTTACTGTTTTTCCTAATCCATTCAACGACAATGCAACCATCTCTTTCAACATCCTTGAAAAATACAATATATCCGTTGGTGTGTATGATATTGTTGGCAGAGAGGTTATGCCTGTTTCGGCAAAAGCAGAATTGCATGCCGGCACTTATTCGCTTCCCTTAAACAGAAACGCTCTTAGCCCGGGGGTTTATTTTGTTAAACTGAATGCGGATGGCTACTCCGTGATAAAAAAAGTAATTGTTCAATAAATTCCATTTCATAAGAGAGAAAAAAATAAGCCATACCGTTTCTATATGAAAAAAAAAATCCTTTATCTTATTGCCACTATCTTATTTCATATTTCTTTTTCAATGCTATATGCCCAGCAGGTTCCTGTTCCTGAAGAACCGCGCAAGTACTGCGGAACAGACGAAGCAACGCAGAAACTTTTTGATAAATATCCGGGGCTCCATGCAACCTTTGAACGGCTGCGGATGGAAAGTCAAAACAATGCCAAGCTAAACTCGGCTTTACAAACACAATCCATTATTTACACCATTCCGGTAGTGGTGCATGTATTGCACAATTACGGATCTGAAAACATTTCAGATGCACAGATAAAAGATGCCATTGCTATTTTAAACAGAGATTTTCAGAAACAAAATGCCGATACGGCAACTGTGATGCCTGCGTTTAAAAACAATATCGCAAATATTGGAATTCAGTTCACGCTGGCACAAATAGACCCCAATGGAAATTGCACCAATGGGATTGACCGAATTGCCACCACTCTTACCTATAAGGCAAATGATACTTCCAAACTAAACGACTGGTCGTCAAACCAATACCTGAATATCTGGACATGTGCGAGTATGGCTAACGTATTATCTGCAGGATATTCATATTATCCCGGATCTGTTCCTCCTCAATATGATGGCATAATGGTTCTTCACAATTATGTGGGCAGTATAGGAACCAGCAACAGTTCCAATTCCCGAACGCTGACACATGAAGTAGGACATTGGCTTGATCTCTGCCACACATGGGCTTGTGTTGGTTCCGCATCCAAAACACCGGGGGTCACCTGCGGTGATGACGGGGTTACTGATACTCCTGAAACAAAAGGGTGGACTTCCTGTGATACTATTTCTGCAACGGCTGGCGTATGCAACCCGGGTACAGCAGAAAATATTGAGAATTACATGGAATATTCGTACTGCACAAAAATGTTTACTGCCGGGCAAAAAAGCAGAATGCTGGGTGCCATAACTTCATCAGTTGCCGGAAGAAATAATTTATGGAAAACATCCAACCTAACAGCTACCGGTGTCAATAATCCGGCTCAACTCTGCATCGCTGATTTTTCTGTAAGCCAAAAAGTTGTTTGTGTAGGAACACCCGTTAAATTTACCGATCTATCTTGGGGTGCAACAAATCCCACTTCATGGCAGTGGGATTTTGACAACAATGGCACTGTGGATTCTACAACGCAGAATCCCACCTATACCTATACTAATGCCGGAACTTACAGCGTAACATTAACGGCAAGCGCTGGCGTATCCACAAAATCTGCAACCAAAGCATCTTATATCTCAGTTTTAGCAAACACAGCTTCTATTCAATCCTTTTATTACGAAGACTTTGAAAACACAGTGTTTCCTTACAGCGATTTTTACCTTACAAGCACGAACGAAAACGGAACTCAATGGGCAAGAACTACATCTGCATCATACACAGGCGCTGCTTCCATGAAACTCAATAATTTTTCTCAAACAAGCGCAGATGTTGATGTGTTTATCACTCCTGCTATTGACTTGAGCTCATTGGCAGGATCCCCTTCCATGACATTCAAACTTGCGCATGCTCAACGCAATTCTGCTGACGCAGATAAACTGGTGGTATATACCTCTACCGATTGCGGAGTCACATGGATCTCGCGTTATTCAAAACCAGGCACAGCACTTGCCAATGCCGGAATCAACTCTACTGCTTTCACGCCTTCTTCATCCAGCCAATGGAGACAGGAAACTGTAAATATCCTGAACGTAGGCGGGCAAGCCGATGTTCGGTTTAAATTCCAGTTCACATCAAGCGGAGCAGGAAACAACATATACATTGATGACATTAACATAGGAACCACCGGAATTGCTGAAGAATTTGCAGGTGGATTTGACCTTAGCGTTTTTCCCAACCCATTCAACGACAATGCAACGATCTCTTTCTATATCCTTAACAAATACAATGTGTCGATTGGCGTATATGATATTGTTGGCAGAGAGGTTATGCCTGTTTCGGCAAAAGCAGAATTGCATGCCGGCACTTATTCGCTGCCCTTAAACAGAAACGCTCTTAGCCCGGGTGTGTACTTTGTTACATTGAATGTGGATGGCTATTCCGTGACTAAGAAAGTGATTGTGCAATAATCCCCAATCTTCGTTTCCACAAAAGCATTGTTGCTACCGTCTGGGCTTTTGTATTTTTGACAGATGATACGCAACACTTTTAAGAAAGCGGAACGCCTTACAAACAAAAGAATATTTGAATCCATCTTTGAGTCAGGTAAGAGTATTTCTGTATTCCCCTTTAAATTGATCTGGATAGAAACGAACACAACCTCCCCTACTCCCCTCTCCTTGAGGAGCGGGGTTGTGGGTGAGGCGCAACTGGGAATTTCAGTTCCTAAAAAATCTTTCGCAAAAGCAGTGGACAGAAACACTATTAAAAGAAGAATCCGCGAGTCTTACAGAAAAAACAAGCACTCACTTTATGAAATGCTAAAAGAAAAGAATCTATCTATTGCATTAATGATTATTTATATCTCAAAAGAAGAACTTCCTTATCAGGAAATTGAAAAGAAAATGATTGTATCTTTACAGAAGGTTCAAGAAATTATCAATGTTTAATTATGAATGATGCTTCACTAATGTATAATTTGTAATTTATAACTCCTTTGCCATTAACATAATTTAACATCGTGAATAAATTTGCCGGAATAATTTTAATTAGCTTTATCAAACTTTATAAAATAACATTGTCGCCTTTTATTGGAAACTCATGCAGATACCAGCCAACCTGTTCGCATTACGGAATAGAAGCAATAGAAAAGCATGGGGCATTGAAAGGCAGTTGGCTCACAATGAAGCGAGTGTGTTCATGCCATCCCTGGGGCGGGCAAGGATACGATCCGGTTCCATAAAATAAAAAACAAAAGCCCATCCCGCCCTTCCCGAAGGGAAGGAGGTGGAAAACTAAAAGAAAAAAAAATTGCTCCTCCCCTTCGGGGAGGCTGGGAGGGGCTGATAAATAACATATATGAAAATTTCATCATCACTTCTTAAGCGGGCAAAGAAATGGATCCTCATCGGATCAATTCCTCTCGTTACTATTTTTTCTTTTGGCTTTGTTGACAATTATTTTGAACTGTCGAAGAACCTCGACATCTTCGCCACGCTGCTGCGCGAACTGAACACCTATTATGTGGACGACATCAAGCCGGGTGAACTCATCAAACACGGAATTGATGAAATGCTCAACACGCTTGATCCTTACACGGAATTTTATGCCGAGTCCGATATCGAAGATTATAAAATGATGGTAACGGGTCAGTATGGCGGGATCGGTTCGCTCATACGCCAGAAAGGAGATTACGTGATGATTGGCGAACCCTACGAAGGGTTTCCGGCTCAGAAATCCGGATTGATGGCGGGAGATAAGATCACAGAAATTGACGGTAAGTCCATTAAAGGAAAATCTACGTCAGATGTGAGCAAGCTTTTGAAAGGACAGGCAAACACGTCTGTAAAAGTGCTGGTTGAGCGCGACAATGAAAAGAAACCTTTTGAAATAACTCTTGTTCGCGAAGAAATAAAAATTAAAAATGTTCCTTACTATGGAGTGGTTGCAGATGGCATTGGCTATATCAAACTTACCGGCTTCACGGAAAATGCAGCCAAAGAAGTAAAAACTGCTTTTCAGGAATTAAAAGAAAAAAATAAGATAAGGGCATTAATTTTTGATGTGCGCGATAACGGTGGCGGGTTACTGAAAGAATCGGTTGACATTGTAAACACGTTTGTAGGCAAGGATCAAACCATTGTTGAGCAAAAAGGAAAAGTAAAGGAAATGAATCGTATTCACAAAGCAATGTACACTCCTCTTGACACCACCATGCCTATCGTAGTGCTGGCCAACAAGAATTCCGCATCTGCCTCTGAAATCGTTACCGGTTCACTGCAGGATTTGGACAGAGCAGTCGTATTGGGTCAGCGCACCTTTGGAAAAGGACTTGTGCAGCAAACCGTTCCGCTTTCCTACGGAACACAAATGAAAGTTACCATTGCGAAGTATTATACTCCCAGTGGAAGATGCATACAAGAACTGGACTACCTGCACAAAAACACGCAAGGAAAAGCTGAACACATCCCCGATTCTCTTATCCGCGAATTCAAAACCAAAAACGGAAGAAGTGTTTATGATGGAAGCGGAATTTTTCCGGACATCAAACTTGAACCCAAAACATATGCATTAATTACCGGAACACTGGCTCAAAAAAATTATTTCTTTGACTATGCTACCAAATATCGTCTCTCTCACAATGCAATTACTACTTCAAAAGAATTTTCGATGACGGAAGATGAGTACAAAGATTTTCTTCAATACATTGCAGATAAAGATTATAAATACACAACCAAAAGCGAGAAATCCCTTGAAGAATTAAAAAAGAACACAGAAAGCGAAAAGTATTTTGAAAACATTAAAAAAGACTATGATGATCTAAAATCAAAAATTGAAGAAAATAAAAAAGAAGATATCACCAACTATAAAACTGAGATTAAGAATATTCTGGAAGAAGAAATTGCTTCGAGGTATTACTTTCAGCGCGGGCGGCTCGAATCAGTGTTGAGAGCTGACAATGAGCTCAAAGAAGCCATCAAAGTATTGAACGACAAACAGCTTTACGAATCCATTCTTGCCGGAAAAGGCCCATATAAATTGATTGGAAAACATGGAGAAACAACAGCGAAAGCCAATACTGCTGAAGAGGATGAAGATGAAGTTATTCCGGCTGATATTAAAAAAGATTCAAAAGACATGAAAAAACCGGAAGACAATAAAACTCCAAAGAAAAAAGGAGGATAATTTATCTTAACTATTTTTTAAAAATCCCTTCCAGACAAACCGGAGGGGATTTTTATTTTTGCAGGAATAATATTCTAACATATCTTTCGTTCCAATTGCAGTCATGAAAATAAAATGATACGCTCCTCTCAAAAAAACTTTTTTTCATATTCCTACCTGTTTGGAATATTTCTTCTTGCCGCATCCCTGCCTTGGTCTAATTTACTGATGAGCATTTCAGAGATCATTCTACTCTTTTCATGGCTCTTGGAAGGTAATTTAAAAGAAAAAATAAAACTTTTTACAAAAAACAAAACCGCTGTTGTAATCAGTTCTGTTTTCGTCCTTCATTTGATTGGACTTACCTATACCTCTGATTTCTCGTATGGACTGGAAGATATAAGAAAGAAAATTCCACTTTTGCTGTTGCCATTGATTTTCTCCTCTTCTCCTCCCCTGCGAAAAGAAATATTTGAGAAGATTTTATATCTATTTTCTTTTTCAGTGATCGCTGCATCTCTGGCATGCTTTTATGTGCTGCTTGGATTTACCCGCAAACAAATCCTTCAACCCTATGAAGCATCTGTTTTTATTTCGCATATTCGTTTCGGATTGCTCATCAGCTTAACCCTATTTATTCTCGGATACTTTTTCATTACAAAAAAATCTTCTGTTCTAAAAGTTGCTGTCCCGCTGCTGATCATTTGGCTGCTACTGTTTCTCATCATGATGGAATCTGCCACGGGGTTGATCTGCACTGCAATAGTATCTGTTGTTTTAATAATAAGATTGTTTTTGCATACTCGAAAAGTTTCATTAAAGATCGTACTGCTTTCAATTATTCTCCTTGGAGGAATTGTTGCCACAAAAACCTTCTCGTCCCTCTCCTATGAATTAAACAACAAACCGATCGGTGATAAAAAAAGCCTACCTCTGCTGACAAAAAATGGAAATCCCTACGCACAAGACACTGCTATCCTTGAAACAGAAAACGGAAACTATGTATGGCTCAATGTCTGCGAAAAAGAACTTTCTGAAGAATGGAACAAAAAAAGCAAGTTGGATTATAATGGAAAAGATCTCCGAGGAAATGAGATAAAATACACACTCATCAGATTCCTTACTTCAAAAGGATTAACAAAAGATGCAGAAGGCATAAGTGCCCTATCCGAAAAAGAAGTGAAAGCGATTGAAAAAGGAATTCCCAATATAAATTTTATGAGTCTTTTTAATCCCACAGCCAGGATTCAAAAAATAGTATGGGAATTCAATAATTATTCCAAAGGAGGAAATCCAAGCGGACATTCCGTTACCCAGCGCTTAGAATACTGGAAAACCGCAGTTGGAATTATTAGAGAGAATTTACTGTTGGGAGTTGGAACAGGAGATGTAGAAAAAGCATTTGATACGCAATATGAAAAAACAAATTCACCACTCACAAAAAAATGGAGACTGCGATCACACAATCAGTTTCTTTCTATCGGAGCAGCATTCGGAATTATTGGCATGTTTTGGTTTCTTTTTACTTTATTCTATCCTATGTTTGCAGAAAGGAAACTCAGCGATTACCTTTATATGATATTTTTCATCATTGCATTCTTATCCATGTTTACGGAGGATACGCTTGAAACACAGGCGGGAGTAACGTTCTTTGCCTTCTTCAATTCATTCTATCTTTTCTGCAGAGAAAAATCCGTTACTGATTCAGGCGATATAGTTTCAAATACTTGAGATATGTTTCGCGCGCAGAAATTTTGCAGACAATAAATCCGTATTTCCCATCCAGAAATCCAAGCTTCAGAAAATAATTACGAAAGAATTTAAATCCTGCCTTCAGAAAGATCATCGGATAAGAAACGTTTCTATTTTGCACATGCAATACATCAGAAGAAATGGCAGAAAACTTCTCCACCTGCTTATAATGATCTTCAACAGAGTAATAACTGTAATGTAAAATATCTCCCTTCAAAAACCCGGTTGCTTTATCGCCTTCAAACATCTCAAACTTATCGTGAGGATTAATACCAGCCCATTTCCCTTTTTGCGAATCCCAGAGGCGAAGTTTTTTATCCGGATACCAGCCACTGTGACGGATCCATTGACCGCAATAGTTAGTGAGTCGGTTCATGTAATAACCGTCCTTTTCCCAATTGTTTTTAATTGCAAGAATAGATTGTTTCAATTCATCCGAAAGCGCTTCATCCGCATCAAGGGATAGTACGCAGGGACCTTTCGCCTGTGTGATCGCCCAGTTCTTCTGCTCGATGTGTCCGTCAAATTTATGCTGAACAAAACGCACTCCTTTTGCTTTGCAAATATCTTCCGTCTTATCGGCAGAAAAGGAATCCACCACAACAATGTCATCGGCAATATCTTTTACAGAATCCAAACACCGTTCGATGTTTTTCTCTTCATTAAACGTAATAATTACAACTGATATTTGAGGCATGATACAAAATTAATATTTGCTTTATTGAACAGAATTCTCCTATCAGTAAATCACAATATCATAAGGAAGCCGCGCCTGCACTCCTTTGTATTTTAAAACGCTCTGCAGATTTTTGTAGTTCTGGTAGGTATCGCCAAATTCAGCTCTGAGTTTTTTCTCCATCATTACCTCTCCATCAAAAGCATTTTTCATTATTTCCTCAAAAGCATCTTTCTGTTTTGGCAGTTCAAGTATCTTGTATTGTTTCAGTTTTGCTTTTTCTGCAGCAAGTGCAATGGCATCTTTTATTCCTCCGAACTTATCTACCAACCCGATTCTTTTCCCATCCACACCGCTCCACACCCTGCCCTGCCCTATACTGTCGATTTCATCTTTTGTCATATGTCGCCCATCGGCAACTTTTCCTATAAAATCCTGATAAACATCTTCTATCCATTTCTGAACCACTGCTCCTTCGTCTTTTCCAAGAGCACGATACGGGTTTCCAAAATCAGAATGTTGATTTGTCTTTGCGGTGTCCACCGTTATACCAAACTTATTTGCAAAAAGACCCTGCACATTCGGAAACACGCCAAACACTCCAATAGATCCTGTGATTGTGTTCGGATGCGCAACAATGGCATCTGCATCACAGGCAATATAATATCCGCCCGAAGCGGCAACATCTCCCATAGAAACCACCACAGGTTTTTCTTTCTTCGCGAGCTTCATCTCTCTCCATATCACATCTGAGGGAACCACACCACCTCCCGGTGAATTCACGCGCAACACAATGGCTTTTACATTTTCATCCAGTCGGGCTTCGCGTATGGCTTTCGATATTCCTTCGGAACCAATGGTTTTATCATCGCCATCGCCACCGTTAATTTCTCCTGTAGCATAAATAACAGCAATCTTGTTTTTTGTGTACGGTTCTTTTTTCAACTGAGGAGCATGTGTGTATTTGTGCATATCCACATAGTTGATCTTATCGGATTTCTGGCCGGTGAGTTGTGCAAGAACCTCCAGCATTTCATCTTTGTAAACAAGCCGGTCAACTAATTTATAACGAAGCGATGATTCACTGTTATTGATGAGCATATTGTCGGCATAACGGTTCAGTTCCTCAATAGAAATATTCCGTTGTTTGGCAATGCCTTCCAATGTATAATTCCAGATAGAATGTAAATACGTAAGCACCTGCTCCCTGCTTGCAGGACTCATTTTGTCGAGGAAGTAGGGTTCTGTAGCGCTCTTAAATTTTCCATGCCTGAATATCTGCACATCCACTTCTAATTTATCCAGCAACTTTTTGAAGAACATCATTTGCGTGCTCAACCCTTTAAAGTCCACCATGCCTTCCGGATTGAGATAAATAGTATCCGCCACCGTGGCGAGGTAATAAGCGCCCTGTGCGTAACCTTCGCTGTACGCAACAACAAACTTCTTCGCCTGCCCATTCGGGGACTCTTTGAAATCAAGAAGTGCATTGCGAATCTCTTCCAGCGTGGCTATTCCGGCAGGAATGGAAGAAATGTCGAGATAAATTCCGCTGATATTCGGGTCATCTTTGGCTTTTTCAATGTTGGAAAGAATATCGTTCAGTCCCAAACTCAAAGGCTGATATTCAAAGTTTCCAAACGAGAAATTCTCAAAAGGATTTTTAGACGATCGTTCAGGTATCGGACCATCGAAGGTGATATGCAAAACAGATTTCTGTTTCACCTTGATTACATTATCGCTTTGCGCAGAAAATTTAGATATGGACGCAACTACTATTCCTATTACAACAAAGAAAATAAAAAGGAATGTTACAAAAACTCCAACCAGCGTTCCCAGAAATGAGCCCCAGAATGATTTCATGAATTAAAGATTAAATATTTGTGCAAACTTAAGAAAAGATAAGGCATTCAATGTAAATGATTAAATATATACGCAACCATTCCATACACCTTTCTATCTTTATGCCCTTATGAACACCGTGTATTTACTCCTTGGAAGCAACATGGGCAAAAGGGAAGGTTTTTTGTCGCAAGCTATTGAACTGATTAAAAAAAACACCGGAAAGATTATTTCAAAATCCTCGTTATATGAAACGGCTCCGTGGGGAAATACAAACCAAAATAATTTTATAAATCAAGTTGTTTGCATAGAGACAACCCTCTCTCCCGAAGCTCTTTTATCCGAAATCCTTTCGATTGAAAAAAAATTAGGAAGAACAAGACCCTTCGACTCTGCTCAGGGTGAAAAAAGCACAAAGTGGGGAGCCAGAATAATTGATATAGATATTTTGTTTTACAATCAGCAAATCCTCAAATCTCCCAACCTCCAAATCCCTCATCCGCATCTCCACGAAAGAAGGTTTGCTCTTGTTCCACTCGCAGAAATTGCCGAAGAATTTATACATCCTGTTTTAAAAAAAACGATTGCACAACTGCTTACGGATTGCAAAGATGGGTTAAAAGTTTTTCTGCGTTAACTTGTTCTTTTCTATTCATTATTACTCCTAAATCATTATTTTTGTGACTTATTCAAATGCCATGAACCGTAATAGACCCCATCTTCCTTTTTTATTTTCTTTTTTCTTCGTTTTATTGTCGTGTTATGTATTTTCTCAGGATTCCATTACCATTGCTAAGCCCAAACTTAACAAAGCACAATTCCGCCAGCTCTTCACGCAGGCAAACCTGATGATGATGGAAAGTTTCAATGATACTGCCCTTGGTACTTTATTAACTCTTCATCAGTATGATCCAAATAACGCGAATGTAAATTATAAAATCGGCCAGCTTTATTTACTTTCATCTTCAGAGAAACCGAAATCCGTAGAATACCTCGAATCCGCAGCTCTAAAAGCCACACGAAAATATATTCCGGATGAACCGGACGAAAAACGATGCCCTGAACTCGTCTATAATCTCCTTGGGCAGGCCTACCACCTTACCTATCGCTTTGATGAAGCCCTTGCCATGTTTGATAAATTTAAAGGGTGCATCAATATGGGAGATATTACCGCTGCAAAAGATTTGAATCGCAGAATAGAAATATGCAAAACAGCAAAAACATTTGTAGCCTCTCCTATAAAATGCACGATTACTAATCTTGGAGACAGTATAAATTCCCTCTATCCAGACTACGGAGCAGTCATTACAGCTGACGAATCGCAATTGTATTTTACTTCACGAAGGTTCAATGCGGAAACAGGGGGCAACGACAACAGAGATGTTCGCGATAAATTCTACGAGGACATTTGGGTATCTAATAAAAAAGATGATGACACATGGGGCGAAGCAAAACCCCTCAGCACGCATATTAACAGCTGGTACAATGAAGCAATTACAGGAATCTCAGCTGACGGACAGCAATTACTGTATTATAAAGATGATAAAAGCGGAAGCATTTATTACAGTCGATTAGATGGAGATCAATGGTCTTACGGATATATGATTGGAACTGATCCGGGAGACATTACAGACATCAACACACAATATCATGAACCAAGCGCCTGCCTTTCACCGGATGGGAGCACACTTTATTTTGTAAGCGATCGCCCGGGTGGTTTTGGAGGTGAAGACATTTACAAATGCGTGAAACTCCCCACAGGGAGATGGAGCAAAGCAACGAACCTTGGTCCCACAATTAATACGCCTTATAATGAAGATGCGCCATACATGCATCCGGATGGAACAACCTTATTCTTCAGCTCTAACGGACACAACACCATGGGAGGGTTTGATATTTTCTTTTCCATGCGGGAGGATTCCGGATGGACCCCTCCGCAAAACATGGGCTATCCCATCAACACAACAGATGATGATGTTTTTTACGTTATGTCTGCAGATGGTAAACGCGCTTACTTTTCTTCCGTGAGAACTGAAGGGAAAGGAGAGCAGGATATTTACCTAGTTACTATTCCTCAGCGTGTTGTAATTCCGGTTACGCTTCTTAAAGGACGCATCTCTTTTGCAGGGACACAAGACACTTTGTCTCCTTTTGTAACAATCACAGCAACAGATATAGAAACCGGAGATATTGCACAAGAGGTTCATCCTAATTCCAGAACTATGCGATACGTTCTCCCTCTGAATCCTGGCAGATCAGGAAGAACCTACGCTGTTCGTTATGAATCTGATGGCTTCAGACCTTTTAATGAGACTATCTCAGCCTCTCCTCTTGGCGAATACAGAGAGATTGACAAAAATTTCATCTTCAAGCCGATAGGAACTATTACGGTATATGGAAAAATAACTACACGAACCGGAGAACTGATTTCAGGAGTAAAAATTTCCGCACAGATCTCTGCCCCTACAACAAAAGACAATGCAGCAAAAAAATTAGTGGGCGTATATGCACCAAAATCCGATGGTTCTTATTCCTTCGATCTTCCCGGAATAGGAGGAGAAAGTTATTCGTTCAGCTATGAAGCGGAAGGTTTTTTGCCCATGAACGAAACAATAGATGTACCAAAAACTATTACAGAATTTGATTTCAAAAAGAATATCATCATGGAAACTGCAAAAATGCTGGGAACCATTTCGATGAGCGGAACAGTTACCGATAAAGAAAAAAATCCAATAACGAATTCAAAAGTTATAGTTACAGATAATAAAACAGGAAAAATTACCGGCACTTACATTCCCAATACAAAGGGAGAATATTATTTTAACCTTCAGCGCGGGAACGATTACAATGTTTCATTTGAAGCCGAGGATTATCTGTTTCAGTCCGAAAACATAAATGCACCCAAAGAAAAAACATATTCCGAAATTAAAAAAGAGGTCATGCTTGAAAAGATAAAGAAAGGCGCTAAGATTGTGCTCAACAACATCTTCTTCGACAGCGGAAAATCCACACTGAGAAAAGAATCAAATGTGGAACTCGATAAACTTCTAAAACTTCTGAATACTCAGGAAAAACTCAAAGTTGAAATTGGCGGACATTCTGATAACAAAGGAAAAAAGGATGTAAACCTGAAATTATCCAAATCAAGAGCAGATGCTGTAGTAAAATATCTCATCTCTAAAGGAGTAAACAGCGAACAACTTGTTTCGCAGGGCTATGGTGACACGCAGCCCATTGCGCCTAACACTATCAGCGGAAAAGCAAACCCTAAAGGAATGCAGATTAACAGGCGTGTTGAGTTTAAAATTCTGGAGAACTGAATTAGCACTAAATCCTTCCAATAGATATCGAGAGCATTTTACTTCTGATTACGTTATGCATTTGTAAACTCTGCTTATACTTTTCTTCTGAAAGACTACATTCGGGTATCGTAAGCGCAGCTTACATGCTATAGCCCGCCCCGATGCACATCGGGGCGGGTACAACAACAAATATCTTAGCGCCTACGTGGGGAGACTCGGCTTGGAAGAATTATTTGTCAGTGATTACTAACTTGTCTACCGCGATGGTTTTTTTTTCTTCTGTCAGCCGAATGAAATACAGTCCGCTTGGTAAGTTGTCACGGTACAAAGTAACTATCTGCCCCGAAATATTTCTTATTTGTTTTACTGTCTGTCCGTAATAATTGTAAACTGTCAAAGTTGCTCCTGTGAAAAACTTATCTGTATGCAAAGTTGCCGAAGAAGAAAAAGGATTGGGAGAAATAATAATACCATCATTATCTACTAAATCAGAAATGCCCGTACAAGTTTGAACAGTTACAGTTACAGGAGATGAAGTTGCAGTTCCACAGGAATCAGTTACAATTACTGCATATACTCCACTTGTTGAAGCCATAATGCTTTGTGTGGTTACACCGCCATTCCACCAAACATAACTGGTTCCTGTATTTGCTGTTAATGTTACACTTTCTCCATTACATAATGTGGTTGATCCGCTTGCCGTAATTGTAGCCGTTGTGAACGAAGAACAAGGTGTGTATTTCCAGAAATCTTTTTTTCTTCCACTTTGATTGCCTGTGCCAATATATCCACTGTTGCCAATAGAAAATCCAACTGCTTCAGCTCTTGACTGAGTCAGATTAGCAACCAATGTCCATTTATTTGTTACCGGGTCATATTTTGCAAAATTGCTTCCAGCGCCAGAATTATTAGTTAATACATATCCAAATGCACCTATGGAAAACCCAGTAGCATAATAATCTGCACCATATGCAATAATAGCGGCTTTCTGTATCCATGAATCATTGGCAGGATTGTATTCCCAAAAATCATTGTAACTCCCTCCGCCTCCTCCACCCCCTATGTAACCTTTATTGCCGATAGAAAACCCTACAGCACCGCTTCTTTCGAGTCCCGGGAAAAAAGCTTTCTGTGTCCATGAATCTAATGTTGTATCATATTCCCAGAAATCATTTTCGCTGACTCCATCATTTCCTGTTCCTATATATCCTTTAGCTCCGATGGAAAAGCCTACAGCTAAGTAGCGTGCAGTACCTCCAAAATCTGCTTTCTTGGTCCATGTATTTGCAGAGGAATTATATTCCCAAAAATCTTTAGTATGAGCCGCACAAACGGTGCAAGTATCCAGTCCTGTTCCAATATATCCCTTTGTGCCAATTGAAAAACCTACTGCCCATTGTCTTGGAGATCCTTCAAAATCTGCTTTCTGGCTCCATGCATTTGTCAGTGTGTCGTATTCCCAAAAATCTTTTGTCAAAGCAGTGTTGCTCCAACCAGTTCCGATATATCCTTTAGAAGCAATGGAAAAACCAACAGCATCGCTTCTGAATCCTCCTCCAAAAAAAGATTTTTGCACCCATGTATTTTGTGCATTTGTAATTTCGCAAAACGCGATTAACGAGATGATGAGTAATTTTGTTTTCATTGTGATTAGTTTTTATTGTTAATCCGTGATTAATTTATCTATAGAAGAAATTATGAGCTATGTATTTTTACTTTGCAGTTAACTCTTTACTTTATATGTCTAACTCCTTCGAAGCATTAACAAATATACTGCTTATCCCACTATTTATATGGACAGAAGTAACTATTATTTCTTTTTATCGAACTGCTTGTTCATTTTAATTAGTTGTTACCATCCATCCTCTGCTTCTTAATGCTATGAGTGCGGGGAATGCTGGATCGGGAACTGGCATGGTGCCGCCTGAGATGTTAAGCTGCCCTCCGCTTGTGCCGTAATCGTTTATCTGGGTGATGAGCGCATACACACTGGTTAAGGGCAAATCGTTGCCATAGAAGTTAAAGGTTGTTGTTGTGCTGAAATCACCATCAATTGTAATGACTGTTGCTTTGATATTTGGCAGCTGCAGGGCTGAAACATCGGCAAAGACTCGGGATGTTACTTCGGTAACTGTTATTGTTTTTATTCCGGTGGCGGTGTACACATGCTGAAAAACAATGGTGCCTCCGGCTGTGAGATCGGCTGAGTTGGTGATGCCACTTTCCCAGGTGGCAAGTATTCCGCCTCCGCTGGCGGAGAGATTGCCGGAGATGATAATTTCCAGAGGCATGCCGCCAATTACGTTTTGGTTGGAGATAATGGTGAGGATGCCTGCTGCAGGCGGGGGTGTGCTTCCTCCGCTTATGAGTGAGAGCACTTTGCTGAAGGTGAAGCGTTCGCGTTTGGCGGGGTTGTTACGATAGATTTTTTGCCCGTCTTCGAACATGGAAGAGAGGGTTTGGAAGATGGTGTTGTTTGCATTTATTTTTGTGTCGCGCTGTTCTTCTGAATCTTGTTCGGCATCTTTGAATTGGGTGTGGAGGGTTTCGAAGTTGGTTCTTTCGGAAGAAAAAGAAGCGGGAAATGCGGGTGGCATTCCGCCTGCGATGAGGGCCGGGGTGTTGTGGGTGATGAATGTGTTTGCGGATTCCATGAGGGCTGAGAGGGATGCCCAGTTGTTGTTTCCTGCTTGCTGGTAATAGTCGGTTCCTGCGGATTCTAATTTTGGTTTTTGAAGGTTTTTTGGAAAGGATTTTTTGATATGGGTTTCGAGGAGGTTCCAGAGGATGAGGCATTGGTCGGCAGAGGCTTTCATGAGGATGAGGAGGGTTTCGGATGCTTCATCGCGGGCTTGAAAATCGGGCATTGCTTTGGCAGTGATGACGGCTGCGCGGCTGGCTTGTCCGAAGGGAACAGTGTAGAGCGTGTTTGTGTTTGTGAAGTCAAGTACGTTTTCTAAGTATGAATCCCAACCGAGGAGGCATACTTGGTAGAGTTCTTCTTGTGTGCAGTGATAATCCTGCTTTGGGCGTGGTGTGGTGATTGGCATGGGATTGAGAGTTTAAGGTTTAAGGTTTAAAGTTTAAGATTGTTGATTTACGATGAATGGTATTGGCTTTACGATATACACTATGAGAGTTCTGATGGGGGATGTTGGATTTACGATGGAGAATATTGGCTTTACGATAGAGAATATTGGCTTTACGATAGAGGGTATTGGCTTTACGATAGAGGATATTAGGTTTACGATAGACAATATGGCATTTACGATAGAGGGTATTGGATTTACGATAGACAATATGACATTTACGATGGAGAATATGGTGTTTTTCATTTTTGATGGGGAGAGGGTTTTAGTGAAGAAGAAAATTCGTTCTCGCAGAGACGCCAAGACGCTATGGGAAGAAACTACACAAGTCTTAAAGACTTGTGTAGTTTTTAAGGGAGGAAGCAGGGGTGTTTGAGGTGTTTTCATTTATCAATCGTAGAAAGGAAGCGATAAATTATAAAATGATAAGACAAATCTAAATGAAATTTTCTTTTTTCAAAAACATTTAAATACCAATGGCACTGGTATTTATACCGAGTTTAGCTATGAAAAAAAGGGGCAAAAATGGGGTGTATTTTTTTGTTCTGAGCAGCGTCTCTGTTTCAGAACTCTGCACATAGGCATCCGAGTCCTCCGATATCCATCGGAGAGACTCGGATGGGAAGAAAAAATGTTTTTCATTCATAAGATATGGTGTGTGTATATAAATTTTAAAATGATGAAGCAAATCTAAATGAAATTTTCCTTTATTCCTTTGTCTTTAAATACCTATAGGTTTAGTATTTATA
Organism: Bacteroidota bacterium; assembly: GCA_016213435.1. GTDB lineage: Bacteria > Bacteroidota > Bacteroidia > Palsa-948 > Palsa-948 > Palsa-948. The sequence continues at coordinate 38,638 of JACRAL010000016.1, forward strand.
CTAAATGTATTTATGTGAATTATTGGAGGGTTGTAAGAAAAGCAATGAAACCGCTCCCAACCCCTCTTGCCTCATCCGCCCTTCGGGCACCTTCTCCAAAGGAGAAGGGAAGCGGAAGTAATTTATTGGAGAGGGGAGCAGAGTTTTAAAATACACCCTGATCTTATTACCCTTTTGCCATTTCATTATTTAATGTAATCTTTGCAAACCATGAAGAAATTATTTACCCCAACCTCTGACGGAGTCCGATACTCGTCAGAATCATCGGACCTAAAGGGAGAAAAAAAAGTTCGTCCATGTCATGAAGGAGAACATACAATAACACCCTTCAGTATTGGGATAAATCTCTTTAGAGCTTCAGCGCTTCTTCTTCTCTTTTTTCTTCCTTTAGGGAAGGAGCTTCATGCCCAGCCCATTTCAAAAGGGGAATTCAGGCAGATGTTCACTCAGGGCAACCTGATGATGCTCGATAATTTTTACGATACCGCCTGCGGCACTTTTCTGGCCCTTAATAAAGCGGATCCTTCGAATGCAAATGTGAACTATAAAATAGGCGTTTGCTATTTGCACCTTCCGGGTCAAAAAGCAAAAGCTATTCCGTATTTTGAAAACGCGATCAAGCAAACTTCAGGCAATTACCTTGAAGATGATCCTTCAGAAAAAAATGCTCCTGAGGATGCCGCTTATTATCTGGGACAGGCGTTTCACTATGCCTACCGATTTGATGAATCGATGGAACAGTTCAAAAAATTCCGCGACATAATAGGAAAGTGGAATCTGAATCTGGTAAAAGAAATTGATCGTTGGACTGAAATGAGCAAGAATGCAAAAGAACTGGCAGCACACCCCGTGGAATGCACGATTACGAATCTGGGCGACAGTGTGAATTGCCTGTTTGCAGATTACTCTCCTGCAATTACGGCTGATGAAGCATTTCTTGTTTTCACCTCCCGCAGGCAGGGAGCCGGAGGAATGGACAACAAAACAATTAATGATGATTTTTTTGAAGACATTTGGATTTGCACGCAAGGAAAATACGGAACATGGAGCAAAGCAAAAAGCATAAGCAGGGCAATTAATACTGACGGAAATGAAGCAGCCATAGGCATTTCAGCAGACGGCCAGCAATTGTATGTGTATCGCGATGACAACGGTGACGGGAATATTTATGTAAGCAAATTAGATGGTGATTTTTGGAATACTCCTTATAAATTAGACGCAAGCAACATAAACAGCAAGAGTTGGGAACCAAGCGCCTGCATCAGCGCTGACGGAAACACGATGTATTTTGTAAGCAATCGCCCGGGAGGTTTAGGCGGAAGGGATATTTATCAATGTCACCGCCAGCCAAACCGCAGCTGGAGCGAGCCGGAAAATCTGGGTCCATCCATCAATACGCCTTATGATGAAGATGCCCCCTTCATCCATCCTGACGGGGTAACATTTTTTTTCAGTTCAACAGGTCATAATTCCATGGGAGGGTTTGATGTTTTTTATTCTACAAAAGTATCCAATACCGTCTGGACGAATCCTCTTAATATGGGCTACCCCATCAACACCACGGATGACGATATTTATTTTGTTACTTCTTCTGACGGAAGGCGCGCGTATTATGCATCTTTTCGTCCGGAAGGAAAAGGCGAAAAAGATATTTACATGGTGAGCATGCCTAAGCCATTTGTAAAATCAGTTGCCATTCTTGTAGGATATCTGAAAAACAAAGACGGATCCCCAATTCCTAAAAACGCATTAGTTACTGAGAAATCCTCAAACGGAGAAATCATTACGAGCAAACCGAACGAAGCCAGCGGAAAATTTATCCTATCGCAATTGCCAGGACGGGAATACGAGATCACCATCGAGGCAAATGCTCAAAAGATTTTTATGGACAAATTTTTTCTTCCAGAAGACAGTTCCTATCAAAACCTATCCAGAGGTTTTTTTCAGCGCACCATTTTTATTGGAGATACCTCGCATTTGTTCTCCATAAATAAAGTGACTGACACTGCAGCAAAAATTCAAATGGTTCCATTGGACGGAAAAATTCTTTTCAGCCAAAATTCATCTGATGTTGCTGCACATATTTCTGTTGAGATACTTAACTCACAAGGAAATATTCTTGCCTCTGCTGTGACAGACAGTAAAGGAAAGTTTAAATTTGAGAATATCTCTTCAGGACAGAATTACATTCTCAAAATCAATGAAAGCGATACTGTTCTGAAATCCCACAACCAGTTTTACCTGGCGGATAAAAATGACAAAATAATCATGCCCTCTACGCAGGAAGGAAGATTCTTTCTTTTCAAGCGTGTTTCGCCTACCACAAATCAGGTCAGCGCTATTTCAGCAAAAGACTCTACCCCTTTGCTTGCAACCATGTCCGGAAAGTTAGTGAATAAGGATATGAAAAAAATATCGAACGTAAAGATGAATCTTGTAGATGCAACCGGAAAAATCCTGCAAACAAAAACAAGCGACAAGTTAGGGCAATTTACTTTTGAAAATATTCCCATCGATAACAACTACAGTATTTCTATAGATGAAAATGATCCCTCTCTCTTAAATGGTCAAAAGCTATGTCTGCTGAATTTGAAAAATCAATTAATTAAGATAGTTTCAAAAAACGGAAAATATTTTATATTTGAAAATCTTCCGGCAAACCTTGAAAAAATGAGTGTCCTCGATGCAACAGACACCACCACTCCTGTTGCAATGAAAGGAAAGCTTTTATCCGGAACGAATCCGGATTTAAATGGACTTCATAATATCGAGGTGACATTGTTGAATCAAAAAGGTGTTGTAATACAAAGAACAAAAACAGATGCTTCGGGTTTCTTCCGATTCGAACATCTGTCTGCAAACGAAAATTATTCTATTAAACTAAATGAAAATGATCTTTCACTATCTGCTTTTAAAAGGATCTTGCTTGCGAATGAAAAGGGTAAAATTGTGAAGGAGATAAGCATAGGTAAAAACGCCACTTTCAACAACCTTCCTCCCGATCTGATGCAGCTTGTAGAACTTAAAGATTCTCATCTACCTTCCTCACGGGATAGTATTACTGCCATTCTTCACAAAGAAGCAATGTACCCAGAAGATAAAAATTTTGATTTTGTTGTTTATTTTTCTTACAATAAAAAAGAAATAGACATATCGGTTGGCTCATTCCTGTCCCTCATGGAAAAAGTGGCTGCAACAATTAATGAGAAAGGAAGTGCAACAATAATGATTGTGGCAAGCTCTTCCAATGTGCCAACAAAATCCTATACCGGAAACGAAGAGCTTGCTAAAGCACGGGCAGATGAGATAAAAGACAGAGTGCATGCTTCCATGAGTCTAAAAAATCTTGATTCAGGAAAAATAACATACGAGGTGAGTACCAAAGTTCAAGGTCCCGAATACAAAGAGGATGCGATACAAAACAAAAAAGAGTACGAGAAGTGGCAATTCGTGAAGGTAATCGTTAAATAAACAATCACCCCTTCCCCTAGAGGGGTGTAAACTCTAAGTTCCTTTAGGTCGGATGACTCCGAAGAGGACGAGTATCGGACTCCATCGGAGAATTTAGGGCAAGACTTTATGAAATCTTTCAACATACCCGGCTTTTACAAGAGCAGTATCATTTCCAAAATAAAAGAATTAAGAAGAGATACCGATCCAAGAAAAAAAGATTACTCTCCTACCCTGCTTGATTTTGGACCTGTGAAATTTCATGTCGCCCGCCATTTCGGATTCTGCTACGGAGTGGAAAATGCCATTGAGATCTCTTTCAAAGCGGTGGAAGAAAACCCGGATAAAAAGATTTTCCTACTTAGCCAGATGATCCACAATCCTGAAGTGAACAAAGATCTGCTTGACAGAGGCGTAAAATTCCTCATGGATACATCCGGCAAACAAATTATCCCGTTTGCAGAATTAACAAAAGAGGATATTGTAGTCATTCCTGCTTTTGGGACAACACTCGCCATTGAAGAGCAACTTCAGAAAATCGGCATTGCAGTTCATAAATACGACACCACCTGCCCTTTTGTGGAACGCGTATGGACGAAAGCAGAGAAATTAGGAGAAGAGGGATATACTGTTATCATTCATGGAAAACACAATCACGAAGAAACAAGAGCTACCTTTTCGCGCAGCGAAATTCATTCTCCTGCTATTATCATTAAAAACATGCAAGAAGCAGAAAAACTTGGCGCGTTTATAAAGGGACAGAGCAGCAGAAGTGAGTACGACAATTTATTTTTCGAAAGAACTTCTTCCGGATTTAATCCGAAGAAAGATCTTGAACGGATTGGTGTCATCAACCAAACCACAATGCTCGCCTCAGAAACTCAGGAGATTTCCGATTATTTCCGCTCGGTAATGCAGAAGAAGTATGGAAGTGAAAAATTAAAAAATCATTTTGCCGATACACGCGACACGCTCTGCTATGCCACCAATGAAAATCAGCAGGCAACGATTGCCCTACTTCATCATCAAGCAGATTTCGCCATTGTGGTGGGAGGATACAACAGCTCAAACACTTCTCACATTGTGGAGTTATGCGAACAGAAATTCCCCACCTATTTTATTTCATCAGAATCTGAAATTATCTCAAAAACAAAAATCAATCATTTTGATTTCCATAATCAAACACACCGCACGACCGGAAACTACCTTTCATCAGGGAATGAAACGAACATTATCCTGACCAGCGGTGCCTCTTGCCCTGATGCAGTTGTAGAAAGAGTAATGATGAAAATCGTATCTTTCTTCGAAAAAACGAAGTCATTGGAAGAAGTTCTTACTGCAATATAAACTTAATTTTCCGCTTTGTAAACGCCACATGACAACCACTACTGTGAATCAATCTGCAAGAAAAATAATTTCCATCAAAGGCGCACGCGTTCACAACCTTAAGAATATTAGTGTAGATATTCCTCACAACAAATTGGTTGTAATCACAGGGGTTTCAGGATCAGGAAAATCTTCGCTTGCATTCGACACAATATATGCAGAAGGACAAAGGCGTTATGTAGAAAGTTTATCCTCTTACGCACGGCAATTTCTCGGAAAGATGCACAAGCCAGATGTGGATTTCATTCACGGAATTGCTCCTGCAGTTGCCATTGAGCAAAAAGTTATTTCACGAAGTTCTCGCTCAACAGTGGGCACATCCACAGAAATCTACGACTACCTCAAACTTCTCTTCTCGAGAATAGGAAAAACATTTTCACCTGTTTCAGGAAATTTAGTGAAAAGAAATTCTGTTTCAGATGTAGTGAATTACATAAACGGATTGGAAGATGAAACGCAAGTCACACTTTTAGCTCCAATCAAAGCGACAAAAAACCCTCATGAACAATTAGACCTTTTACGCAAACAAGGATTTTCAAGAGTGGAAATTGAAGGAGAGATCAAAAAGATAGATGAGGTGCTTAAAGAAGTGGGCAATCGGCAGTCGGCAGTCGGAAAAAAAAATAAAAATAAAATCTCCGGTATTTTTCTTGTTATTGACAGATTTACAATTCAAAAAGGGAATGATGAAAACGACAGCCGCATAGCAGATTCCATACAAACTGCTTTTTACGAAGGACAAGGAGAATGCATTGTTAAGAAGGCAGAGGTAAGAGGGCAGATGGCAGATGGAAAAGAAAATAACAAACAACAAACGCCAAACGATAAACGAATTTTTTCCAATCGTTTTGAACTGGACGGATTAACTTTTGAAGAACCGAGCGTGCATCTTTTCAGTTTCAACAACCCTATTGGCGCATGCAGAACCTGCGAAGGTTTCGGGAGCATCATTGGCTTAGATGAAAATCTCATTGTTCCGAATCAAAACCTATCCATTTTTGATGAAGCCATCGCTTGCTGGAAAGGAGAAAAGATGGGAAAATGGAGAGAAGCGCTGGTAACCAACGCAAACAAGTTTGATTTTCCTATTCACAGACCCTTTAATGAATTATCACAGAAAGAAAAAAAACTTTTGTGGACAGGCAATGAACATTTCTTCGGGCTGACCGAATTCTTTCGTTTTATTGAAAGCGAAAGTTACAAGATTCAATACCGCGTGATGCTCTCACGCTATCGAGGGAAAACCGTTTGTCCGGAATGTTATGGCTCGCGTTTAAGAAAAGAATCTAACTATGTAAAGGTTGCGGAAAAATCCATCGGAGAAATTGTTTCGATGCAGATAAAGGATTCGCTGGTATTTTTCAGAGGCCTCACCCCCAGCCCCTCTCCAAAGGAAAAGGGAGGAAACCCACTTAACGAAAATGATTTCCATGTAGCTAAGCGTCTTTTAATAGAAATTACATCACGCCTGCAATTTCTGAATAATGTAGGACTTGGCTATCTTACCCTGAACCGTTTATCAAATACACTTTCAGGAGGAGAATCGCAGCGCATCAATCTTGCCACTTCGCTTGGAAGTTCTTTGGTTGGCTCCATGTACATACTGGATGAGCCAAGCATAGGGCTTCATCCACGCGACACACAACGCCTGATAAAAGTTTTAAAATCATTACGAGACATTGGGAATTCCGTAATGGTGGTTGAACACGATGAAGAGATCATGCAGGCGGCAGATCAAATTATTGACCTTGGTCCGGGAGCTGGAGTTAATGGAGGAGAAGTTGTTTTTCAGGGAACAATCGCCCTGACCCTAAAAGGAGAAAAAATCCAAAGTCCCCTTAGAGATTTAGGAGAAGGAAATACTTCTCTTACTCTTGATTATCTCACCGGAAAAGAACAGATTGAACTTCCTAAAAAAAGAAGGAAGTGGAAAAATTATATTGAAGTGCTTGGCGCGAAAGAAAACAATCTTAAAAACATCAATGTAAGATTTCCGCTGAATGTTTTCACGGTTGTTACCGGAGTGAGCGGCTCCGGAAAGTCTTCGCTGGTAAAAAAAATCCTATACGAAGAACTAAAAAAAATTAAAGAAGGATATATCGATCACACAGGAAAAAAAGATGTCATAAAAGGCGATACCCACAAAATAACTTCGGTAGAAATTGTTGACCAAAACCCGATTGGAAAAAGTTCGCGGTCGAATCCTATTACCTATATAAAAGCATACGATGATATAAGGAATTTATTTGCATCTCAATCACTTGCGAAATCAAGAAACTACAAACCTTCTTCCTTTTCTTTCAATGTGGATGGAGGACGATGCGAGACCTGCGAAGGCGAGGGCGAAGTAACCATTGAAATGCAATTTATGGCGGATGTGCATTTGGAATGCGAAGCATGTAAAGGAAAACGCTTCAAGGATGATGTATTGGAAATCAGATATAAGGATAAAAATATTGCGGATGTTTTGGATATGACGGTGGATGAGGCGTTGGAGTATTTCATACCCCGCCTATCCCGATCGCTATCGGAACCTCCCCAAAGGGGAGGACTTTCACATGCAACTCTCTCCCCTTTGGGGAGAGTTGGAGAGGGGTTTGAAGAAAAAATTTCCTCCAAACTTAAACTCTTGCAAGATGTAGGAATGGGATATATCAAGCTCGGACAGTCATCAAGTACACTAAGCGGTGGCGAAGCGCAGAGGGTAAAGCTGGCAACATTTTTAAGTATGGCAGACAACCCTGCCATCACCCCCCCCCCTTCAGGGAGAGAACATCCCCCTCTGAATGAGAGTATTGGAGGGAAGCGGGGGGCTTTCTTCATTTTTGATGAACCGACCACCGGCTTGCACTTTCACGACATAAAAAAACTTTTGTATGCGTTGAACAGATTAGTTGACGAAGGAAATACACTACTTGTAATAGAACACAACCCCGATGTAATCAAATGCGCTGATTACGTGATCGATCTTGGTCCAGAAGGAGGAGATGCGGGAGGTAATGTGATTTTTGAAGGCTCTCCCGATGAATTAATTAAGTGCGAGGGAAGTATTACAGGATCGTATTTAAAGAAAAAATTTCAATGATCACTATTTTGTCTGTAATGTCGATCACAAAAAAATATTTATCGAAATTCATTTTACTTCCTGCATAAGTTTGCGAACGAGTGGCGAAATAACAATCATTAACACGCCTGCAATAAGAGCATAGATGGCAAGCTGCCTGTATCCATCGGTGTAAGCAATCAACTTTTCTGTTAAAGTTGCGTTTTCATTTGCGGTGGCCATACCTGCTCCTAATATACCTGCAAAGTATTGTCCGTATGCACTTGCTAAAAACCACATTCCCATAATCACCGCTTGCGTCTTTTGCGGAGATAATTTAGTCATAACCGACATGCCGATGGGAGATAAACACAATTCGCCAAATGTTATTATGAACCATGCAAAGGTGAATACATTCAAAGAGGTTACTCCATTTTCATCGGCAAAAAATCTGGTGTAATAAAAAATATAAAAACCGATTGCCAGGAATAAAAAACCTAAACCAAATTTTACCACTGTGTTGGGTTCCATTTTCCTTTTGTTCATCCACAACCAAACCATTCCGACCAAAGCAGCGAATATAATTACGAAAAAAGAATTGGATGAATTGTTCACTCCGTTGGGATCTAACTTGATTCCGCACACAGTGTTATGCAGATTGTTTGCTGCAAACAAACTTAACGATCCTCCACTCTGCTCAAAAAAAGCCCAAAAGAAAATAGAGAAAACAATAAACACTAAAGCGGCTATAAGTTTTTTATTCTCAACCAATGAAAAATGACGCATCTCGTAAAATAAATAAATCAAAGAACAGGGCCCAATGATGTACATAAAAATATCAGTGTATTCTGTTTTTGAAACCATGAGCATAATTAATGGGATGACGCATAATGAACCAACATAAACAACATATTCGTACCATGTTTTTGATCTGCCGTCTTCGCTTTTAATCAGAGGCGATAATCCTATGGGGCCTAAGGATCGTTGGGTGAAAAGAAAAGTAAGCAAACTAATGCTCATAACAATGGCAGCCAAACCAAATGCCATATTCCATGAATAGTTTTTACCGAGAGTAACACACACATATCCGCCTATCAGAGCGCCAAGGTTAATGCCCGCATAAAACAAAGAAAATCCCGCATCGGTTCTAGCATCACCCTTTTTATAAAGGTGCCCAACCATGGTAGAAATGTTTGGTTTGAAAAATCCGGTTCCGATAATAGTAAATGCAATTCCTATAAAAAAATAATCATGAGGATTTATTGCCAAGATGCAGCTGCCTGCAATCATCAAGAAACCTCCCCAGAAAAGTGACTTACGCAGCCCTAATATTTTGTCGGCAAATAATCCGCCAATAAAAGTAAATGCATACACAAATGCTTGTGTGGCGCCATATTGAAGGTTAGCAACATCATCTTTCATATGCAAGCCAACCGTTTTATCCACCATAAAAATAACAAGCATGCCGCGCATGCCATAGAAACAAAAACGCTCCCACATCTCGGAAAAAAACAAATACCAAAGCTGTCTAGGATATTTCCCCTTGAAAGCCTGAATTTCGTCTAAAGTTAATTGTTTGTGCACGGATGATTTAATGAATAGAATTTTTTTTGAACAATACAGGAAGGAGATACTGCCTATGGCGCATCCCTTTTAAAACTTACTTTTAAACTCTTTGAAGGCTTGCGCTACTCTGTCTTTTTCAGAAAGAAGAGGATTCTGAATCCCCCACTCTATATTCAAATCAGCATCGCACCATAATATCCCATCTTCCGATTCTTTATTGTATGTGCGGGAGCATTTGTAAGAGAAGATGGTATTATCTTCCAATACCAAAAAACCATGAGCAAACCCTTCAGGAATATAAAGCATGGTTTTATTGGCTGATGAAAGAACAATGGAGAAATATTTCCCGTAGGTAGAAGATTTTTTCCGAATATCTACCACCACATCAAGCACCGAACCTTGAATTACACGTACTAATTTCACCTGCGCATGAGGCATGTTCTGGAAATGCAATCCTCTTAATACTCCTTTCTGTGAAAGCGACTCATTATCCTGAATAAATTCGTCTGTAATACCGTTCTTAAAGAACACTGCTTTGCTGTACGATTCAAAAAAATATCCTCTTGCATCTGAAAAAACTTTTGGCTGAATAACAACCGCCCCGCTGAGGTTAGTAGGAGTAATCTGCATGGTGAACGGGTGGTTACCTAAAGGAAAGTAATTTTTTTAAAAAAAGATTTTTTCTTTGGAATGGTGGCCCTGTCATCATAGTATCCATATCCACGACCATACCCGTACCCATACCCGTATCCATAACCATAATTATATCCATACGATTTCCTATCTACATCCACTCCGTTAAGAACCATGGCTATTTTTTTGATTTTATTTTCATTAAATAATCTATCCACGTTTTGAACATAAGTGCGTTTGGAGTACTCGGCACGGAAAATATAAATAGGATAATCCACATTCTGAATAACAGCAAGACCATCTGTCACAAGTCCTATTGGAGGAGTATCAAGCATGATAAAATCATATTTTGTTTTCAAATACTCAATCATTTCCTCCATCTTTTTGCTGATAATTAATTCTGAAGGGTTCGGAGGAATAGGACCCGCAGTAACAAAATCCAGATTCTCGAATGTGCTGTGCTGAATACAGTCTTCCAAAGAATCTTTCCCTATAAGCAATGTGCTCACTCCTTTAATATTCTCCACGCCAAATCCAAGGTGGATCTTTGGCTTACGCATATCAAGATCAATAACAATTACTTTTTTGCCAGAGTAGGCAATAATACCCGCAAGATTAATTGCCACAAAAGTTTTTCCTTCACCGGAAATGGTGGAAGTTACTGCGCCCGTTTTCGTACCAGGCTCATTGGATATAAATTGCAGATTGGTGCGTATGGAACGGAACGCCTCTGCAATGAGCGACTTAGGATTTTTATCCACCAGCAGCTGCGAAACAGGAATGTCCTTTTTATACCGCGGAATAATTCCAAGCACAGAAAGAGATGCCCGTGTAAGTTTGTTGAGCTCATTAACAGAATTAATTTCATTATAAGACACATAACGTGCAAACGCCAATAACATAGATAAAAGAAGTGCAATTAAGAAACAACTGACAAATACCATTGTTTTCTGCGGATAAACAGGAATGTTATTCAACATTGCTTTATCCAAGACCTCATGCTGAGATACATTACCTGCTTGCGATATAGAATACTCTGTTCTCTTATCCAGTAAAAGATTATAAAATTTTTCATTAATCGAGAACAATCGCTGAAGACGGGAATATTCTATTTCCTCAGTGGGCATACTATAAAACTGACCTTCAAGTACTTTTATTGCTTTTGCAAGATTCTCTTTCCTTGTCATCAACTGATCTTTAATAGAGTGTATGCTTTCCATCAATAATTTTTTCTGCACACCAATCTGATAATCTATGGATTTTATTTTTTCACTTGTAGGAGTAACTTCATAGAGCAGATTTTCTTTATTCCTGAGCAAATCCTGGAGCGAACTGATTTGTCTCCCAAGCGCATTTTGAAATTCAACGCCTGTTAAGAGAGAAATAAGCTGATACGTGTCTATGTCTTTTTTTTCCAGCACGCTTCTCTCCACCTCGGTGAGAACATTTTCTTTTACCTCAAGAGTAATTAATTCATCCTCGAGGGAATTCAATCGCAATGCTGTGGCATCGCCAAAACCTTTTGAATCGGATACCTTATTATCTTTTTTAAAACTATAAATCGATATTTCAGCATTCTTCAACCGTTCTGAAACAACGCTAAGCTGATCATCCAGAAAGGAAAGTATTTTCTCTGCTCTTTCTCCTTTTTTATTGCGGTCGTATTCCTTAAACTGATTTGCCATTGCAGCAACCACATCGGCAGTTTTTGCCGCGTTATTATCCTGAAAGGAAATTTCGATTGTCTTAGCTGCATCATTTAGCAAGCGCACATGCAGTCTCGGATAATATTCACTGGCAAGCACATCAAAATCATTTATAATAAAATAAAAATCATTGGCTTTAACCGCACTCTGTTGCCCCTGCAACTCCGCAAAATTAGAAATCATGATTTTAAGACTCATTTCGGATGTTTTCAGCCACTCTCCAGACCTGAATTTATACATATGAGGTGTTTCTCCAATAACATAATTTATTTCACCTTCCGCTTGATTTTTAAAATAAATATTAATTCTAACACCGTACGCTTTCGATGAGATTATATCCGCATCCACAGTATAAGCATTCAGCTTATAGTGTTCGTTACTTCGGAAAGTTCCTTCAGCAAAATAGGTTATTTTTAACGGGAGGGATGCAAGTGTTCTTGCAAAGAAAACTTTCGAATGCAGCAATTCAATTGACTTAGCAATATCGTCCTGGTTCTCATAAACATTCTGAACATTCAAAATTTTACTTGCGTCATTCTCTACATTTATCTGCAATATTGTTTTAGATTCAAAAACCTCCGGGGTATACCTTAGATACGAATATGCTACAACAAATGCCATCAAGAAAAAAAACACAATCCAGATCATAATTTTACGCAACAAGAAGATAAACAATCCAAGCTCAAAATCGCTACTCAGCCTGGAAACGCGATCTTTATACTGAGAAAGAGTATCTGAAGAATTTCCAAATTGATCTGTAAGCATAAAATTGATTTACTGAGATTATGGAACTCTTTTAAAGAATTCAACAAACAGGATTATTGTTGTAACAAATGACAGATAAGGAAGCACCTGCGCCATAACATCATTGCCAATTCTCAACTTCGGCTCAACATAAATAATATCGTTTGCTTGAAGAATAAGATCTGCTTTCTTTACCCCCTCAATGGTTGAGAGATCGATCAAGTATACTTGAGGGTTTTTCAGATCACCGCGAATGAGTTTTACTTTATAGGCTTTTCCATTTAATGCAATTCCACCGGCAGTAGCTAATCCTTCAAGCAGAGTAGTGTTTTCATTTGCAAGAGGTACCACTTTTGCCGAACCAGCACTTCCAGGAAAAACAATTACTCTTCGGTTAGTTATCTCAATAAGAACGTATGGCTTATTGTAAAATGCAGAATATTTTTCCTCAAGAAATATTTCAGCTTCGCGTATTGTCATTCCCTTCAATGCAACATGGCCAAGAAGAGGGAGTTTAACTGTACCATCAAATTCAACTTTGTACTTCAATGCTCCTGTCATATTTGAAGTACGTATAGCATTATTTGATCCTTCCGAGGATAGAGTGGTTACATCCACTAATTTGAATCCATCATTTGAAAAAATATTGAAACTCACCTCATCATTCAGAGCAATCTTATATACAGGAGAAGATTCTGCCGGAAAAATTGAATACTGAAACCCTCTACCTGTTTTCAGCATAACGCTTGGATTCAACGACCTACATCCTTGCAAGATAATTGTGACGGAAGCAATAAGAAATAATATATGATTTTGTCTTTTCATTAATATGCATTTTATAAGACTGTAAATGTATGAAATTCTTACACGCAGGCTGCTGCTTTTTCTGTAAGCAGCACTCCGTAGTCCTGCGGTATTTACTGCTGTTTCCGCAAAGTTTTACTTGTGTTTCAATAAGTCGCGTATCTCGGCAAGCAGTTTTTCTTCATTGGTCATAGAAGCGATTTTTCCTGCTTGCTTTTTATTAAACCGGTTTACTGCCTTGATGGCAACAAACACCGCAAAAGCAATGATTAGAAAATCAAAAACAGTTTGAACGAACAATCCGGCATTCAGCGTTACTGCTTCAGAAATTACTTTGCCGCTTGCATCGGTAACCGCATGTTTAAGCGATAGCTTTATCTCCCTGAAGTTTACTCCGCCCACGAATATTCCCAGCGGAGGCATGATCACATCCGACACCAAAGATGAAATAATCTTCTGAAAGGCACCGCCAATCACAACGCCAATAGCAAGATCCATTACTTTGCCTCGCGAAACAAACTCTTTAAATTCTGTAATAAATCCCATGTTATTTATAGTTAAGAATTGATTTTTCCATCCAATGAATATGCCCCATCCTTTCCATGAAGTAATAAACACAAAAAGAAACAGAAACACCTATGACAGATCCCGCATATACATCATTAAGAAAATGCTGGGAAAGATATACGCGTGAAAATCCGATCATGAGCGCAAATAAAAGCATTAAAAATTTTAACGGCTTGCTTTTCACTATCAGAGAAAAACAAAAAAAAGTTGTGAATGCTGCCGTAGTATGCCCGCTCGGAAAACTATTATAGATATAATTATCCACCCATGGAACAAGTTTTAAGTGAGCGCCTCCTTCAAAAAACTTGATAGGACGGTCAATATTGTCAAATAAGGTACGCTTCAAAGTTTGTGTAATTAGGGCGGAAACAATGTTGCTCATTGCAGTAAAAACGGCATAGCGAAATTTAACCAAGCATAATAAAAATATTATCAACATCACTGCTATACCATCGCCAATATAAGTTATATAGTAAAAAAAATAATCGCAGAATTCAAAGCTGAATTGATTAACAATTAAATGAGCTTCTCCTTTAGAATAAATTGCAAGAAAAATTCCTGCGACTAAAAGAAATAAAAAATATGGAATAAGAAAAAAAAGGTTTTGCTGAAGTATTTTCTTCATAATGCCTTTAGAAGATTCTCTACGCTTTCGACCCGATTACTTTCATCAGTCGCTGTACCTGTCCCTGCCAAAGTACCTCAAGGGAGTTTTTATCATCTTCACTTTCTGCGAAATCTGTAATTATCAAAGACAGTTCTTCTGTGAGTTCATTCTGTTCTATTCTGAATTCAAAATAGGTATCGACAGGTCTGTCTGTCCAACGAAGACGGATGGATTTCCCTTCCTTGATGTCTAAAAGATTTGCTTCCTGCTTTGCCCCATCCCAATAAAACGTAAAAATATTTCCATTAATATTCACATCATCGGCAAACCATTCGGAAAGCCCACTAGGAGTAGTAAGAAATTCGAAAAGAAGCTTGGAAGAAGAATGGATAATGTATTCAAGCACTAATTTGTTTTTAGGCTCTGGCTTGCCTGCAGGCTGTGGTGCTACAAGGTTCTTTACAAAAACTTTTTTAGAACTTTTATGCTTTGCTTTTGCATGCACAAACTTCTTCTTAGCCTTAACAGACTTCTTCGGAGCAGATTTTTTCTTTCCTTTTTTCACCTTGACAACTTTCTTTTTAGACATGACGCTGAAAAATATGCGGGCAATGTATAAAAAAAACTTTTACTGACAACAAAAACAACTTTTTACTTTTTTGAGCACACGGCATTTAAAATAAGTTGCCACTTTCACCACATCCTATACAGAATTGCCTTAATTTTCAATCTTTTAACGAACAAGTGTACGTTTTTTTTAAGTGCAGTGCACTCAGAGAAGAGAATAATATAGCGCACTCATATTCTTCACCAAGGAAGAATAACTGAACTTTTCTCTGACATAATTCCATCCTTCTTGCGACATTTCTTTTCTCTTCAAATCATTCTCAACAAGCTGAAGAAGGTTTTCATAAAATCTATTTCTATCTGACACCTCCGAAAGCAACGCTGTTGTACCAGGAATAACAACATTCTCAATGCCTCCTACATTAGTAGAAACAATTGGTTTATTTGCCGCCTGTGCTTCAATTAAACTTACGGGAGTGCCTTCGTTAAAGGATGTGAGGCACACAATATCCAATCCCGGATAAACCTTATCCACTTCTTTTTCCCAAGAAGTAAAAATCACTACATCCCCTAAATCTAATTCTTCTACTTGTGCTTCAAGGACGAGTCTTTCTTCTCCATCGCCAACAATAAATGCACGAATCTTTTTTTGCGAATTTTCTTTCACAAACATAATTGCCTCAAGAAACAATAAATGATTCTTTACCGGAGTTAATCTTCCAATAATTCCAATCGCTATTTCATCACCCTGTAAATTATATTTAGAACGAAAAGTTTTTCTTTTTTCATCAAGGTTTTCATGAAACCTGTTAAGATCAAACCCAAGAGGAATTACATGAACTTTGTCCACAGAAGCTATATTATGTTCTTCCACCAATTCCTGCTTTTGTTTCGCACTGATGGCAATGATTGCGGAAGTTCGCTTGGCAAGATTCCGTTCGATGGCTTTATAAATGGACGTTTTGAAGTTTCCGAAATAAGAATGAAACACATGTCCGTGATAGGTATGCAATGTTACAGCAACATCGCAAGCAAACGCGGCTTTTCTTCCAAGGGCTCCGGCTTTTGCAGCGTGCGTATGGACTATATCCGGCTTGAATTCATGAATGATTTTTTTAATTTCATTATAAGCGGATAAATCATTAAAAGGATTTATAGAGCGCTTCATGTGAGGCAGAATTCTGTACTCTACTCCCAGATTCTTGAGAATAAACTCTGAACTTTCTTCTAAATCATCCTTTATTCCGCCAATAAGGAGCGTTTCAAATTCAGGGGAAAGGTATTTAGTAAGATATGCTGCATTGTAGGTAGGACCTCCTAAATTGAAGCGGTTTATGATGCGTAATACTTTGGGCATGTTCTATTCAGAATATTTAAAGTTAATCGTTATTCAGTATCTACTAAATTACTAATTGATACGAATCTACTAACCAAATACACAGGTTTTACGCATTATAATTTAATAGTGTTTTCAAGTATGCAGTATCGTAGTTGGCTCTTAGTTTTTTATGGGTCATTGAGAGTTTGGATTCTATTTCTTGGTTTAACAGATTGATTGCAATTTTATTTGTGAGTGCA
>JACRAL010000015.1 GCA_016213435.1 Bacteroidota bacterium
ACGAAGCGCCCCCAACGTTAAACGAAGCGCCCCCAACGTTAAACGAAGCGCCCCCAACGTTAAACGAAGCGCCCCCAACGTTAAACGAAGCGCCCCCAACGTTAAACGAAGCGCCCCCAACGTTAAACGAAGCGACCCCAACGTTAAACGAAGCGACCCCAATGCTCAACGAAACGACCCCAATGTTAAACGAAACGACCACAACGTTAAACAAAGCGCAGGAAGCAGCAATCAGCAATCGCCCCTTTGCAACATAAACCCGCCTTTGCTGCTTTGATTGCGCTGAGAAGCAGGGGATGGATGGTAACAACAAATTAAAATTGCAAGCTCCAAGTTCCAAATTCCAAGATGGAAGGTTTTGTTTTTTTTTCTTGGGATTTTTGGCTTGAGACTTGAAACTTGGTTCTTTGGGATTCTAAAACTTAAAACATAAACCTCTAACCTCTATTTTAACGTGAGTTCCGGAACAAATTTTGGCTAAAGCTGGAGCGTTATAGGTTATCACGTATTAAGAGTTAACTACGATTAATTAATCGCCTGTTATCACAATAAAGACATTTTCGTATCATTGCGGAAATGTCTTCATTGTTTTTATGAGCCGAGGATATACTGATCGGACAGAATGTGACTTGTGATTTGATTAAAAAATCTATTCAATATGACTCCTTACAAAATAATTGATAATATAAAATGTTACGAACCTGAATTAGCTCTTCAGAATGAAGATTTTTCTCAAGAAAGTTTCGAACTGCTCTATAATGCGGAAGACTCAAACTTTTGGTTCACCTCAAGAAATAAAGTCATAATAGGGCTTTTCGAGAAGTATTTGAAAAAGAATACAGATTGCAAAGTGTTAGAAATAGGATGTGGTACAGGTTATGTTCTTTCCGGTCTTTCAAAAAAGTTTGATTACAAGTTGATGGGAGCAGAAATTCATTTAGAAGGTCTCCGATATGCACAGCAAAGATTACCCCTTGTAGAGTTTATTCAACTGGATGCAACGCGCATGCCTTTTAAATCAGAGTTTGATGCCATAGGTGCATTTGATGTATTAGAGCATATTCATGAAGATGAACTTGTGATTAAGAATATTTTTTCAGCGCTTAAGGAGGGAGGGTTTCTTTTTGTAACAGTACCTCAATACATGTTTATGTGGAGTTATCTTGATGATATTGCTTTTCACAAGAGAAGATATAATAGAAAGGAACTAACGGAAAAAATAGAAAGGGCTGGTTTTAAAATTAAGTATGTGGGTTCTTTTGTTTTTATTCTTTTTCCCTTAATGTTTATGGCTCGTTTGTTTAAGAAAAAACAGGTTTTAAAAGAGGGTTTTGAAAGTAATCGTGAAATGTATCGTGAATTATATTTGTCCCCATTTGTCAATTCATTGTTTAAATTTTTTATGAAAGCAGACCAGTTCTTAATTAAAAAGGGAGTTTCTTTACCTTTTGGGGGATCATTAATTCTTGTTGCTGAAAAATAAATGAATAGAAAGAAAAAAATATTGTTTTTACTCTTTGCAATTGCCTATGTATCATATCATCTTTTTACCCTTGTAATTTCTCCTCTCCCTTGGTTTGACGAAACTTTTTTTGCAAGCATCTCACGTTCCTATCTTGAGTTAGGTCTGTTTCAGGCAAAAGTAGCAATGGTATGGAGCTATGCTAAAAATATACTGGCTTATGGTCCGGTATATTTTTGGCTCACATCTTTTTCTATTAAAATATTTGGATTTGGCATTTTTCAATTCAGAATAGTTTGCTTGTTATTCGGATTTGCAATGCTGTTTCTTTTTTACCGCCTTCTTCCATCTCAAGCTAATAAATTAATTTTCCTTGCCCTGTTCTCCTTAGATACCATCGTTCATTCCGGAATGCATAGCGGACGCATGGATACCATGGCGGTGTCATTTCTTTTGCTGTGTATTTATTTTTTTCTCAGATCAGGGGATAATAAATTCTATCTAAATGTTTTATTGTCCGGATTATTTGCCGCTGCAGCGCTTCTTACTACTCCGAGGTCGGGTGTCTTTTTTATTCCCCTTGGCTTATTGATGCTGTATCGTTTTTTGCATCACAGGCAAATCAAATATTTTATCGCAGGCCTCATTTGGCTTGTGCTGATTATTGCTTTGTATGCTTTTTGGTTTGCTTATGCATTTGGCAGTTTAAATAATTTCCTGCTTTACTATAAACAGGTGAATAGTATGATCGCAGTTGCGTTTTATATTCCTAAGTATCAATACCCCTTGATTGTTTTATCCATTGTTGCTGTTTTGTATGGTTTTATTGTAAGGAGAAAAGAATATTTTACAGAAAAAAATATTATTTCATTACTAAGCATTCTTTCTTTTTATGCTTTTATACATGATACAGGAGCCTATTCTATTTTTATCATTCCTTTTTATTATCTGCTGATTGCTGATGGATTTGCTTCTCAGAAAATATCTTTTAAAAATTGGAAAGTCATTTTGGTTGCTCTATTGCTCGCGTTTAACGTAGGCATCTTCAGTATTAAATCATTGGTT
Source organism: Bacteroidota bacterium (assembly GCA_016213435.1). GTDB lineage: Bacteria > Bacteroidota > Bacteroidia > Palsa-948 > Palsa-948 > Palsa-948. The sequence goes on from JACRAL010000015.1 coordinate 2,528, forward strand.
TTGTTCTCGGATATGAACAATAGAAGGCCGGCCATTGCTGATCAATTTGTTGCGGTAAACATCCCTCCCGGTGAAAAGGTAATTGGCGATGAGCTGTTTTATTATTCCATTATTAAGGCGGGTTCCGATTTTCAATACATCAACCTGTATAGCACGGATGAGGAAAGAGAGAAATATCATCGCGAGAAATATGATTATGATTATGTAATATGGTCTGATCGTTTAGAAAAAACGGAACCCGATTTGTTAAAACTGTACTTTAGAAACTCAGAATTTCAGAAAGTAGGTGAATTGACTTTGCCTTCTAATAATCTATATGCCATTTCCCGGTTCATTGGTTTCAATGTCAGCGGCTCTTATAATTGCCGGATTTATAAACGGGTTAAGGGATAGCATATTTATTCAGTGAGAAAAATATTTGTGAAGTAAGTGCGTTCAGCGAAATGAAAATAATTACCTTGCATCTGTGAAATCACTTTTCAATCTGCGTTATTATTGTACAATAATCCTATTCTTTGCTCTATGGGAAGGGGCTGGGAGGGACATATACGCTCAAGCCGGAGGCAATAATACTTACGAATTTCTTAATCTTACAAATCCTGCACGCGTGGCGGCTCTTGGCGGCACATTGATTTCTGTAAAAGACAACGACCTTAATCTTTCATTCCAGAATCCGGCTTTACTCGACAGCACTATGCATAATGAGCTTGCGATGAGTTACACGAATTATCTTGCAGACATCAATTATGGATATGCCGCCTACTCACGCACGTATAAAAAGATTGGAAGTTTCAGTGCAGGAATACAGTATCTCAATTACGGAGATTTTACTGCCGCAGCTGTAACAGGAGAAAAAACCGGACAATTCATTGCGAATGAGTATTCCCTAAATCTTGCTTATGGAAGACCTATTGATTCCATGTTTTCTGTAGGCGCCACATTGAAAACAATTTATTCCAGGCTCGAAACGTTTACTTCTTTTGGCAATGCAGTGGATATTGCCGGAGTTTATAATAACAGTAAACATTTTTTTTCCACAGGACTTGTTATAAAAAATATTGGCAGACAATGGAAAACCTACGATGTTGTTCATGAACCGCTTCCCTTTGAAATACAATGGGGAATTTCAAAAAAACTTTCTCATGCACCTTTCCGTCTTAACCTAACCGCAACGCATCTCGAAAAATGGAATTTAACGTATACCGATCCTCTCCAGCAAACTGTTGATCCAATCACATTGACCGCTATAGAAAAGGGAAAGCTCAGTGTTTTGGGAGATAAACTTGTGAGGCATATAGTTATTGGAGGAGAGGTTCTTTTGTCTAAGAATTTTCACCTTAGGGTCGGGTATAATTATCAGCGCAGGCAGGAGTTGAAATTAGAAAGTCATTCCGGTATTACCGGATTTTCGTTTGGTTTCGGATTAAAGGTTTCTAAGTTCAACCTCAGCTATGCCTATGCGAGATATCACATGGCGGGTGGTCCTAATCATTTTACAATCAGCACAAATTTTTCCGAGTTTTATTCAAAGAAAAAATAATAAACAATGCCAATATCCAAATGGATGCGAATGATATACATTGAATTACGAATTGCTGCATCATTCGTATCATTAGCATCGCTATCATGACCACTCGATGTCAGTTGAACGAATTACCATTGCGATAGACGGCTATTCTTCCTGCGGAAAAAGCACCGTGGCAAAAGCGCTTGCAAAAAAACTCGGATACATTTATATTGATTCCGGTGCGATGTATAGAGCCGTAACGTTTTACTGCATGCAGCATAAAATAATATCCGATGGAAAATTTTCTGAATCTGAAGTTCTGAAAGCAATTAACAATATCCATCTTTCTTTTCATGTAAATCCTCTTACTCATGTTTCTGAAATTCATCTGAATGGTGTAAATGTGGAGAAGGATATCCGTGGTATGGATGTTTCAGAGCATGTAAGCCCGATAAGCACCATAAAAGGAGTAAGGGAAAAGATCGTGGGTTTGCAGAAAGAGTTTGGAAAGAACAAAGGAATTGTAATGGACGGGAGAGACATCGGCACGAATGTTTTTCCCGATGCTGAGCTGAAAATATTTATGACAGCCGATCCTGTCGTTCGTGCACAGCGAAGGTGGGAGGAATTAAAAGAAAAAGGAATGGATGCTTCTTTGGATGATGTAAAAAAAAATATAGAACTGCGCGATTACGAAGATACTCACCGTGCACATAATCCTTTGAGAAAAGCCGAGGATGCAGTGGTGCTGGATAACACGCTTCTTAATCTTGATCAGCAATTGGCATTTGCAGAGAAGCTTGTTGATTCAATAAAATAACAGAAAGGTCAGTGGTGATCAGCTTTGATCACAAAACCCAAGTTCTTCATATCTTTCCAGAAATCGGGATAAGATTTTTTTACTACAGAGGAATTTTTAATTTTTATTTCAGGACAGATCAGTGCGAGAGAGGCAAATGACATAGCCATGCGGTGATCATTGTGCGTTTCAAATTCAAGTCCGGATTCTGTTCTGTTTTTACTCTCAGGAAATGTTATTTCAAGACTGGCTTCTTTTATTTCATTTGCTGACACCCCGATCTTTTCTAATTCAACTTTCAATGCCTGTATCCTATCGGTTTCTTTCAAACGGAGGGTGTGAAGCCCGTTGATCTGTATGGGTATTTTAAGAGCAGATGCCGTAACGGCTACTGTTTGTGCAATGTCAGGGTAATCTGAAAAATCAAATCCTAAGTTATCAGGACGATAATTTGTCTTTGTCAAACATACTCCATCGTTGACAAATTCAGTGTTTACTCCAAAAAAACGAAACAAATCAGCAATCACCGAGTCTCCCTGTATGGATTTTTTCTTAAGACCTTTTATCTTTAACTCTGCTTCTTCCGCCAATGCTGTCATTTCGTACCAGTAAGAAGCGGCACTCCAGTCGGATTCAATATGATAATCCCATCCCTGATATTCCTGATGTGGAACAGAAATTACGTTATTCTCCCATTTGAATTTTACCCCGAAATGTTCCATTACTTTCAGCGTCATTCTAATATAGGATGAGGATACAATTTTCCCTTTTAAATGAATGTTTAATCCATTTTCAAGAGTAGGTGCGATAAGAAGAAGTGCAGTAATGAACTGGCTGCTTACACTGGACTCCATTTCAATATCACCGCCTTTCAATTTTGCACCTTTAATTTTTATTGGTGGGCATCCTTTAGCACCTAAGTAAGTGATCTTTGCTCCTAGTTTGATTAATGCATCCACAAGAGGCTTTATAGGTCGTTCATTCATTCTTGTTGTGCCGGAAAGTATTCTTGTGCCTTCGCGCGCAGCAAAAAATGCGGTCAGGAAACGAATGGTGGTGCCGCCTGCTCCTGTGTGATAATTCACTTCTACATTTAGTTTTTTCAGTGCACGGCTGTGCTCGGATGCTAGTTCATTTTTTAGAATTTCGGCTAGAATCTGTGTGTCATGAGAATCCGCAAGGTTGGTTGTGCGAAAGCGCTGAGTGCTTAATGCCTGAACAAGCAGAACGCGATTGCTTTCACTTTTTGAAGCTGTGAGATACACAGTTCCATTAAGTTTTTTATCGGGTTTTGTAATTTTGTAAGTCAAGGAGCTATTATGATAATAACTGATTGCGAAACTACTATTTTTTATTTATATCCCGAAGGTATTAGATTATTTTGTTGATGAATTAATCTCTTGTTTTCTTAGAGGTTATTTTCCGATGCAAAAGCGCGAGAAGATAGTTTGAAGCAGATCGTCTGTGCTTACTTCCCCGGTAATGAGTCCAAGGTGATACAATGCATCGCGGATATCGCTGGCGAGTAATTCGCTCGATAGTTTTTTGCCCAATCCTTTTTTCACGCACACAAGTGCATTGAATGTTTGTTGCAGTGCTTCCACATGGCGGGCATTGGTGATAATGGTTTCAGGAATGTTACTTGACTTTTTATCAAAAAAAGCTATCAGATGCGCTTTGAGTTCTTCCAGATTTTGTTTCTCTTTGGAAGAGATGAAAATAATATCCTTGAAGTTTGCAAACTCTTTTTTAGTATAAGCAATGTCTTCTTTGTCAATTTTATTTCCTGTGATGATGAGTTCGGCATCGGTCATGTGCAGCTTTAGGTCATCCAGTTCTTTTTGCAGTTCGGTGCTGCTCAGTTCATGCACATCAAATAAATAAATAACAACGCTGGCTTGCTTCAGCTTCTCATAGGTGCGGGCAACTCCCATGGATTCGATCGTGTCGCTTGTATTGTGAAGTCCGGCAGTGTCAATGAATCTAAAGCTCACTCCTTCGATTACAATTTCATCTTCAATCGCGTCCCGTGTGGTGCCTGGAATATCTGATACGATTGATTTTTCTTCGTCAAGCAATGCGTTGAGTAAGGTAGATTTTCCTGCGTTGGGTCTTCCTGCGATGCATACCGGAACTCCGTTTTTAATTACGTTTCCAAGTTCGAAGGAGCGGATGAGTTTCTCAATGATGCTTTGCAAGGAATCAACCAATTTTGCAAGTTCCGTTTTACTGGCAAACTCCACATCTTCCTCGCTGAAATCGAGTTCCAGTTCAACCAATGAAGCAAAGTTGATAAGATTGTCGCGCAGCACTTTTATCTTGCTTGAAAATCCTCCGCGCATCTGCTGCATGGCAACCTGATGTGAAGTGGCGGAATGGGAAGAGATAATGTCGGCAACCGCTTCTGCCTGCGACAGGTCAAATTTCCCATTCAGGAACGCACGAAAGGTGAATTCGCCTGCATTGGCAAGTCGAGTACCGTGTTTAATCAATAATTGAAGAATCTGCTGCTGAATGTATTGTGAGCCATGACAGGAGATTTCAACTATGTGTTCTCCTGTGTAGGAAGTTGGCGCTTTAAAAAGCGTGAGCACTACATCATCAACAACAATGTTGTTATATGCAATCTCTCCATAATGAACGGTATGGGTTTTAAGCGCAGAAAGATCGGTTTTCTTTGTATGTTTTTTTGTTCTGAAAATATTTCCGCAGATATTTAACGCATCTTTTCCTGAAACGCGGATCACCGCGATCGCTCCGGTTCCCGGAGGAGTGGAGAGGGCGACAATCGTATCATTATTCAGAGGGCTTTTCATGAAAACAAAGTTATCAAATAACATCTTTACTAAAGAGGAAAACTTTACATTAGCGGATTAAATCCATTAGCCGTTAATCATTAACATCTTTTTATATGAGCGTTTTAGTAAATAAAAATTCAAAAGTGATCGTGCAGGGATTCACCGGAAGTGAAGGAACTTTTCATGCCACACAAATGATCGAGTATGGCACCAATGTCGTTGGAGGAGTTACTCCCGGAAAAGGCGGAACCAAGCATTTAGAAAAGCCGGTGTTCAACACTGTTGCTGAAGCTGTTAAAACTGCATGTGCTGATACCTCAGTAATTTTTGTACCGCCTCCATTTGCTGCCGATGCTATTATGGAAGCTGCTGAAGCAGGGATCAAAGTTATCATCTGCATCACCGAAGGAATTCCTACCAAAGATATGATCGCGGTAAAAGAATATTTGAAAGGAAGGAATTGTCGTTTGATCGGACCTAACTGTCCGGGAGTAATTACTCCCGGAGAAGCAAAGGTTGGTATTATGCCCGGCTTCATTCACAGAAAAGGACATATCGGAATTGTTTCCCGTTCAGGCACGCTCACATACGAAGCAGTTGATCAGGTTACAAAAGCAGGTTTAGGTCAAAGCACTTGCATTGGAATTGGAGGAGATCCGATCCCCGGAACAACAACCAAGGAAGCAGTTGAGCTTTTGATGAATGATCCTGACACAGAAGGGATCATTATGATAGGAGAGATTGGCGGCAGTATGGAAAACGAAGCCGCTTATTATGTAAAACAATTTGGAACAAAACCGGTTGTAGGGTTTATTGCCGGACAAACCGCGCCTCCGGGAAGAAGAATGGGACATGCAGGTGCCATCATTGGCGGAGCAGACGATACAGCAGCAGCGAAAATGAAGATCATGCGCGAGTGTGGCATTCACGTAGTAGATTCTCCTGCAGTGATTGGAAAAACGATGGCGGCCGCGATGAAGAAGATGCCAGCATAATAATATAGCTTTTCTTTCGTTGTCAGGTAAAACCAAAAACAATGAAATACACTTCTTTTCTCTTTCTTTTATTCTCTGCATTTGTTTTGAATGCACAGGATATCATTTACAAAAATGACAAAACAAAAATCGATGCAAAAGTGTTGGAAATAGGAACGGAGAATGTGAAGTACAAGCCCACAGCTAATCCGGACGGACCTGTTTACACAATCAATAAATCTGAAATTGCCACTATTGTTTTTCAAAATGGAACGTTTGAAACTTTTTATTCGACAGAAAAGTCATCTAGTCATCACAGTGATTCTATCTCAATAAAATTCTGTAAAAACCTTATTGGTGTGGATGTTGGAGAGTTTGCTAATTCTTCTATTGGAATGGTGTATGAACATACTTTTGGAAAAAAAGGAATGTTTGCATTGAGGATTCCTTTTGCAGTGGGATTAAATCAGGGTAATTATAGGAATTACTATGGTGGATACCCTCAGGGAAAATTATTAAGTACAGGTATAGATTTTATTTACTTTCCTACAGGACAGGGTGTGTTAAAGTATTATGCTGCGCCTTATTTTGAATGGGGAATGTTCAGATATGAAAATTACCACTATTGGTATAATTATTCTCAAATACCTTCGCCTTCTTATTATGAGCGTTTCAGTGGGCAACATCTTGCCGGAGGAATTAAGAACGGAATGTTGTGGCAGCCCACACGTCATTTTTGTTTCTCTGCCGATTTTGGCTTTGGCATAAAGAAAGATGAAACGAGTGACTTAAATGAATCTATTGAACCTCATTTCAAAGCAAACGTAATTATCGGCTATAGATTTTAATTGAGAACTGCTTAAGGAAGAAAGTGCTGTAGAAAAAAGCAATCGGGAAAGAAGAATTTATTTAATCTCTTTGCTCAACCGTTCAATGGATGCCAAGTAGATCATTGTAAATGTTTGATCTTTCAAGTGTTCGGTAAGTTCAGGTTGCAATTGCTCAGCCATTTCACTTAAAGGCATCATCCTTTTTTGATTTTCAAGATTATCAGGATCCGTTTGCTGGATGCGGGCTACTTCTGTAAACTCATCCATCCATTTTCCATAGCGCATCATGAACTCCTGCTGCTCGGGATTTAATTTTAGAATTTCTTCTTTATTAACAAAGGAAGCCATCGCGCTTGTGCTTACTAAAGTGGCACCGGCTGATACGCCAAGAAACTTGAGAAAATTTCTGCGAGAAGATTGTTGTTGGGGCATTGTGTGTTTGTTTTTAATTATTTGATACTCTCCAAACAAATGTACAGAAAACTGAGATGCTGTTTTGATTAATCATTGACAATGAAATCTGATTGCCAACAACCAAGTTTTGTATATTCGTAATTCAAAAAACATTATTTTGTAGATTATGAAACTACTTTCAGGAAAAACCGCCATTGTTACAGGTGCATCGCGCGGAATAGGAAGATCCATTGCAAAAACATTTGCAGAACATGGAGCCAATGTGGTTTTTACCTTTCTGTCTTCTGTTGAAAAAGGAAAAGAGCTGGAGAAAGAACTTTCTGCTTTCGGTGTGAAAGCAAAAGGATATCAGTCGGATGCAGCAAACACAAAAGCCTGCGAAGAATTGGTGACTGCCGTTGTTGCTGAATTTGGGACGGTGGATGTGCTGGTGAATAATGCCGGCATCACAAGGGATAATCTGTTGATGCGCATGACCGAAATCCAGTGGGATGAGGTGATGAACGCAAATCTGAAATCTGTTTTTAATCTTACTAAAGCCATTCAGCGTCCGATGCTGAAAGCACGTAAGGGAAGTATCATTAATATGACTTCGGTTGTAGGTATTGAAGGAAATGCCGGTCAGGCAAATTATGCCGCATCAAAAGCGGGCATCATCGGGTTTTCAAAATCAGTAGCACAAGAACTTGGTTCACGTAATATCCGTTGCAATGCGGTGGCTCCGGGTTTTATCTCAACAGAAATGACTGCAGCACTCGATCCAAAAGTTATTGAGGGTTGGATGGAAGATATTCCCCTCAAACGCACCGGCACCCCTGAAGAAGTTGCCAATCTTGTTTTGTATCTTGCTTCTGACCTTTCTTCTTACATAACCGGGCAAGTAATTTCTATTTGCGGTGGAATGCATACCTGACATCAGCGAATACGAATCTTTGCTAATAGACGAATGCAAGATTCGTTTATTCGTAAATTCGTATTCAATCCGTATTCGTAAATGAACTTTTTTCTTTACACAGATTATCCCTGGTGGTTTTTATTATTCTGCATCCTTGCAGGATTTTCTTATTCATTCGTTTTATACAGCCGTGAAAAAAGGTTTGACGAAACTCCAAAATGGGTGAGGAGAGCGCTTCCTGTTTTGAGATTTCTTGCAGTAACATTGCTTTCCTTTTTTCTTTTGTCTCCGCTTCTGAAAAACATTACCCGCACGGTAGAAAAACCTATCATTATTTTTGCTCAGGATAATTCCGAATCAGTGGTTGCCGGAAAAGATTCAACGTTTTACAAAAACGAATACCTGAAAAATATTTTCGGCTTTGTTTCTTCTCTTGCGGATAAATACGATACGAATGTTTATTCTTTCGGAGATAAAATAAAAAATGGTTTTGCATTTAATTTTAAGGAAAAACAAACAGACATCACTTCCTTGTTTGATGAAATTGAAACACGGTTTTCGAACAGGAATGTGGGTGCTGTAATCATCGCATCGGACGGATTGTACAATAAAGGACAGAATCCGTTTTATTCTGCAGCGCAAAACAAATTTCCTGTTTACACGATTGCGCTGGGAGATACAAGTGTGAGAAAAGATTTAATTCTCTCTAAAGTTCTTAGCAACCGCATAGCATATCGCGGAAATAAATTTCCTGTAGAGATTCAGCTTTCTGCAAGACGGTTAGGAGGCAAGATAACTACCTGCACTGTTTCAAAAGGGAAAGACGTTTTGTTCTCCCAGCAGGTTGTGATCTTGGGAAATAATTATTCAACTTCCATTCCAGTTCAATTGGAGGCGAAGGAAACAGGCATGCAGCGTTATACGATTAAACTTTCAAATGTAGATGGGGAAGTGAGTTATGCAAATAACGTAAAAGATATTTTTATTGATGTCCTTGACGGAAGGCAGAAAGTTTTAATTCTTGCCGATGCGCCTCATCCGGATGTGGCGGCAATCAAGAATGCACTGGAAAGCAATGAGAATTACGAGGTGAGTTCTTTTATCGCAAGTGACTTTGATAAATCGCTTGCCGGTTACAATCTTGTCATCATGGATCAGCTGCCCTCATCCAAGAATCCCATTCAAAAACTTCTGGCGGATATTGACAAAGAAAAACTTCCTGTACTTTATGTTTTAGGAAGTCAGCTTTCTGTTCCAATGTTTAATAATCTTCAAAAAGATATAAATGTTCCTTCGGAAGGAGGAAAAATCAATGATGCTCTCCCGCTATTGTCAAAGGATTTTTCATTGTTCACTGTGAGCGATGCCCTGAGAAGCTATTCTTCAAAATTCTCTCCGCTTCAAAGTCCGTTTGGGAATTATAAAATAAACTCTTCTGCTTCGGTGTTGTTCAGTCAGAAGATCGGTTTGGTGGAAACCCAACAGCCGCTTATGCTTTTCACGCAGTCGGGAGAAAGGAAAACCGGAATCATTTGCGGAGAAGGAATATGGCGGTGGAGATTGCAAGATTTTTCGGAACATGGCAATCAGAATATTTTCAATGAACTCGTAGATAAAACTGTTCAGTATTTTTCAGCCAAGATCGATAAAAGTTTTTTTCGTGTCACGCTAAGCGGAGGGGAAGGGTCTAAAAATAATTTCTACGAGAACGAATCAGTTGGTTTTTTAGCCGAAGTTTATAACGACAGTTACGAACTCATCAATGATCCTGAAGTTAGTGTGACGATAACTAATAATGACGGAAAGAAATTTACATTCGTATTCAATAAAACCACTAACGCTTACAGATTAGATGCCGGAGTTTTTCCTGTAGGCAATTATCGCTATGAAGCCAACGTAAAAGTAGGTGCGAAGATATATGGAGAGAAAGGAGAATTCAGCGTTTCGGCATTGCAGGTGGAAATTACCAACACGATTGCGGATCATCAGTTACTTTATTCTTTAGCGAAGAAGAGTGGGGGGGAGATGGTTTATGCGGATCAGCTGAAAAAGCTTGCTGATCTTTTGAATGCAAGAGAAGACATCATACCGATCTCTCACAGCGAGAAAAAACTTTCGGACATGATAAATCTGAAGTGGATATTCTTTTTGCTTTTATCTTTGATCTCGTTGGAATGGTTTATAAGAAAAATTAACGGAGCATATTAAGTGCCCATCCCTCAGCCCTTCCCGAAGGGAAGGGAGAAAGAGGGTGGCAATAAAAACCAATAATTAAAACAAGTCCTTCCCTTTGGGGAGGATTTAGGATGAGCTTATGAACACACTATTTATAATTATCGTTGCAATCATTATTATTGATTTCGCCTTCGGAAAGATTCTGGATTTTCTTAACCTGAAAAATCTATCTCCCGACATTCCGAAAGAAGCTGAAGGGATCTATGATCCTGATAAATACAAGAAATCACAGGAGTATTATAAAGTGAATCATAACTTCTCCATGCTCACAAGTTCGGTAACCTTGGTTGCAATGCTCCTGATGTTGTTCCTGAATGGTTTTTCCTTTGTGGATTCGTTTGTAAGGACATACACTCAGAATCCAATCTTAATGGCGCTTTTGTTTTTTGGAATACTTGGGTTCGCATCAGATATATTGGGAATGCCCTTCTCGCTTTATCAAACATTTGTGATTGAGGAGAAATTTGGATTCAACAAGACAAGTGTTACTACTTTCATCTTGGATAAATTGAAAGGCTATTTATTAGCAGCCATTGTAGGAGGAGGATTGTTTGCGCTCATCATCTGGATTTACCAGTCAACCGGAAGTTATTTCTGGCTCTTTGCCTGGTCGGTGATTTCCTTCTTTACAATCTTCATTACCATGTTTTACACTACGTTTCTTGTTCCGATATTCAACAAACTTACTCCGCTTCCCGAAGGAGAATTGAGAACGGCCATTGAAGCATATTGCAAGAAGGTTGGTTTTAAGCTGAACAATCTTTTTGTAATTGATGGCTCCAAGCGCTCGGCAAAAGCAAATGCCTATTTCAGTGGACTTGGTTCTAAGAAGACGATTGTTTTATACGACACGCTGATAGAAAAACACAGCACCGAAGAATTGGTTGCTGTGCTTGCTCACGAAGTGGGACATTATAAAAAGAAACACACGCTGACCGGAACTATTCAGGGTGTGATTCAAACGGGAGTGATGTTGTTCATTATGTCTTTGTTCCTTGGCAATCCAGAACTTTCAAAAGCATTGAGTACAAGCGCAAGCAGTTTTCATTTGGATATTCTTGTGTTCGGTCTTTTGTATTCTCCGCTCTCAGAAATACTGAGCATCATTTCAAATATCATTTCCCGAAAACATGAATTTGAAGCCGATGCTTATGCGAAAGAAACATACAGCGGAACTGCTTTGCAAACTGCACTGAAAAAATTATCGGTGGATAACCTGAGCAACCTCAAACCGCATCCTGCTTATGTGTTTGTGCATTATTCGCATCCGCCTGTTCTGGAGAGGTTGAGGGCGTTAAGCCATAAGGCATAAGCGAATAACGATTTACCTGATTGAGCGTAGTGTTTCGATAGTCTTTATTTGAAGAGTCTTTCAAAAAACGTTTGTTTTTGAGGAAGACTGAGTTTGCCAACTCTTCAATAAAATTGTTTATTTTATTTCTTTTCCAACTTCTTCTCCATCACAAACAACTCATCTCTCAGCCGTCCAGCTTCCATAAAGTCCATTTCTTTTGCAGCGCGCGAGATTTCTTTTCTTAGTTGTGCAATGGATTTCTCAATTTGTTCTTTGCTCATGTATTGCACCACAGGATCAGCAGCGTAGTCAATGGTTTCCTGTTCGATGTAGGCGTATTTCACCGTGCCCCCGGAGGCTTTCCCCTGAGAGAGGGGAGAAGTTGCAGTTCCTTTTATAATGGTTTTTGGAGTGATTCCGTGTTTGTAGTTGTATTCAATTTGTTTTTTTCTTCTGCGTGTAGTTTCCTCCATCGTCTTTTTCATGGAGTCAGTGATCTTATCTCCGTACATGATCACTTTCCCGTTCACGTTTCTTGCCGCTCTTCCTACCACTTGAACCAGTGAGCGCTCCGAGCGAAGGAATCCTTCTTTATCTGCATCTAATATTGCAACGAGAGAAACTTCGGGCAGATCCAATCCCTCGCGCAAAAGATTTATTCCTACAAGCACGTCAAATAATCCAAGTCTAAGGTCTCTGAGTATCTCCACGCGTTCCATGGTGTCAATGTCTGAATGAATGTAGCGGCAACGCACTCCTGCATTTGCAAGGAACTTTGCCAGTTCTTCTGCCATGCGTTTTGTGAGTGTGGTTACAAGCACGCGTTCATCCCGTGCAGACACTATGCGAATCTCTTCCAGCAGATCATCAATCTGATTCAGCGTGGGGCGCACTTCTATCATTGGGTCGAGCAATCCTGTAGGACGAATTAATTGTTCTACCACAATGCCTTCTGATTTTTTTAATTCAAAATCGGAAGGAGTCGCGCTGACAAAAATTGCTTTGTTGAGCATCGCTTCAAACTCTTCGAACTTCAGCGGGCGATTATCCATTGCTGCCGGTAAGCGGAATCCGTATTCCACAAGAATTTCTTTGCGCGAGCGGTCGCCTCCATACATGGCATGTATCTGAGGAATGGTGGCATGGCTTTCATCAATCACCATCAGATAATCTTTCGGAAAATAATCGAGCAGGCAGAAGGGGCGCGTGCCGGGTTTTCTGCCGTCAAAATACCGCGAGTAGTTTTCAATTCCTGAACAGTAGCCAAGTTCTTTCATCATTTCCACATCGTGAGTAACGCGGTCGTAAATGCGTTTTGCTTCCAGCGGTTTCCCGATTTCGTTATAATAATCCACATGCTTGCCAAGGTCAATCTGAATATTTGCGATCGCTTTGTTGATCGTATCGGGCGATGTGACAAAAATATTTGCGGGATAAATAATATAGCTGTCGAATTTCTCCATCATCCTTCCGGTGGATGTTTCGAATGTTTGTATCTCTTCGACCTCATCTCCGAAGAATAAAATACGCACAGAATAATCCGCGTAGGCGAGGTTTACATCCACCGTATCTCCTTTTACGCGGAATTGCCCTCGTTGGAACTCTACTTCAGTTCTTGAGTAAAGCGAATTTACAAGCTGAAGCAGGAGTTTATTTCTGCTTACTTTCTGTCCTTGTTTTACTTCAACAATGTTTTTATGAAACTCGGCAGGATTCCCAATTCCGTAAATGCAGGACACAGAGGAAATAACAATTACATCTCTTCTGCCCGAGAGCAGGGCAGAGGAAGCGCTGAGACGGAATTTTTCGATCTCATCATTTATCGCCATGTCTTTTTCTATGAAGGTATTTGTGGCTGGAAGAAATGCTTCGGGCTGATAATAATCGTAATAAGAAACAAAATACTCCACTGCATTTTTCGGAAAGAACTGCTTGAACTCTCCGAACAATTGTGCTGCAAGCGTTTTATTGTGACTGAGAATGAGCGTTGGCTTTTGAATCTGCTGGATCACATTCGCCACCGTAAAAGTTTTCCCGGAACCTGTTACACCCAGGAGCGTTTGAAAAGGTACTTCATCTTTTAATCCTTGAACTAATTGCTTAATTGCCTCAGGTTGGTCGCCTGTAGGGTAGAAATCGGATGTGAGTTGGAAATCCATGTATCCAAAGTTAATAGTAAAAAGAGAGTGGTTCTTGCTAAGGAAAATATTTTTCTTTTACCTTGAGTATGGGTTTCTCTATAACAACGTAGGAAAAATGAGAAATGACAATCGTGAGAGCAAGTGATGCGGCAATGAGAATCAGAAGCGAAATCAAATTATTAATATGAAATCCTGTCATAAGAAAGATCAGGTAAAGAATATTGATAATGGTAATGTGATAAAGATACATGCCGTAACTGATCTTTCCAAAGTAAGACAGAATGTTTTGTGTAGGAATTTGTAGTGTTGATTTCTGTGGAATGAATAGTGCAATTAATAGCGTAAAACAAATCCCCTGAATTGTTGGATATAGTAAATAGAAGATATTGTTCTTAGGAAGCAGAGGTTGTAGGATAAAGGTCAGAGGGATAACTAATAGGATAAATACCCATTTATATACATTGGGAATGGAGAGTGTAAAGGAAGATGTCTGTAGATTTTTGGTTGCAGTCCGGTAACCGAGCAAAGCTCCCATTGAAAATAGATCAGTGCAGGAAATAAGTTCTGTCCCTGAGAAATCGGTAGAATGAAAAAATAAAAATGCTGCTGTTTTCACAAGAATGGAAGTGCTAAATAATGCGATAAGTACAACTGGAATCCGTTTCAATGAAGCATAGGTGATTATGAATGGGAACAACAGGTAAAAATGCTCTTCAATGCATAGAGACCAGTTCATTGATAAAGGTGTAAGGCTGGATAACTTGTTTTCGGATATTATTTTGTAGTTTTCCGAAAAAGTAAATGAGTACAGCCATTCGTGCTTGTATCCAAATTGATTATATAATCCTAATTTATTTATTATATCAAAAGGCAGAATGAAGAACACAATTAAAAGCACATAATATATCGGCCATATTCTCAGGACGCGTCTTATGAAAAATTTCTTTAGGTCAACAGAATTAGTGTGGATTTTCTCCTGAATTAAAAAAAAAGAAATAAGAAACCCGCTAAGGATGAAGAAAAAGTTCACGCCATTTGCTCCCCATTTATTAAAAGAGGTATACCATGTAATTCCAAATGCAGGAATATGTTGAAGAAAAACCAGAAGAAATGCAAAGAAGCGAAGCGCGTCAATCGTATGAAAATGATTTTTGTTCATGAATTCCAAATCTCCCAGGCTTTTTCTGCTTGCAGATGTAGCATCTCTAATCCGTTTTTAATTTGCGCGCCTTTTTCTTTCCCTTTTTTCAGAAACAGAGTTTCTTCCGGATTATAGGTCAGGTCGTAGAGTAAATGTTTTGAAGTAAGAAACTCGTAAGGAATATCCGGACAATCATTTATGTTTGGAGACATTCCAAGTGGAGTAGCATTAATAATCAAAGCATATGAGGTGATTAAAGCTTCATTCAACTCTTGATACTTTATACTTGGTTCTTGGTTCTTGGTTCTGGACGCAAACAAGAATTCTATTTTGAGTTTTTGTAAAACAAATGCAACTGCTTTAGATACTCCTCCTGTACCAAGGATCAGTGCTTTAGCATGAGAATCTTGAAGTAAAGGTTTAAGTGAGTTCTTGAAGCCGAAAACATCGGTGTTGTAACCTTTCAAGTAGATGTCATTGCGAGCGAAGCGAAGCAATCTGTTTTCTTTTTTGTGAGATTGCTTCGGGCTTTTCCCTCGCAATGACGCTTTAATGCAGTTTACCGCCCCGACTTCCCTTGCCGATCCATCAACCTCATCCAGAAACTTTATCACACTTTGCTTGTGTGGAATAGTAATGCTTAATCCGCAGAGAGTGGGATTATTTTTAATAAGAGCAGGGAAATCATTTATGTCTTCAAGCGAAAAGTTTTTGAACTCGCAATCAGTAATGTTTTCCCGCTTGAACTTTTCTGTGAAATACTTTTGAGAGAAAGAGTGGGAGAGAGGAAAGCCGATGAGTCCGAAGCTACGCATATGTTTTGCCCCTTCCCTAAAGGGAGAAGGAAGTTTTTACTCCTCTTTAGGGGCGGGGGGCGGTTTTTTTATGTTTTATCACTTCAATAATGATAGGAAGTACGGATAGAAAAATAATTCCCAGTGCTACCAATTCGATGTTCTTTCTAATCCATGCTATTTCGCCAAGGAAATATCCGGCAAAGGTCAGACTCAGTATCCAGATAGCGCCTCCGAGAATATCGAAGGGAAGAAATTTTTTGTAATCCATTTCAGCTATGCCCGCCACAAAAGGAGCGAAGGTGCGCACTATTGGAACAAATCGTGCCAGGATGATTGTTTTAGTTCCGTATTTTTCATAGAAGGAATGTGTCTTGTCAAGGTACTCCTGCTTCACAAAGTTTTTCCCTTTTAGTTTTAATTTCAAAATTTTCAATCCGATGGTTCTGCCAATCCAGTAGTTTGAATTATCGCCTATGACTGCTGCAGAAAACAGAAGCAGAACCAAGACACTCATGTTCATGTAACCAAGCCTAGCAAATAGACCTGCCGTGAATAAGAGGGAATCGCCCGGAAGAAAGGGAAAAACAACTACACCCGTCTCAACAAAAATGACAAGAAATAATATTACGTAAACAGCAGTGTCGTACTGCTGAAACAGCCACTCGAAATCGAGATGAAGAATGTGTTTGAATAGTTCTACCATTTTTGTTTAGTATTTTTTCATGGATGGATCAATTTCTTCTGCCCATTTAATGATTCCTCCCTTGAGGTTATAAATATTTGTGAATCCATGATGTGCTTCAAGTGCCTGCAGCACCGCGCCTGAGCGATTTCCTGAGCGGCAGTAGAGTATCACTTTTTTATCGCGGGAAATTTTATCAATGTTATCCATCACATCACCCATTGGAATTAATTCTCCGCCAATGCTGGCAATATCTACTTCATGTTCTTCGCGTACGTCTATCAATTGAAAATCTTCTTTGGAGTCTAACATTTTTTTAAGCTCCGTTGGGGTAACTTCTTTCATCGTTAATACAAACTTTCCCCTCCCTTATTTAATCTGACTTTTATATTCTTTAGGGAGAAATGAAAAGAATGTATCTCCTCTCAACCCAAGACGCAAAGTTTCTAAAGACAAAACTTCGGTGGGTGAAATATTTCCGAGGTTTACATTTGCACCTACTTGTTTTATCCACCATACTTGCTGTGATTTGTTAGGGGCTTCCCATATCACATTTTCCTGTTTTACATTTGATGTGATTTTATTTACAAGCGCAGTATGTGCGTGTCCGCTCGAACGGTAAATCCCAACTGTTCCGCTTTCGCGTGCTTCGGCAATTACTTTCCACGAACCGGCTTCTAATTCGGTGTTCATCATTTTAATCCACATGGCAGGACGTGTGATCACACCTTCTTCTTTTGATCCGACCTCTGAAAGCACGGTATGACTTTTTGCGAGTTTACGGATGTATTCGCATTTTTTGTCGTGCTGAATAAATATGGAACCATCAGAAACTTCGGCTGCTTCCAATTTATACTTATCAATGAACGAACAGTATTCATCAAACATATCTCTTATAATAAATGCTTCAAACAAGGTTCCTCCGAAATAAGTTTTAATATCTGCCTGTTGATAGAGTTTTATTTTTTCTGCCAGATTTTTTGTAATGACGGATGTTCCAAAGCCAAGTTTGACAAAGTCAATGAAATCTCCGGAGGAATCGATCATATCTTCTGCCTGGCGCAGGCTGAGCCCTTTGTCCATGACCATGGTTACGCCATCTTTTCTTGGCCGCTTGGTGCGTTTTGGAAGGTGTGTGAGTGAAATGTTCATTTTTTTCTATAGGATTTAATCATGTCTAATACTGTTCTGTTTTTCCTGAGCTCAGGAAGAAACTTAAATATTTCTTTATGTTTTTTGTAATCTAATTGCAATGCGCTTTGAAGATAAGTGAGCGCTTCCTGTTTTTTTCCTACCCAAAGCAGGCAGGCCGCCATGCGGTAAAATAATTCTGCGTTATCAGGATGATGTTTTATTCCTTGTGCAAGCACTTCAACAGCGTCTTCTTTATCGCCTTCTTCAAAAAGCAGATTGGAATAATCCAGCCAGATGTTTTCAAGCGAGGGATCCAACTCAATAACTTTTTTGTACGCTTCTTTTGATTCTTCTGCAAACCCTAATTTCTGATAAGCATCACCAACAACATACCAGTAATCTGCATTTGTTTTGTCAATCTCAATCGCTTTTTTCAGGTAGTGAATTCCTTCGGTAAGTTTATTCTGCTGATCAAGCACAATCCCTATTCCTATCCAAGCGTCTGCAAGATTAGGATCAAGCGTAGTGGCGCGAGTATAATTTACGAGAGATTGTTCAAGGTTTTTTAATTTCTCGTAACATTCTCCAATATAACAGTACGTGATTGCTTCCGGCTTTTCATGCTTGAAAGTTTCTTCGTAACAGGCAATGGCTTCTTGCAGTTTGTTAATGTTCGCGAGCGAATTTGCTTTGTTGAAATAAGCAGGAGAAAAATTTTCCTTGATGGCAATTACATAATCGTAGGCTTCAATTGCTTTTTCAAATAGTCCGAGGCGGTTGTACACAACTCCCAGGTTGAACCAGGCGCAATTGCTGTAAGAATGTTTGTCGAGAAAGGCGTTGAAGTATTCTATTGCTTCGTTGTCTTTCGAGCGTATTTCAAAACAAAATGCCAATTCATAAAGTGCAGCATCACTTGCAGGATTCAGATCAATCGTTTTCTTCAGGCAGAAGATCGCATCTTCATATTGTTCAAGATTTTCATATTCAAAAGCAAGATACAGATACCCGTCCTCAATGATTTCTTTTGCACCCGCTGCGTGTTCAATTGATTTTTTGAAATTCTCGATCGATTTTTCAGGAAGACCTATCAAACTGTAAATAGATCCTCGGGTCATGAAAATTTCAGGATGGATCGGGTCAATGGCTTCTGCTTCAACCAAAAGTTCCAGCGCCTTGCGTGTTTCCTTATTTGCACTGAGCAGTTGTGCCTTGCGGATTAAGAAATCTATGGAATAGGGATATTGTTCGAGGGCAAAATCAACGGCTTTCAGCGCCTTTGGATATTGATTGGCAGTGAGATAATAATCGATGAGAATGTCAAATTCATCCGCGTCAAAAAAACTGCGCGTGTTATTTGTAAGCAACTCTTCAAATCTCTTTATTAAATCATCGTGTTTCATGCTAAACAAAGTTAGAAGAAAATCAATAACATGTAGTTTGAAAGCGTTTCGGGTGGTTAATAATTTTTATTTCTCATTTGTTGTGAAAAATTATCTTTGACGCTCTTAAAAATAAGAAAGATTGTGCTAATAAAATCTATTTCAGGAATTCGAGGGACCATTGGAGGAAAATCAGGTGAAAACCTGACTCCTTCGGACATTGTGAAATTTACTTCTGCCTATGGAGCGTGGATGTTGAATCAAAAGTCAAAAGGAACAAGTAAAAAGTCAAAAGTGGTTATAGGAAGAGATGCACGTATCTCGGGAGAGATGGTGAGCAAACTCGTGTCTTCTACACTTCTCGGACTTGGCATTGACGTGATAGATTTGGGGCTTTCTACCACACCAACCGTGGAGGTAGCCGTAACGGATGAAAAAGCGGATGGAGGAATAATCATTACTGCGAGTCATAATCCCAAACAGTGGAACGCACTTAAGCTCCTGAACAGTAATGGCGAATTTATTTCTGAAAAGGACGGACTGCAGGTTTTGCAGATTGCGGAAGATGAAAAAATTGTTTTTGAGGAAGTACAATTACTTGGACAAAGAAAAGAAATGAATGATTATATGAAAAAGCATATTGATAAAATACTTGCGCTTGAACTGGTTGATAAAAAAGCAATTAAAGAAAAAAAGTTTCGCATTGCTGTTGACGCTGTCAACTCCACGGGAGGTATTGCGGTGCCGATGCTGCTTGAAGCACTGGGAGTGGAAACAATCTTTAAAGTGAATTGTGATCCGACCGGTGATTTCGCCCACAATCCAGAACCGCTTCCGGAACATCTGCGCGATCTGTCAAAAGTGGTTGTGAAAAACAATGCGCATTTGGGGATTGCGGTTGATCCCGATGTGGACCGCCTAGCCATTGTATGTGAAGACGGGGAAATGTTTGGAGAAGAATATACCTTGGTTGCAGTTGCAGATTATGTGCTGAAACACAACAAAAAAGGAAATACAGTTTCTAATTTATCTTCCACGCGTGCGTTAAGAGATATTACCGAAAAAGCCGGAGGAAATTATTATGCATCCGCTGTGGGAGAAGTCAATGTGGTGGAGATGATGAAAGCCTCTAAAGCGGTGATTGGAGGAGAAGGAAATGGCGGAGTGATCTATCCCGAATTGCATTACGGCAGAGATGCGCTGGTTGGAATTGCTTTGTTCCTGACGCATCTCGCGAAATTCGGAAAGTCCTGTTCCATGCTTCGCTCCACTTATCCTGATTATCACATCTCGAAAAATAAAATTGAACTGATTAATGGGATTGATGTGGATAAACTGCTTGTTGGTGTGAAAGAAAAATATAAAAAACAACCTATAAATACTGTAGACGGAGTTAAAATTGAATTCGGAAAAGAATGGGTTCACTTGCGTAGATCTAATACAGAGCCAATCATTCGCATCTATTCTGAAAGTGAATCGCAGTCTACTGCGGATAATCTCGCCCAGAAAATCATTGCTGACATAAAAGAACTAATCAAGGCAAACCGAAACTGATGAAAATATATTTCGATAACGCGGCTACCACTCAGCTCGACAATGAAGTTTTCGAGGCGATGCTTCCTTATATGAAGGAGCATTTTGGAAATCCTTCCTCCATTCATTCTTTTGGAAGAAAAACAAGAGCGGGAATAGAAGGCGCAAGGAAAACAATTGCAAAACATCTGAATGTGTCTCCTTCTGAAATATTTTTCACTTCCGGAGGAACAGAAGCGATCAATACTGCTATACGCTCTTCTGTTTGCGATTTAGGAATTAAGCACGCCATCACCAGCAAGATTGAACATCATGCAGTTCTTCATACGCTGGAAATGCTTGAAAAAGAAGGAGCAATAAAACTCCGTTACGTTAATCTTGATAAGAAAGGGCATGTTGATCTGGATCACTTGGAAGAACTTTTGAAAAACAGTTCAGAGTTTAAAGATGAAAGTTTAAAAATGGAAAACAAAAAACATCAAACTCTTGTGTCTTTGATGCACGCAAATAACGAAATAGGTAATCTTCTTCCCATCAAACGAGTAGGGGAGTTGTGCGAAAAATACAATGCAGTTTTTCATTGCGACACCACTCAAACAATGGCGCATTATAAGATGGATTTGCAAAGTATTCATGTTGACATGGTGAATGGAGCTGCGCATAAATTTCATGGACCCAAGGGAATAGGTTTTCTTTACCTGAGCAGCCGAATTAAAATAAAACCCTTGATCTATGGCGGTGCCCAGGAGAGAAACATGAGAGGGGGGACAGAAAATCTTTACGGCATCATTGGAATTGGAAAAGCATTTGAAATTGCGCACCGCGATATGGAAGCGCATCATGCACATATTCAAGAGTTGAAAAATCACATGATTGAACAATTGGAAAAAAATATTTTCGGAATAGAATATAACGGTGATGCCAAAGGAAGTTCGCTTTATACGGTGCTGAATGTTTTATTTCCTCCTGCAGAAAAGGCAGAAATGATGCTCTTTAATCTTGACATAGCCGGTATTGCAGCTTCCATGGGAAGCGCCTGTACTTCGGGAAGCAATCAGGGATCGCACGTGTTGAAACATATCGGCTCTGACATGAAACGTCCTTCCATCCGTTTTTCATTCAGCAAATACAACACAAAAGAAGAAATTGATTTTTGTGTGCTGAAGCTGAAGGAAATGTTTGCGGTGAAAGTTTAATATCTTTAATATCTATATAAGAAACGGGCTACTACTGTATTATGCCGTTTGTTACTATGGTTGTCGCAATTTTTTTTTGTTTTTGTGTTGAATCATTGTCTTTCTCACACTTCCAAACTCCATTAATAATTTCTTTGCTTTCTCATAAGAGATTTTCAATTCCCTCATTATCATTTTTGTGCCGCGGTCAACTAATTTGTTGTTGCTGAGTTGCATGTCCACCATTTTATTGCCGTGTACGCGCCCGAGTTTTATCATCACGGTGGAGGAGATCATATTAAGTACTAATTTTTGCGCGGTGCCCGATTTCATGCGTGTGCTTCCGGTTACAAATTCTGGACCAACAACAACAACGATAGGATACTTTGCCGTTTTAGCCACCGGACTTCCAGGATTGCAGGTGATACAACCCGTTGTGATTCCATTCTTATTGCATCTTTCAATAGCTCCAACCACATAAGGCGTTGTACCTGATGCTGCAATGCCAATCACTACATCTTTTTGGGAAATTTTATAGGACTTCAAATCTTTCCATCCCTGTTCTGTATCATCTTCTGAAAACTCCACGGCTTTGCGAATGGCTTTGTCTCCACCAGCAATTAAACCTATCACCATTCCTTGCGGAACTCCATAGGTGGGAGGGCATTCAGAGGCATCTAGAATTCCCAATCTTCCGCTTGTTCCCGCACCGATGTAAAATAAGCGTCCACCTGTTTTCATTTTTCCGACAATAATATTTACAAGTTTCTCGATCATGGAAATTTCTTTTGCAACAGCAAGAGGAACTTTTCTGTCTTCGCGATTAATGTTGTTGAGAATATCTTTTACTTTCATCTGTTCGAGATGATTGTAGTGGGAATCGGATTCGGTGATTTTTTTCATATCAATTGTTCGCGATTCGTACCATTAAAATAAAGACGGATATTGTTTAGGATTGGATTCATGCATCAAATCGTATATCGTTTCAAACACATCTTCCGTGTTTGGATTGGAGAAATAATCTCCGTCCGATCCGTAACCCGGACGGTGCGCTTTTCCAGTGATCGTTTTTGGCTGGGCATCCAGATACTTATATCCGCCTTGTTCTTCCAGCACTTTCTGCATCATATAGGCAGTTGACCCACCCGGCACATCTTCATCCATGAATACGATGCGGTTTGTTTTCTTCAGAGATTCAACGATGGAGTGATGAATATCGAACGGTAGCAATGTCTGCACATCGATCAGCTCAACAGAAATCCCTTTTTTATTTAAGTGAGCAATTGCTTCCATTGCAATTCTGCAATTTGGTCCGTAAGTAACAAGTGTTACATCATTTCCTTCTTTCAAGATTTCAGGAACTCCTAGAGGAATTCTGAATTCACCGAAATTGACCGGTTTTTTTTCTTTCAGGCGATAAGAATTAAGTGGTTCAATGATCAATGCCGGTTCATCTGAAGCGAGAATGGTGTTGTAAAATCCTGCCGCCACGGTCATGTTTCTCGGCACACACACATGAATTCCTCGCAGGGCATTTATTACCATCCCCATAGGAGAACCGCTGTGCCATATTCCTTCCAGCCGGTGTCCGCGTGTGCGTATGATCATGGGTGCCTTTTGTCCGCCTTTGGTTCTGTATTGCAGCGTGGCAAGGTCATCGCTTACAATCTGCACTGCATATAAAAAATAATCGAGGTACTGAATCTCTGCAATGGGACGAAGTCCGCGCAGTGCCATACCGATCGCTTGTCCTATGATGGTGCACTCGCGAATTCCGGTGTCGAACACGCGGTGCTCTCCGTATTTTTTTTGCAGCCCTTCGAGTCCTTGATTTACGCCTCCAATCTTTCCTGAATCTTCACCGAAGATATGCACTGCCGGATATTTTTCAAGTATCGCATCAAAGTTGTCGCGTAGAATTTCTCTGCCATCCACTAATTTATTTTCTGTAGGATACTCAAGAGGTGTTTTTGCGATTTTTAAAGCAGAAAAAGCCGATTCGCTGTAAAGATGAGAAGAGTAGCGTTCATCGTTCATCGGGATTTGATTTTGTACCCATGCTGAAAGTTTTTTTCTTTCATTGTTTTCTTCTCCCGATGTCAGCCATAACGCTTGTCTTGCAGTAGAGATTACTTCTTTTCTTGAAGGATCAATAGTTGATTTGAGTTCGTTTCTTAATGAATTAATCTCCTCACTGTGAATGGAAGAAGATATAATGTTATCCATCAGCGTAAAAACAATTTTCTGCTCTTCCTGTATGGGAGCGTTGAATGCTTTCCATGCATTGTTCTTGGCCTCGCGTGCGCGTTGTTTTGCTGCAGCTTCAATCATATCCAATTCTTCTGCTGTAGCAATGGCGGAATTTAGCATCCACTCGCGCATTTTTCGTATCGGATCAAAATTAATTTCCCACTGCAAGCGCTCTTTGGATTTGTAGCGTTCATGTGAGCCCGATGTGGAGTGTCCCTGCGGCTGGGTCATTTCATCTACATGTATCAGTACAGGAACCTGTTCTTCGCGCGCGATCTTGACCGCTTTCTCATAGGTTTCACAGAGGTGAGGAAAATCCCATCCTTTTGTTTTTAGAATTTCATATCCTGATTTATTTGCATCGCGCTGAAATCCTTTCAGAACTTCGGAAATATCTTCTTTGGTGGTCTGGTATTTTTTGGGAACAGATATTCCGTGCCCGTCATCCCACACCGAAACAATCATGGGTACCTGCAAAACTCCGCCTGCGTTAATAGCTTCCCAAAACATTCCTTCGGAGGTGCTTGCATCACCAATGGTTCCGAATGCAATTTCATTTCCTTTGTTAGAAAAATTCTTGAATTCTTCTGTTTGAAGATCAGGGTTGTTGCGGTAAAATTTTGAAGCAAGAGCAAGGCCAAGTAATCTTGGCATTTGAGCTCCTGTGGGAGAAATATCAGAAGAAGAGTTTTTTATCTTCATTAAATCTTTCCATGTTCCGTCAGGATTTAACGAGCGTGTAGCATAATGTCCGCCCATCTGTCTTCCTGCACTTGTTGGATCTGCTTCCACATCGGCATGCGCATATAAGCCGGCAAACCATTGTTCAAGCGTTATGTTATCAGTTGCAAGCATGAAAGTTTGATCGCGGTAATAACCGGAACGGAAATCTCCATCGCAGAAAACTTTTGCCATGGCAAGCTGTGCCACTTCTTTCCCATCTCCAAAAATTCCGAATTTGGCTTTGCCGGTGAGCACTTCTTTTCTGCCAAGAATACTTGTCTCACGGCTTTCGTTGGCAATGCGATAATCGTTCAGGATAATCTTCTTAAAATCCTCAAAAGAAATTTTTGACTTTGTGCGTTCGGTATTTTCTTTTTTCGCCATAGATGACAAATATAATCAAAGAAAGTGCTGTGATTGTTGATTTTAAGGAGAGTAATTAAGTAATAATCAAAATATAATGGCGGTGGTAGCTCTATGTATTTTTCATACAATACTATTCTAACGAGCTCAATATATTCAAAATAGTATTCACCACACCAAGATCATATAACTCTAATGCTTACAGAGAGTTGAGATTGAGGTATATTTTGTATTCTTGTTGCGGAAAGAGAAAAAAATATTTAACTCTAAACTTCACAACAATGTTATCAAAAAGCAAAAACAGACAACTCTTCGGCTCTCTAAAAGACTACCACAGACAGTATCTCAAAAAAACAAACCCCGACCTTGACGAATCAGGAACACGCTTAATGATTAACTCTTTTTCTCAGGCGAAGAAGTTGCTCATTCGCTGGACAGAATTATTTGTGAAGCAATCCAACTTGATGACATCAAAGAAGTGACATTAAGAAAAAAGAAACAAGGTAATGCCTCAGTTGATCGCTCCGCAGAAACACAGATAGAACAAAAAATAGAAACGCAATCCGAAACAGAGGCTGCGAATTTGGATAACAAGGGGATAACACATTGAAAGTCTCAGCCACTAACAGCAGTAACCGTTGCACAATGAAAAAACATACTCTATGAAACAAAAAAAAATCTATTCAGTTATTTATGTAACTCTGTTTTATTTCCTTGTCTTTGACACAGATAAAGGATGGACTCAGACTCCCGATTCGGTTGTGATCAAGAAGATATCGGATGAGATTTTTGTAAGCGGTCAGCTTTACAAGAACGAGGAATATCTCTGCAAGAAAATTGGCGCACGCCTTTCCGGCTCTGCCAATGCAGAAAAAGCCGTGCAGTGGACATATAACCTCATGAAGAGTTATGGCTTTGATACCGTGTATTTACAGGAAGTGATGGTGCCGCACTGGGTGAGAGGAGAGAAGGAAGTGGGCAGAGTTACCAGTACAATAGAATCTGCATCTGTTGACATCACTGCGCTTGGCGGAAGCATCGCCACTTCAAAAGAAGGACTCACTGCCGAAGTTGTGGAGGTAAAAGATTTTGATGAACTGAAAAAGCTCGGAGAGAAAGGAGTGAAGGGAAAAATTGTTTTTTATAATCATCCTTTCGATGTAAGAATGATCATCCCATTTCAGATGTATGGCGAAGCATCCAAATACCGATATAGCGGTCCTTCAGAAGCTGCACGTTATGGTGCGGTGGCATCCATCGTGCGTTCCATGACAAATTATGTGGATGATTACCCGCACACCGGCTCTATGGGTTACAATGATTCGCTCCCGAAAATTCCTGCATGTGCAATAAGCACACAAGATGCAGAATATCTTTCCTCTGTATTGAAGAGTGTTGGAAAAGCAACGTTTTTTCTGAAGATGAATTGCGAAACACTGCCCGATGTAAAGTCACACAACGTGATAGGAGAAATGCGAGGAAGTGAGCATCCGGAAGAAATAATTTCTGTTGGCGGACATCTTGACTCTTGGGATCTGGCAGAAGGCGCGCACGATGACGGAACAGGAGTGATGCAAAGTATTGAAGTATTGCGCACACTGAAAAAAATTGGCGTAAAACCTAAACGCACCATGCGGGCAGTTATGTTCATGAATGAAGAAAACGGATTGAAGGGAGGAGGAGAATATGCAAATCAGGCGAAGAAGAAAAACGAAAAACATATTCTAGCTATGGAATCGGACGCAGGAGGGTTTACTCCGCGTGGATTTAACATGACCATGCCGGAAGATAAAAAGGAAAGAATAAGGAAATGGAAGGGTTATTTTTATCCTTATGGTGCTTATGATTTTACGCTCAAGGGCGGAGGAGCCGACATTGGTCCTTTGGAGAAACAAGGAGTTCCGGTGATTGGATTTTCTCCCGATAACCAGCGTTACTTCATCATTCATCACACCGCCATGGATACTTTTGAGCAAGTGAACAAACGCGAACTCGAAATGGGCGCTGTAGTGATGACTATGATGGTGTATTTAGTAAGCGAGTACGGGTTGTAATTATATAAACCCTAAAATATAAGCGATAGAAGAGCAAGAAAGGGGGAGAAGAAGATTTTAGATTGAAATCTTCTTCTCCCCCTTTTTTATATCAGGATGTTTTTTATTGATTTACTTTCTTCTTTAAATCAGCTTCAGATATTACATAATTTTCTTTCACCGATTTAGCATCTCCGGCAGTAGAAGTTTCTGTAACAGAAATAGTGTTAGTGATTTCTTGTGTGGAAGCAACAGTAGCCTCATGATTTTCAATTGCAATCAGCGGAGCAATTGTTAAGCCAACAAGTGAAGAAAGCTTGATGAGGATATTCATGGAAGGACCTGAAGTGTCTTTGAAAGGGTCACCTACAGTATCGCCAACCACTGCAGCTTTGTGCGGATCTGATTTTTTATAGAAAGTTTCTTTTTTTCCGTTCACTTCAATTTCAACTCCTTTCTCAAAAGATTTTTTTGCATTGTCCCATGCGCCTCCTGCGTTGTTCTGGAAGATCGCCCAAAGCACACCGCTCACGGTTACACCTGCCATGTATGCGCCTAATGCCTCTGCATCCATAACTAAACCAATAACGATGGGAGTTACAATGGTGATAACACCGGGAGCTAACATTTCACGCAGCGCAGCTTTTGTAGATATCTCCACACATTTTCCGTACTCAGGTTTTCCGGTTCCTTCCAGAATGCCCGGGATCTCGCGAAACTGTCTGCGCACTTCGTTTACCATATCCATTGCCGCTTTACCAACTGAATTCATTGCAAGAGCAGAGAATACAACGGGAATCATTCCGCCAACAAATAATGCAGCGAGGACTTTTGCATCAAAAATATTGATGCCATGAATCCCGGTAAGCGTTACATACGCAGCGAAAAGTGCGAGCGCGGTCAGCGCAGCCGAAGCAATTGCAAAACCTTTTCCGACTGCTGCAGTGGTGTTTCCAACTGAATCAAGTACATCTGTTTTCTCACGTACTTCTTTTGGTAATTCGCTCATCTCTGCAATTCCGCCTGCGTTATCTGAAATTGGTCCGAAAGCATCAATGGCCAATTGCATGGCGGTGGTTGCCATCATTGCCGAAGCAGCAATTCCAACTCCGTAAAAACCGGCAAGTGAATAGGCACCCCAGATAGCTCCTGCAAAAATTATTACAGGGAATGCGGTAGAAAGCATTCCTGTTCCCAATCCGGCAATAATATTTGTAGCAGCTCCTGTTGCTGATTTTTCAACAATGGCGCGTACAGGTTTTCCGCCAAGTCCAGTATAGTATTCTGTGATAAAAGAGATTAAATAGCCAACGGTCATACCAATGCATACGGCAAAGAAAACATTGAGTGACGAAGTTTCTATCATTGTGAATTCACCGGCACTAAAGGCGCTCATCATAATTGTTTCAGGCAGCATCATTTTAATAAGACCAAATGAGGCTACAAGTGCCAAAAGCATTGCAATATTGTTTCCGCGATTCAAAGCGCTTTGCACTGTATTAACATCGGCTTTTGCATTCTCGGAAACACTTACAAAAAAAGTTCCGATAATGGAAGCGATGATTCCAACTCCTGCAATGGTAACAGGAAGAAGAATCGGGCCGATACCGCCAAAAGCATCGGCAATGCTTCCGCCATTATCACGAATAATATAATTTCCTAAAACCATAGATGCTAAAACAGTTGCAACATAAGAGCCGAACAAGTCAGCACCCATTCCTGCCACGTCACCAACGTTATCGCCAACGTTATCGGCAATGGTAGCAGGATTGCGTGGATCGTCCTCCGGAATTCCTGCTTCCACTTTTCCTACTAAGTCAGCGCCAACATCAGCCGCTTTTGTATAAATGCCGCCACCCACACGGGCAAACAATGCAATGGATTCAGCACCCAAAGAAAATCCGGCTAACACTTCAAGAACTTTTGTCATGCCATCATAACCTCCGCCTGTTGCAAAATTTCCATTCATAAATTGAAAGAAAAAAATGATGAACAAAGAACTTAATCCAAGTACTGCAAGACCGGCAACACCCAATCCCATCACTGTTCCTCCGCGGAAAGAAACTTTTAGCGCTTTTGCTAATGACGTTTTAGCTGCTTGTGTGGTGCGAACGTTTGCTTTGGTTGCAATTCTCATTCCAAGAAATCCTGCAAGGGCAGAGAAGAAGCACCCAACAACAAAGGCAACAATGATTAATATGCTTGAATGAGCAGCAACCTTAGAAACCTGAGAAAGTATTCCCAATCCGATCCCTGCAAGTACAACATAAATTCCAAGGATACGGTATTCGGCTTTTAAAAATGCCATTGCGCCTTCAGCAATATTTTGTGCAATACCCGCCATTTTAGCATCACCTGCATCTTGTTTGGTTACCCAACTTGAAATAAATGCCATGTAAGCGAGTGCGATGAGTCCGAAAACAGGGAGAAAATAAATTAGATTTTCCATAGAGAGAAACTAGTTAAAGGTTATTTGTTAATTGTGAAGACCTGTAAGGTTTACACAACCTTACAGGTCGGAGTTAAAAAAATTTTGCTCGGTTGTCTTTTATTTTTGCTTTCTTCTTAATGGCATCAATTACTTCCATATCTGCGCGATAAGAATAATTACTTTTTGCTTGGGTTTTTGCTGCTGTATAATCTGTTGTGGCAGGGGCTGCGGTAATTTTTTCAACTTTTATGACATAAACTCCAGTTTCTCCTTTCACCGGCTTTGATAGTTGTCCTTGTTTCATAGTGAATAAGGAGCCGTATAAATTCATTTCTCTGCCAATACTCGGAATAGAGTAGGAGGTGAATGTTGCGCCTTCTCCCGGCATTACCCGTAAATTAAGTTTAGAAGCATAATCTTCAATGGTTTTAGCATTCGCCTTGTTCATTTCCTCTATGAATTTTTCCGCTTTCTTTTCTTTCTTTGCGCCCATTTCCACTTCGTCTTTTTTCTGTTCGAGCGGAGCAATTCCTTCTTCGCGGATTTCGGCAAGATGCGCCACTACGTATTTATCAGAGAAACTGAATGGTTCAGTGCTCACATCTCCTTTACTTGCGTTGTATGCCCATCGGATAACTTCACGCGGATTCTCTATCCATGGAATTGATTTGTCGCTTTCTTTCAGCGGGTCAGCCTTGTGTTTTACAAGGTGCATTTCTTCTACACCTTTATCAAATGCATCGGTAGTGTGATATTTTGTTATGAAATCCACTGCATTGTTGTAAACATCCTGACGAGTTTTTGTTCCGGGTTCTACTTTTATTTCGACAGTAGCAACCTGTGTTTTGCGTGTGCGCGGACTTTGGTCAAGAATTTCTATAAGGTGATATCCGTATTTTGAAAGCGCAACAGGCATATCGCCTTTTGTACCGTTAAAGCAGGCATTCTGAAATTCCGGAACCATTGCACCTGTTTTAAACCATCCAAGATCTCCGCCTTTTTCTTTACTTCCGTTGTCTCCTGAAAATTTCTTAGCCATCTCTTCAAAATTCTTTTTCTTCTTGATTACGGTCTTGATGCTGTCAATTAAGATTTTTGCTTTTGCTCTTGCCATAGAATCTTTTTCCGGAACTTGGATCAGAATGTGTCTTGCTTTTGCCGAATCCGGAGTCAGTTTGTAGTCCATTACTTTGGAAAGCTTGTACTGATTGTTTTCCATATAAATAGGAAGAAAAATTCCTTTCTCAGCAGTTTGAGCCATTGAATCAATCTGCAGCGGGAGAGATCCTTTCCCATAGTATGTGGTATCGAAAACTCTTGCATCAGATTCGCGGACCACCATGAGGGAATCTTCTTTTCTGTTTTTAATTTCTTTCCACTCTTCGGCAATCTTCTCTATTTGATTTTTAGTTTCATCAAAGTCTAATTGAGTGGGTTTTATGTCGAAGATCACATATTCCATTTTGCGTGAAGCATCCTGCTTGTATTTATAGCTGTTCTCATTGTAGAATTTCAGCATATCCTGTTCTGTAACTTTCACCGTTGAATCCGGCAGAGAGGAATAGGGTTTTACCAGATATTGAAAATTCACTGAACGGTTAAGATGCGTATAATCAATCTGCGCCTGCGCTTTGGTTACGTATAATCCTTTTTTGATCAGCGCTGTATATTTATTTTGAGCGCGTTGATCCCTTAATAAATCTTCAAACTCTGTCCAGCGAGGTCTTTCTTCCGATGGAAGAGAATCAACATAGGTCTTTACGCTTGACGGTTTCAGTTTTCCTGTTGCCGGATCGCGGAAATAAGGGAAAAGCTGATTGGTTTGAGGATCAGAAAAATATTGCATGACCATTGGATCCGGATCATTGCCAAGTATAAGTTCTTTCACTTCATTGTCTGAAACGGAAATACCCGCTGATGTAAACTGAGGATTGAGTGCAAGATTGTTTACAAACTTTTCCCACACGTTATCACGAATCTTATTCATAGTTTCTTCATCCAGAGCGGCCTGGCGTCTGCGTTCTTTTTGTGAATCTGCAATTCGTTGCACTTCATTTTCAAAAGCAATTATAGGGATGGTATTGCCGGCAATTTCACCTGCGCTTTGTTCAGAGGTAAAGAATCCTTTGCCTTTGTATAAAAAATCGCCCAGCACAAATGCAAGGAGAGCGATACCAATCACAGCTGCGATGAGCGCGCCACGTTTACGAATACTGCCTATTATTGCCATAAGAATAGTTTGTTTTTTCGGATTAAAGATTTGAGTTAGAAATTCTTGAAACTTGTATCCCTTCAATTATCATAATAACAATTAATGAAAATAAAAGTGCTCCACAGGCAGCAACGGAAACGATGAGCCATCTTATGGGATATGCTTTTTTATCTGATGGAAAAGGTTTAACTACCATGTTTGTATATGAAAGTTGTTTTCCAAGATCACTTTGAAACGTGTTGTATTTAACAAGTAAGTCTCCGTATTCTCTGGTGGATTGGTCAAGATGTAACTGAAGTTCATGAAATTTTCCGCCACGTTCTTCTAGGTTTCTCATTTCGTTGGTGAGATCAGAGATCTTTTTTTCTTTGCCCTCGCTTAATGATTTGTAATATGCTCTTGATAGTTCGCGAGATTGGGCATAATAATCAGTGATGCCATATTTAACGCCTAATTCTTTTAGTCCGGCATTAATGGAATCAATCTGTATTAATTTTATTTGCATTTGGGCGGTAACAATGTCGATATATTCTTTTGTTTTGGCTTTGTTTAATTTAAGCGTGTAGGCATTAAACGCATGTACCATTTCGTTGATCATGTTGCACGCTACTTCTGGTTTTTCATCTAAAACTTCAATCTTCACTGCTTCGTATTCTGTTTTTTTAATGGAAACACTTTCGTTGTAAATTCCCAAAAGCTCGTTGTGAATTGTAGGGCTCGCTGAATCCAAACCATAGTGCCGGATAAGATGGAAAAAATCCACTACATGATTAAAAACACTATCTGACTGGAACAATTGCAGCATTTGCTCTGTGGGAGATTCCTGACTGTAAGGAACTAGGTTTGACGGATAAATCACAGCAGAGGATTTATATTTAGGTTTGATAAAATATTTAGAAGAGAACACAGAAGACAATACTATTGCGATCCCGACCACAAGGAGCAGTGTGATTTTCCATTTTAGAATGATATTTAGCAGGTCGGAATTTTTCATTTATTTCATTTCGCAGGGTATTGAAACAGATTTTACTGCTTACCCATTGTTTGGTGGATTTTTTTTATGTTTTCTAAGAGTGCTATTGAGAGCAATGTGATTATCAATGCAGATAGGGTTGCCATTGTAACAATTATCCAGCGAATCGGATATGATTTTTTTTCTGCAGGAAATGCTCTGTCTACCACAAATTTTTCAGGAAGATTCTGTTCTGCATCTACTTTGGCCTGATCATATTTTTCCTTGAGCAGGTTAGCTTGCTCACGCATATTTTTTAAGTTATCGCGCAACGACATGTATGCAGTTCCGTACGTAGAAAGTATTTTTATCTTCTGTCCGAGTTCTGTTGCAGCGGCAGATTTTCCTTCAACAATAGCTTTTCCAAGTGCTTCATTTAATCTGTCGGCCTGCGATTCGTAATCGTTTACGCCTAACTGCATGAGTATATGAAGAGAATCTTCTTTTGCCTGAATGCCTTTTTGAAAAATTTCATATTCTCTTTTGATTATATTAAACGCATCATTGGCCCGTTCGTGTTTCATATATGTCATGGTGGAATCATACAGTGCGGCAATATCGTTTGCAATGTTAGATGCCATCTCCGGAACGCAGTCAAGTACTTCTATCTTTACCGACATATACTCCGTCTTTTTGAAATGGATGTTGTCATCGTATTCCTGGCGGAGAAGTGTTTTTCTAAACTTATTATCATTTTCAATTCCGTAATGCTGGGAAAGTTTGTATTTAGTTACAATATTTTCACGTATTGCTTCGGAATTTAAAACCTGAAGCATCCTTTCCATGTCGTCTTCCTCTCCAAACTGCAAAAGGTCAGATTGCGGAGAAGCACTCTGACTCATTAGAGATTTAGATATGGAAACAGAAGGTGCGGGAAAAAGAACAACCGTTGATTTAAATTTCTCTGGAATCATCCATGCAACTCCTGCAGAGGAAATTGCAGACAGAACTGTAACGGTCAGTATTGTTTTGCGCCATTTATAGAAAAACGCAAGCAAATGAGTCGAATCAATATTGTTTTTATTTTCAGTAGAAAAATCTGACATTATTAGGGTTGTTCAGAGATTTGTTAAAAAGAGTGGCAAAAGTAGAAAAATTAATCAAATAGCTAAGGAATTCTTGGTTGAGGAAATTTGTTATCTGATAGCAGGCCTAAAGCCCGAATTTTATTACGTACATTCAAAAAATAGTCTACTTTTGCGATTGAAAATTTTTAAAAGTATCTGTAGACAATGCAGGTGCTTAGTATTAAAACGCAATATAAATTAACTCATCCCGATAACTATCGGGACTAAAAAAAGTACAATGAAAAAACAAATTATTTTCTCTGCCGCTGTTCTTTTTACAGCAGGCATAATCGTGATGAGCGGATGTAAGAAAGACGATACTACACCGCCAGTGATTACTTTAATTGGTGATGCAAGCGTTACAAGCGTTCTCAATGCAACCTACACTGATCCGGGCGCTACAGCTGAAGATGATAAAGATGGTGATCTTACTTTATCTATTATATCTTCTGGTTGGGTAGCTTCAGATAAAGATCTTGCGGGTACATACATCATCACTTATTCAGTAACAGATGCAGCAGGAAATACGGGCACAGCAACAAGAACTGTTATTGTTAAAAACGATGCAGATGCAATGACTGGCACTTATAGTTGTACGATTGCAGCGCCCAATGCATGGGGGCCTTATATGCAAACCATAACGGCATCTACAACAAAGAATAACAGGATACTTTTCAGTAAATTTGGTGATTACACTGGTAATACTAATATTCACGCTGATGTTACCGGCACAAGCATTGATCTTCCTAGTCAGGTTGCTCTTCAGGTTGGAAATCCTGCTACTGACAGAACTTTTGTAGGAACAGGAACTACCAATTCAACAGGATTTACACTCACTTATTCTGAAACAACAAGTACTGGGTCAAAAAGTTTCACCGAGACCTTTGTAAAATAGTAATATTTTATATCTTTTATAAAAAACCCTCTGCTAACCACAGGGGTTTTTTTATTTCTATTTTTGTCCGCGTGAAACAATCCCTCAGAGAAATACAATTATTGTTAGTTCGATTATCAATTGCGCTTTTTACTTACCCCATCTGCAAAATACTTTTTTTCTCCTTCAATTATAAATATTTTCCGGATGTTTCATTTGCTGAGTTTGTTTCCATTCTGTTTTTCGGGTTGAGGTTTGATATTTCTGCTTTGATCCTGGTGAACACCGCCTTCATCTTATTGCACATTGTTTCGTTCGGTTTTTCTAAGAAAAAACCGTATCAATTGTTGTTGAAAACAGTTTTTATTATTTCAAATTCAATTTCAATTCTTGCCAACTGTGTTGACTTTGCATACTATAAATTCACATTAAAACATACTACCTCTGATTTTTTCAGCTTGTTTAGTCTTGGTTCTGATATCGGCACCATGCTGCCGCAATACATCCGGGATTTCTGGTACATTATTTTTATTTGGATTGCGCTCACTGTTTTTATGGGGTGGATGTACGGAAAAATAAATGCCCATCCCCCAACCCCTTCCCGAAGGGAAGTGGAGTTGAGCCTGAAAGGGAGCTGCGCTCGCAACCTACGGTTGTCCTTTGGGAAGGATTTAGGATGGGCTCTGGTTTCATGGTTCGTATTGAATTCCATCCTCATCGGCTTATGCATTATCGGGTTCAGAGGAGGATTTCAGTTGAGACCCATTGCAACAATAAATGCATCAGAATATGTTTCAGCCCAAAACATTCCGCTTATCATTAATACTCCTTTTTCTATCGTTAAAAGTTATGGGCTGGAAGAACTGGAGGAGAGAAATTACTTTTCGGGAAATGAACGAACTACAATTTTTAATCCTATTCATCGAGAATCCAAAATCCAAAATCTAAAACCCAGAAGCAATGTATTCATCATTATCATGGAAAGTTTCTCCAAAGAATACATAGGAGCATTGAGCGGAAGGAAAAGCTACACGCCTTTTCTTGATTCGTTGATAAAAGAAAGTCTGGTTTTTAATAATGCTTTTGCAAACGGAAAAAGATCCATCGAAGGAATTCCGGCAGTGCTGGCAAGCATTCCTTCGTTGATGAATGAATCCTACATCACTTCTTCTTACGGCTCTAATAAATTCTCATCACTTGCAACCACATTGAAGGACAAAGGATACTCCTCTGCCTTCTTTCACGGTGGAACAAACGGAACCATGGGTTTTGATGTATTTACCAAAGCTGCTGGTTTTGACAAATACTTTGGAAGATATGAATACAATAACGAAAAAGACTACGATGGAGACTGGGGAATAGGGGATGAGAAGTTTTTTCAGTACACCGGCAAGGAAGTCAGCAAAATGAAAAACCCATTTCTGGTAACGTTAT
The DNA here is from genome assembly GCA_016213435.1 of Bacteroidota bacterium. Taxonomy (GTDB): domain Bacteria; phylum Bacteroidota; class Bacteroidia; order Palsa-948; family Palsa-948; genus Palsa-948. The sequence continues at coordinate 38,658 of JACRAL010000015.1, forward strand.
TTTCGATTTCATCGCATCATCCTTTTGCTGTGCCTGCCGAATACGCAAAACAATTTCAGGAGGAAGGCGGGCAGCCGATTTATAAAAGTGTGAGGTATGCGGATTTTTCTTTGAAACGTTTTTTTGAATCCATTGAAAAAGAAAATTGGTTTGACAGCACTTTGTTTGTCATTACGGCAGATCATGCAGGACCTTCGGTCGATAATTTCTATAGCAACAATGTTGGAAGTTTTGAAATTCCAATTCTGTTTTACAAGCACAACAGTTCTCTTAAAAGAGTCGACCCTAGAACGACACAACATATCGACATTATGCCAAGCATTCTCAGTTATCTGCATTATAACGAGGAATATTTTTCAATGGGAGAAAACATGCTTGATTCCACTTCATCCGGATACGCGGTTAATTTCATTAATGATGTTTATCAGATATTTCAGGATGATTATCTGCTTCAATTTGACGGACACAAAACATTGGCGGTATATGATTACAAAACAGATTCTCTTCTTCAGCAGAATCTTAGAGGTAAACTGCCTGAAAGAGAAAAGTCAATGGAAGTGAAACTGAAAGCCATTATTCAAACTTTCAACCATTCGCTGATTCACAACAAAATGACTGCAAAATCAGAATGAAGAAGAAAATTCTTTTCATCATTAATCCTATTTCCGGGGTCGGACGGCACAAGACGGTGGAGAAGCTCATTGACGAAAAGCTTGACAGAACTATTTATGACTATGAACTTGCGTACACAAAAGCAGCAAAACACGCCATTGATCTGAGTAAAAAATCCGTTGCAGAAAACTTTAATATTGTTGTTGCAGTGGGCGGTGATGGTTCCGTGAATGAAGTGGGAAGAAGTTTAGTTGGCACCGACTCTGCACTTGCTATTCTTCCCTGTGGCTCAGGAAACGGAACGGCAAGGCATTTGAATATATCTATGAACTTATCAAAGGCGATGCAGATCATCAATAAAGGAAATACAATTAAGATAGATACTTTTAATGTGAATGATGAAACAGCAATTAACACAGCTGGAATAGGATATGCAGCGCACATTGCTTATGAGTTTTCAAAAATAAAAAAGCGCGGATTCAGCAATTATCTGAAGATTGCGGTGTGCGATTCTTTGAAATACAGATCGCAGATATGTGAGATTGATGCCCACCCCCAACCCCTCCCGTTAGTAGGGGAGCCAAGTTCTGCAAATCCTCCCCAATGGGGAGGACATAGGAGGGGCTTCTTTTTTATCATTGACATTGCAAACGGTTCTCAGTGGGGAAACAATGCCGTAATCGCTCCACATGCAAAGAATGATGATGGTCTTCTTGACTTATGTATTGTAAGAGATTTTCCTTTTCGGATGTTTCCCTTAATGGCGCTTCGACTGTTTACTCGCTCCATTCATCGCTCTAAGTTTGTGGAAATACTTAAAGTGAAAGAAGTGATTATTCGTCAGGAAAGAGATTACGCGCATATAGACGGAGAACCGGTTATTATAGGAAAGGAATTGAAGGTGAAAGTTAACCCGCTGTCGCTGAAGGTTGTTGTTCCGTAATTGCAGCAGTAATTGCATCGCATAGTTCCCTCGGGCATATCTGTTCCGATTCTGAATTTCCAATTTCTTTCTTTTAATGTTAATTCTATAGAATTAAATCCTGAGACATTCCATAAAGTATAACCATGGCCAAAACGAATGCCCCATCCAAGAAGAAACTTTTTTCTGATTACTGTGCAAGATTGAATTTCTTCAAGAGGAAAAGTGTTTCTGATAAGTCCGTTGGCGAAATAAACTTTAACATTTTTATCGGAAACAACTGTTGTTAAACTGTTGAAGAGAAGCAGGATTGAGAAAATAATAAAAGCACCTAAAAGAAAACTTTCTTTCAGGTGCCTAAACTCTTTATTTGAAATGCCAGTGATGAGTATGATTGATCCAACTAAGAGCAATCCGAATACGATCACCCATCCGAACTGGGTGTGCTTATAACGAATCATTTTTTCTTAACAACAACCGAATCTTTCTTCATTCCCATTCCCTTCATGTCGCATTTCTTTTCTCCACCCATTTTAGAGCAATCCATTTTTTCTCCTTCGCATTCTTCTTTTCCTTCATTGCATTCCATTTTTTCTTGGCAGCATTCTTTCATCATGCCGCAGCCTTCGTGTCCTCCGTACATCATCATGCGGTGGCTGCGCATCATGCCCATGCCGCCATGGCCGAAACTACATTCTCCTTCTCCGCGCATTTCGCATTGTTCAGTCATGTTGCATTCTTGTTTTTCCTTGCAGCTATTCATAATGCTGCGTATGCCGCAACAGATCATGGAGCCAAGCGACATTGCAATTACAAACCATGCAATGACTTTAAAGAGCGTTCCAAGACTTTCTTTTTGTGTTTTGTAAAGTAACCAAGCTCCGGCAGTAAGTGAAAGCAACAGGAGGGCAATAGCGATGGTGGTTTGACAATTCATGTTATGTGGGGTTTTAAGATTTTCGTCAAAGGTAGAAAACAATTCTATACTTTAGGCGCGAATTACGAACAGATGTCTAATAACCTTCTTGAACCTTTTAGTGTTATCTTACCGGCAATTCCTTCCGCAGGAATTTATTTCTTTACAACCAGCAAGGGGATACAATACGAAGTGCGTTTTGGAAGACGAAAAAATAACATATTACATGCGACCATTGTTTTTGGTGTTATTAACGATGAATTTGAAGGAGAGGAATATGTAGAAACCAACAAAGGAGAAGTGTACCGTGTGATGGCAACGATGGTGGAGATAATTCGGATATTTATGACGGTGCATCCCAAAGTGATGATCTACGAATTTACAGGCATAGCGCGGGAAGGAGAGCCGGATGAAGGCGTAACGACCCGAACACATCTATACACAAGGTACCTGCCGATTATTTTTCCTGAAAGTGAGGGATGGACGTTTAAGTTTCAGGGAAGCAACGCCATAGTGACAAGAAAATAAACTTTGATGTAATTGAAAAAAAGCCCCCTCTGATTTATCAGAGAGAGCTTTTGTGAGGAGGCAATAAATACTTTTATTGGCACAATGTGTCATTTGCCAGCGTTGTGCTCCAGCAATGCCAGTTAGTGTCATTAAAATGGAGAGCATCTTTTACACGACCATTTCTGTTTGTTTTATGCCATTTTATTTCTACAAGATTACTATTGTTTTTGTAAAAGATGTTGTAGTAAGCATTGTAAGAGGTATCTGTTGTAAGCCCATAATAAACATAGCTGCCATTTCCGGTATCATTCGGAATAATATTAGTGTATTTAGTGGTGTAAAGTTGGCTGCTTGTTCTTGTCCAATCAATATAAATAAACGGACTTACGGTATTGGCGATTGCATCTTTTCTGTTTAGTGTCCAGTTGCCTGATTTTCCATCTATAGCAGAGATTCCGGAAAACCAAAGCAAATCGCTGAATACAGAAGCTTTGCTGATATACATTTTCCACTCAACGTGATTACCTACAACATTTGCATCCAATTCAGCGGTGTAAGTTCCTCCTGCATTAAAACTATATGTCCATTCCCATGTTCCCTTTCCTGTGTTAACAGCAGTATGATTAAATGACTCAAGGAAAGCAGCTGTTGGAACAACCATGTTCAGTCCGATAACAAGGTTCCATACGCCAACATTAAAGGCGGCATAAATAAGGTTGCTTGAATCAACAGGAGTGTTCGCTGATTGTTTTTTTGCAGAGGAGGGAAGGGCATTAAAATCCATTACCATTGTGGAGGAAGGGGGAATGGTTGGCGCCTGTTCAGGAGCAGCAGTTTCATCCTTTTTTTTGCATGAGCCGATGATAAGGATCATCGCAAAAGCGAATAGACTCAATAAAAGTGCGGTTCTTTTTTTCATGGTGATTTTGATTTGATTATTAATGATAATGTTTCGCAAGGATGTCGGATCAAATGCCGAAGTCATTCCTTCGGAACAACCTTATTTTGTTTTAGATTGCTGAAGCAAAAATAGAATTTTGTTTTTAAACTCCAAAGATTATGGTAGAAAAATTCCGGCTTGAGGAAGCAGGCAGATAGAATCAAGCCCTTTTTTGATAAAAAATCAGCTAATCCGATTTACAGACCGCGGATGAAACTTCTCGATCGTGTCGCGCAGGTATTTCCGGTCCATGTGTGTGTATATCTCAGTTGTGGTGATGCTTTCGTGCCCCAGCATTTCCTGAACAGCGCGAAGATCGGCTCCATTTTCAACAAGGTGAGTGGCGAATGAATGTCGGAAGGTATGCGGACTTACATGTTTCTTCAATCCAATCTCCATTGCAATTTTTTTAATGATAAGAAAGACCATTACCGTACTGAGTTTCTTTCCGCGATTATTCAGAAAAAGAAAATCCTCAAATCCTTTTTGCACTTTCAGGTGAACGCGAATATCATTCTTGTAGATAGTAATGTACTTCATCGCTTCTCTGCCTATCGGGATAAGTCGCTGCTTATCGCCTTTTCCGATTACGCGTATAAATTCTGTATCAAAGAACAGATCAGATATCTTCAGGCTCACAAGCTCGCTCACGCGCAGCCCGCAGCTGTACATGGTTTCAAGCATAGTGCGGTCTCTGTTTCCTTTAGGCGTTGAAAGATTAATTGCGTTGAACATATTGTTGATGTCATCCACATTCAGTACATCCGGAAGTTTTCTTCCCATCCTGGGAGTTTCCAGCAGTTCGGTAGGATTGTTGGAGGCCAGATTTTCCAGCAGAAGATATTTGTAAAATGCGCGTATGCCGGAGATCACCCTCGATTGTGTGGTGGCTGTCCTGTCTTTTTGATTAAGCCACATTAGAAATTCTGTCAGGTGCGTGTGTTCTATCTTATCAGGAGGAAGATCCAATTTCTTCTCCGCAAGAAAATGAACGAATAGGTGCACATCTTCGGTATATGCCACGATGGAGTTCTTTGAAAGCGACTTCTCCAGTCGAAGAAATGATTGAAATCCTTTTATTGAAACATCCCAATTCATAAATTTATGTCTGCGAAAGTACGAAAACAAAATCCCTGATGTTTTGTCTGAGCAGAGTCTTTTCAGAATGAGTCTTGCAGACCATTATTTATCATCATTAGAGGATGGGAATATCTTTGAATGGTTTTAAAGTTTGTGATGACACAGAATGCTGATAAAAAAATTACTTTCGTGCTATGAGAGTTACAGGGAGAATATTAAAGATGAAGACAGAACTTGCTGAGCAAGTAATTTACCATTTACCTTTGGAAGATAAGCGGATCGAGATGAATGCACTCATCGGGAGAACTATTTCCCTGAACTATGAAAATGAGATTTACTGTATTTCCTGCGGAGCGCTTACAAAAAGATCTTTCTCTCAGGGATTCTGTTATACATGTTTTATTTCTTCATCCGAAACCTCAGAGTGTATTTTGCGACCGGAGCTTTGCCTTGCACACGAAGGCAAAGGGAGAGACATGGAATGGGAAAAGAAACATCATTTGCAGGAACATTTTGTTTACCTTGCTCTTTCCAGCGATTTAAAGGTAGGCGTTACACGTTCTACTCAGGTTCCAACTCGATGGATTGACCAAGGAGCATCATCTGCAATCTGCTTGGCAAAAACGCCCAATCGATTTCTTTCCGGATGTATAGAGGTTTCTCTGAAAAAACACCTTTCAGATAAAACGAACTGGCAGAGAATGTTAAAGAACGAAGTGAAACAAGGAGTAAATCTCTCGGCAGAAAAAAAGAAAGTGAAGGAATTGCTTTCAGAAGAATTAAAGCAATATTATATTGAAGAGGATTTGATCGCTGAAATAAATTATCCGGTGATTTTATACCCGAAAAAAGTAAAGAGTATCGATTTTGAAAAACAAAATCTTCTTTCCGGGAAATTAAATGGAATAAAAGGTCAGTATTTAATTTTTGAAGATGGAAGTGTGCTGAATATTAGAAAGCATAATGGGTATGTGGTAAGTTTGGAATATTAAACATGCATAGAGGTAAATTTCATTATACTTGGCACAATTTTAGATACTTGATAGAAACTCATGCTTCGAGCTAAGAATGAAAAGGAAGAAATGAATAGAGTAAACAAACATTAATAATAAGTAAAAACAATTTTTAACTTTGCTATCTTAAAAAAACAACAACATGAAAAAGGTATTATTTTCACTCGTTATTCTTCTGTATCTCGGATTAACCGCATGGGGACAGGAAACTCCCAAGCAAGTTACACCCCCAAATCCTAATGCTCCTGAAGTTACTTTTGAAGAAACTTCGCATGATTTTGCCACTCTTCAGAAAGGGGATGAATGTTCCTATGAGTTCAAATTTAAGAACACCGGTAAGGAGCCTCTCATCCTTGCAAACTGCCAGGCATCTTGCGGATGTACCACTCCTTCTTGTCCAAAAGAACCTATTGCACCTGGTATGATGGGGGTGATAAAAGTAAAATATGACAGCAACCGTGTGGGTGTATTCTCTAAAACGGTAACCATTACTTCAAATGCAAAAAATTCTCCCGTAGTTCTTTCCATTAAAGGAAAAATTGAAGGTCCGGCTCAAGAAGAAGCTTTTCCTGGAAAGAATAACGGAGGAATGGGACAATAAAAATAATACAAACAAAAACAATTAAACACTCACTATGAAAAAAACAATCCTTTCGTTTGCAGTATTAGCTTTTACTGCATTTGTTTCTAACGCTCAGGCGTCACCAGCAGCACCAGTAGCTACGACTACTCAAACTGCTCCTGCCGCTGACAATCCAAACGCACCGGATATTACGTTTGAAAAAGAAAATCTTGATTACGGTACAGTAGAATATGATGCTGATGGTAATCGTGAATTCAAATTCAAAAACACCGGCAAAGAACCTTTGATTATTTACAGTGCAACAGGTTCATGCGGATGTACGGTTCCAACTGCTCCTAAAGATCCTATCAAACCCGGAGAAACTGGAATTATCAAGGTTCATTATGACACCAAGCGTCCAGGTTCATTTGAAAAAACAGTAACTGTTTCTTCAAACGCAAAAACTCCAAGCAAAACATTGAAAATTCACGGAACAGTAAAAGCGGCTCCTGCACCTGCAGGAACTGTTACTGCCTCTCCATCTAAATAATTGCTGAGTGGAGAAACTAGTTCAGAAAATTATCCCGTACATGTTTCTTTTGTGCGGGATAGTTTTTTTTACAGCACTTTATTCGCAATCCAAGAATGATGCAGCTTTTATTGCTTTTAAAGAAACGAAATATAATTTCGGATCCGTTAAGCTGGGAAAAGTTGTGAAAATTGAGTACTATTTTGAGAACACAGGTAAGACCCCGCTTCTTATTTCAACTATCGAAACCACTTGTGGATGTACTGTTGCGGATTTTCCCCATTACCCGATAAAGCCCGGAGATTTCGGGATGATACTTCTTACCTTTAATACCAAAGAGAAATACGATAAACAGGACAGAACTGTGGAAGTAATTTCCAATGCATCTAATTCTCCCACCAAACTCCATTTCAAAGGAGTGATCATGGAAGAGAAATCGGAAAAGGATAAGTAAAAAGCTCACCTCAACTCTTCCAAAGGGATGGTCGAATGTTTTATATTTGCTCTCTAATAAATTCTCTTATGCCTACAATTTCCCACAAAGCCAATCAAATGCCTGCATCGCCCATTCGTAAACTTGTTCCTTATTCAGAACAAGCCAAGAAAGAAGGGAAAAAAGTGTATCACCTCAATATCGGTCAGCCGGATGTTGAAACTCCAGAAGTGATGTTGAATGCAATTAGAAATTTTTCCATGAAAGTGGTGGAGTATTCTCACAGCGCAGGGATTGAAAGTTATCGTAAGAAATTAGCCGGATATTACAAGACGCACAACATTGATGTAGATTTTTCTGAGATCATGATCACTACGGGCGGTTCAGAAGCGATAGAGATCGCCATGATGACCTGCCTGAATGAAGGAGACGAAATAATTGTTCCAGAACCTTTTTATGCGAACTACAATGGCTTTGCCACTCAATCCGGAGTGGTGATAAAACCTGTGCGTTCTTTTATTGAAACAGGATTTGCTTTGCCGTCTATAACGAAATTTGAAGAGAAAATTACGAGGAAGACAAAAGCGATAATGATTTGTAATCCAAGTAACCCGACAGGTTATTTATATACCAAAGTTGAACTGGAAGCATTGCGGGATATTGTGAGGAAACACGATCTATTTTTATTTGCCGATGAAGTGTATCGCGAGTTTTGTTATGATGGAGCGGAATATATTTCCGTGATGCATCTTACAGGAATAAATAATAATGTAGTGCTGCTGGATTCCATTTCTAAGCGATACAGTGCCTGTGGTGCAAGGATTGGCGCGCTCATTACCAGAAACAAAGAGGTGATGGCAGGAGCGATGAAATTTGCCCAGGCGAGATTAAGTCCGCCAACCTTCGGGCAAGTGGCTGCAGAAGCGGCAATAGACACGCCAGCATCTTATTTTGAAAATGTGAAAAGGGAATATACCGAGAGAAGAAACTTTGTTGTAGGAGCTTTAAATAAAATGGATGGTGTATTTTGCCCTAATCCTCAGGGAGCATTTTATTGTATTGCGCGTTTGCCAATCAATGATGCCGATGAATTTTGCCAGTGGCTGCTTGAAAAATTTGAATACAAGAACCAAACCGTGATGCTGGCCCCTGCTACCGGATTTTATTTTACTCCAGATGCAGGTAAAGACGAAGTGAGGATTGCATACGTGTTGAAGATAGATGACCTTAAGAACGCAATGGTCTGTCTGGATGAAGCGCTTAAAGTTTATCCGGGGAGAAAAATCACCACGCGTATCAAGGAAAAGGCGATTGAATGAAATTGAGGTTATCCCAAACGTTTGTTATATGAGCAGGTTAGTGTTTTGAGAAGAACAGGATATCTTTAGGAGATGTTTGCTGTGCAAAGGGGTGTGTAAAATACAAGGCAGATTAAATTCTATTTATTAAATCTAATAAATTTTTCTCTCTCTTAGATTCTTGATAATGCTCAATAATTTTTTCTCTTGCTTTTTCTGATAAAAAATTATTGTTCGAGTGAAGCGCTGCTTTAATAAGATCTTCTAGTTTTTTAATCTCTTTTGTTTGCAGAACAAATCCAGTGTTACCAATAATGTCTGGCATCGCTCCAACATTTGAAACAATAGGAATACACTCGCAAAGCATTGCTTCGCAAAGAGCATTTGGAAATCCTTCAGACATAGAGAGCTGTAAGTAAAATTCAGACTGGCTATAGAATTTTATTAACTCTTCATGTTTCATCGCAGGAAGCAGCCGAACGTTTTTTGACCGGATGGGTAAATGCATCGCTTCATCCGCACCGATAATAGTGAATTCGCATTCCGGAAAAGAAGGAGCTATCTCAAGAATTAAATCAATTCCTTTTAATTGAAAAGTAAAAGGCATTTTTAATCCTCCTGCAACTGTAATGAAAGTGTTTTTTTTCTTCTCGACATTTCTAAACCATTTTTTTTCATCGTATCCATTATAAATAATCGTGTAGGGAGTTTTTAATTTAGGGCAAAAAAATAAAAGACCTTGTTTTTGGAAATCTTCTTTTTGGTAAGTATAATCGCATAATATCAGCGATTCACATACGGGAGAAAGATGAGATGCCAGTTGAGAAGACCATTTAGTGAATTTTGACAAGATTGTTTTTTGGAAATTTCCATAGCGAATAGACGGAAATCCAACGCAATCTGTTCCGCCTAGAATTATTAAAGAAGGTTTGAAAAGTAATTTTGCAAACAAAACAGGAAGAAAAGAATGGTATCCTGCAAATTGACAGACAAGTAAATCTGCTTTAAAAATATTTATCAGGATAAATAAGAATTGTTTTATAAAAGATAAAGGCGTTAGGTGTTTATTTCTTACGTTAAATAAAAATGATTTTACTTCAAATTCCTTTTTGAAGATAGAGATGTCTTTATTTACAAAAGATGAATAGTCGGTGCAGAAATAGAGAATTTGTTTTTGCATGGATGTTTTATTCTGCAGAATAGATAGAGAAGGATAAAAAAACAAAATTAAATTTATTTTTCAGTAATCTCATGGAAATTATGGATAAATACTAACTCGGAAGCTTGTTTTAAAATATATTGCAGGTAGAGATGCTGGTCAAGTTAATTCGCATAAATTTGACAACTCTATAATTAATTTACAAAAATGAAATCATCGGAAGAAATAAAGGAGTTTTACGACAACGATACAAGGCGTAAATATAAAATCAGAAATAATCTGAGACATTTTCTTATCATAAATAGATTAATCAGTTTGGGTTTGAAACGCGATAGCCGAGTTCTGGAAATTGGATGCGGAAATGGCGGGATTACTAAATTAATAGCGAAGAAAGCATATAGGGGAAAAGTTACGGGAGTGGATATAAGCACAGAATGTATTGCAGCGGCTAAAAGTAATTTGAACGACTATAAGAATATTAATTATGTTGTTTCGGATATGTTGGATTTTGTTTCAAAAGAAAAGTTTGACATCATTGTTCTTGCAGATGTGCTGGAACATATTCCAATTGATTTTCATGATAAATTGTTCGGTACTCTTAGCAGCGTTCTCGAAAAAAACGGTTTGATATTCATTCACATTCCTGAGCCCAAAGCGTTGGAATGGACGATTGAAAAAGAACCGGAAAAACTTCAAGTGGTTGATCAGCCCTTGCATTCCGACAAATTAATCAATACAGCATATAAGAATGGGTTGTATTTGAGGGAGTTGAAATCATATTCGATATTTAATGAACAGCCCGATTACCAATACATTGTTCTTGCAAAAAAAGAAAACAAACTTCAATACAAGAATTTACCGAATTGGAAAATCATTCTTAAGAAAGGATATTCTAAATTGATAAATAAACTATCCTGATTGTTTAGAATATATGTTTACGCATTATGTGTCTTGATGTGGCGTGAATAGATAATAAAAAATGGCGCTCCGAAAAATAGTTTGCTGTATTCCACTATTTTTTTTGGACGGAAGCAGTAGGCGATAGATCGAAAAAGAAAATAATAAACCATCCATAGTGCGCCCAGATTCAAAGCTTCGTAAGACATAACGGTCATTTTTGAAGCGATAAACATTTTCTTTTCTTTTTCGGTTATATATGCATTGAGATGTGGATGTTCCCCTGAATAAAACAAGTCAAAAAACACCTCAATTAATTTAAAACTCTTGTCTTTTAATTTCATTGAGGAAACATTCAGACTTCGGTTTTTATGAATGCAACAAACATTAGTCGGTGTCTTATTGTAAATCATTTCTGATTTTGAAATAATCCTTAGCCAAAGATGATTGTCTTCAAATAAATTAAATTGTTCGGGAAACTTATCGTTAACCAATAATTCAGCAGCCACACAAACGGAATTGGTCTGCAACAATGCCTCAAAAAGAATATTGAATATTCCCTTTTTCTTAATTTCTGAAAACCCTTTGCTCAGCTTATTTACTCCCTGATTTTTTACATAATAATTAGTGTAATACAATGCCGGTTTGTTTTGATGTGCGCTTATCGTTTCTTGTAAAACGCTGAGGTGATTAGGTAAATAATAATCGTCACTGTCAAGAAAACAAATAAAACGCCCGGTGGCGAATGTAATGCCGTTGTTTCTGGCTCGGCTTCTTTCCTGATTAGTTTGGTAGTGGTATTTTATTCTTGTGTCGGAAAGATATTTTTTAATGATTTCGCTTGTCTTATCTGTTGATCCGTCATCAACAATAATTAATTCCCATTCTTTATTTTTCTGATTCAGCACACTCTGAATGGCGATTTCTATAAAGTCGGCTCTGTTATAAGTGGGCAATACAATGGAGAAGAAAGGCGGCATCATGGTAGGTGTTACTGTTTAATGCGAATCAAGGATTTTAAAAATTAACCATAAAGGACACAGAGAAAATACACGCAAAGAACACAAAGATAGATTTCTTTGCGGCCTTTGCGTAAAACTTTGTGCTCTTTGTGGTTAATTGAAGTTTTTTTTCATAATCCACACCTTGATTCACTTTTTTATCAATATCCTTTTAGAAATATAACATTGCCCCGATAGCCATCTAGTTTTTTAATTTTTTTCATGGAAAATGGATAATCTCTTTCTTTATACGATTCGAATCCCATATTCTTAATAAACACAAAAGGTTCTTCAGGTGAATATCCCGAACTATAGGAACATTCATTGATCTCAACGATTAAAACAATTTTTGGAGATTTTTTTATGATTTCCTGAGCGCCTTTTAAGAAATTCAGCTCACCGCCTTCAATGTCAACCTTGATGCAGCTTATCTCTTGAATGTTGTTCTGTGAGCAATAGTGATTGAGTGTATCGGTTTGAACGGTTATTTTATTTCCGGTGTTGTTTGTGTTGTTTTCGGAAGTGCGCCCGTAATTATCTTCTGCAACAATAAATAAATCCAATTCCCCTGTTCGGTTGGATAAACCAAGTTGATTTATAACAATATTTTCTGCGTGATTTAATTCGATATTCTTTTTGAAAATATCCAATGTCTTTTTTATTGGTTCAAAGGAATGAATTGAAGCTTTTGGAGCGTATTTAGAAAGATAAAGTGAGTAAAGCCCGATGTTGGCTCCGCAGTCTATCATATTTCCTCCGGATCCTTTAATCAGCTCGATCAAATGCCGTATCGTGTTGCGTTCATAAACCCCTCGGGTATAAATTTTATTCATGACAAAGTCGCTGTTGTCAATCCAAAAAGTTATTCCGTCCGGATTTGTATAGACCTCTTTAATATCTTTTGAAGGAAGAATTTTTTTAAAATATTTCTCGATCAGATATTTTTTCTTCTCAACAGGAGAGTGTCTGAGGTACCATAAAATGGATTGCGCAATCATGTGTAAATTAAGGTTTGTCGGTCTTCAGAATAACAAATACATCGTAAAACATGCGAAGCACTAAAATACTATTTTTACAAAGGTAATGAAGCACTTCGTTAAATGATCTCAAAAAACTTTTTAAAGTCGTCTTTTATTTATACGGTTATCGGTGCGCTGCCACTGGCTTCGAGCGTTATACTTCTGCCTTTCTATACTAACTTTCTTGAGACTCCCGATTTCGGAATTCTTGCTATTTATATCAGCTTTACATTTTTGATCCAAATCTTTGTCAATTTTGGATTTGACACTTACACCGGCATACATTTTTATGAATATAAAGACAATAAAGAAAAACTTCGTGAGTATATAGGAACTGTTGTGATTTCGCTGCTTATACTCGGAGCTTTTTTTACGGCTTTATCATTGCTTGTCGGGAAAATCTCATTCGGAATATTATTTCAGCAAAAGGAGATTAGTTTTTTTCCGTTCGGATTCATGTCGGTGCTTACTGCTATCTGTAACAGTTTTTTTAAAACCTACACGGGTTTGCTGATCAATCAGCAGAGGCCGATGCGATTTTTCTGGGTTAACTTGTTTAATTTTATTTTGACGATTGTTATTTCGCTTGCCGGACTGTTTCTCTATCCGCACACGCTGATTGGACCTATGTGGGGGAGGCTCTTGTCAGGTGTCGGAATATTTTTACTGGCATTTTATTTTTTCTACGCTGAGTTTGGGTTAGCATTTCAAACCAAATTGCTCCGGGGGATTTTTAACTTTTGCCTTCCGATTTTTATTTTCTTCTTGATGTCATGGGTCTTGTCATACATTGACCGTTACATTATCAATTATTTTCTCACTACTTCAGATGTGGGTGTTTACGATTTTGCTGTTAAATGCACTTTGCTGATCGATTTTCTTTTAATGGGATTGTCAAATTCCGTTGCTCCGAAAATTTATAAGATATGGACGGATGAAAAAACAGGGTATAGCAGCACGATGGAAGTAAATAGGTATTACAATGCATTTACAGCAGTTACTGTTCTCATGATCGCATTAACAATACTGTGTATTCCCATTTTTGTTCCGATGATCGTTTATAAGGAATCATACTACGCTGCTTTTGAGTTTGTGCCGCTGCTTTCGCTGAGTTTTGTTTTCAGAGGAGTTTACACGATGTACCTAATGCCGATTCTCTTTTTAAAGAAGACAAAAGTTCTTCCGAAGATTTTTTTCTTTTCTGCTGTGATTCAAATTATTGTCAGCATACTTATGGTGAAGCAATGGGGACTGATGGGAGTGGTCTGGTCAATGCTTATAACAAAGCCTATTCAAGTGCTTTTCCTTTCTTATGAAAGCAAAAAAATATTTCAGTTTACTTTCAATGAAATGAAGCTTCTGGTGATGCCGTTAGCGTATTTGCTAATTGTGATCTTTGCAGATGTTTTCCTAAGAGAAAAAATAAATTCTATTGTGCTTCATGCGATTGAACTTGTTTTGGCAGGAGGCATGATTTTTTTGGTCTATAGGAATGAGATAAAAACATTGTTGCAATCCCTGTTAAAGGGAAGCACTCGTTTGTGATTTTGCAAGGAAGGCATCTGTCCGAATTTAGCTAGATACGCTCTAAGAAAAACACGTCATTGCCAGCGATAGCGAAGCAATCTGCTTTGCTACATAATTACAGTAAGATTGCTTCGATTCTATCTCCCTCGCAATGACGATTTTTTATGCCAATAAAGAATTAAAAAACTTTATAGCTTCTTCAATAAGTTCTTCTGAGCATGAATTGTTTATCTCCGCTTTGCCGCTTGAACTCAAGAGGGTAAAATTAATTTCAGAATCACGGTTCTTTTTGTCTTGCTTCATCATTGCAAGAAGCGTTTGCGTTGAATGTTTTATGGGCTTTGGGTTGAAGACAGAAAGGATAAATGAATTAATCTCTTCCATTTCTTTGCTGGGTAATCCGCAGTATTTGCGCGACAGATAAGATTCGCACATCATGCCGATAGCAATGGCTTCTCCGTGTAGAAGGTGCTTTTTGTCTTTCCTCAGAGATAACGATTCAATGGCATGGCCGATGGTATGACCGAAGTTGAGTGCTTTTCTAAGCCCGTTTTCGTAGGGATCTTTTGAAACAATTTCATTTTTAATTTGAATTGAACGGGAAATAATTTCTTCCCATACCTCATCCCTAGCTCCTTTTTCCCAAAGGGGAAGGGAAGTGGTTGAGATTTTCTTCCAATAATTTCTATCAGCAACCAAAGCATGTTTGAGCACTTCTGCAAAACCGGATAACAGTTGTCGTTTATCAAGAGTTTTTAGGAAAGAGGGAATGATGAATACCGCTTTAGGAAATGCAAAAGTGCCGATCTGGTTTTTATATTCATTAAAATCAACTCCTGTTTTTCCTCCTGAGGATGCATCGGTCTGGGCGAGCAGGGTAGTGGGGATATTGATGAAATCAATCCCTCTTTTAAAAGTGGAAGCGGCAAATCCCCCGATGTCTGAGATCATGCCTCCGCCAAGATTAATGAGCAAGGATCTTCTGTCAGCGTTTTGTTTTAGAAGTTCTGTCCATATTTTTACACAGGTTTTAAAGTTCTTGTTCTTCTCTCCGCTTTTGATGGAAATGATCTTTGCTTTTTTGAGCAGAGGAATATCTTTATTGATCTTCGTTAGGCAATGTTTTTTTGTATTCTCATCAACTAGAATAAATACAGAAGAATAGTTGTCTGCAAATAAAAAGTTGTTCAGTTCGGAAACAGAATCGTTCCCGATATAGATAGGGTGTTTTTCTGTGCTTATGGTCTTCATTCGGAATAAATTTATTTTTCTTTTTCTTGAATATTTTCACCCTGCATGATTTGCTTCTGATGGTGTATCGACTCCTGATGAATGATTTCAAATAGTTTTATCATAAAACCTGAGGTGAGCTGCTTTTCCATTCCTTGTTTTGCTCTCCCTTGAACAATTTCATTCCACCGGCTGTTTTGCAGAATAGTAACTCCATTTTGTTTTTTGCAAGCTCCGATTGCGCGAGCCATTTCCATTCTGTTTGCCAGAATAGTTATTAAGTTATTATCTATCTCATCTATTTTGTCGCGAAGGTCTTCCAGTGTGCTGAGAAATTTTTTGTCTTTAGTAGACGATGTGCGGATGACAATTTCTTTCAGCAGTTGTCCGAGTTCGGCAGGAGTGACTTGCTGTTTTGCATCGCTGAGAGCAGAAGCGGGATTAAAATGAGTTTCGATCATCAGACCTTGATAATCCAGATCCATCGCAGTTTGAGAAACATTTAAGAGTAATTCTGTTTTTCCGCATATATGGCTGGGATCGCAGATCATGGGTATGTCAGGCATTCTTCGTTTCAACTCGATTGGAATTTCCCACATCGGTTTGTTTCTGTATTGTGATTTTCCGTAAGATGAAAATCCGCGATGAACCGCTGCGAGATGAGCGATTCCTGCTTTTTGCAATCGTTCAAGCGCGCCAATCCAAAGATCCAGATCTGCGTTGATAGGATTTTTTACCATTACAGGAATATTCACTCCTTGAAGCGAATCAGCAATTTCCTGCATGCTGAACGGATTCACCGTTGTGCGTGCGCCAATCCATAAAACATCAACGCCCGATTTCAACGCTTCAGAAACGTGCTTGACATTTGCCACTTCAACAGCAGTTAAAAGACCTGTTTCCGCTTTAACTTTTTTCAACCATTCAAGCCCTGCGCTTCCCACGCCTTCAAAACTTCCGGGACGAGTTCTTGGTTTCCATATTCCCGCGCGGAAGATGCTTGCTTTTTTAAGCGAAGCAATTTGTTTTGCTGTGCTGAGAACCTGTTCTTCTGTTTCGGCACTGCAGGGACCGGCAATGATCAGCGGACTAGTGAGCGATAGTCCGAGGATGTTTATGTTCGTTGATGTTGCCATAATTTCTATTTCAATATTTTTCGGATAGCATTTGCTTTCTGAATTGCTGCGTGTATTCCTTTCGTATTTTTCTTGTCAATGTAGTTTTTGAATTTTGTCAGGTGTTTTATGTAGGTATTCAGCGCGCGGGAAACATGTTTTGAGTTTTGTTCAAAGACAGGAGTCCATGTGTCAGGCGAACTTTTGGCAAGCCGTACGGTGGATTCAAATCCTGAACCGGCAAGATTGAAGATGGCAGAAATATTCTTCTCCATCTCCAGAACGGTTGCTGCAAGGGAAAAAGAAGAAAGGTGCGAGAGGTGCGAAACGTAGGCCACATGCATATCGTGCTCCTCTGCTTTCATGAAAACAAGTTTCATGTTCAGGGCTTCATAGAGCTGCGAAACTCTTTCTACCACCCACAAGGCGCTGTCGTCTACACAAAGAATGGCGATCTTGTTATCAAATAAAAGTTGCATCGCAGAAGAAGGCGAGGAGTTTTCTGTTCCGGCAATTGGATGAGTTCCCACAAACTGCTTTCTCTTAGGATGTTTCTTTATTGTTTTGCAAATATCCTGTTTGGTTGAACCGATGTCCATTACCACCGTGTTCTCTCCAATTGCATCAAGAATTCCGGGCAGGAGTTTTACTATTGCGTTAACGGGTATTGCAAGGATGATCATATCTGAGTTTAAAGCACCTCCTAAAGCAACCTGCGGTTGTCCATTGAGGTATTCACCCTTCCCTTTGGGAAGGGCTGAGGATGGGCTTTGTATTTCATCTGCAATTCCGCGTGCAAGTGCTTCTTTGCAATGTTCAGGATTAATATCAACACCAATTATATGCGAGCAGAATCCTCTTGCTTTAAGGTCAAGCGCCATGGAACTGCCCATGAGTCCGAGTCCGATCACTGTTATTCGCATAGCATACTCTCTTTTCTATTGCATTGCAAATCTACCTATTCATAATTATTCCTTTAAGCTTTAGTGAAAAAAATATTTCTGTGAGATTGCTTCTCCCGATAGCTATGGGGATCACTCGCAATTATGGCACATTATCCTGCAGGAGAATTCTATCTGCACTCGCAGGTATCTTGTTTCAATCCAAGATCAATTGCAGTAACTACTTTTGTAGTCAGAGTATCGCAGGAAGCAAATACTATTCTCACATTTTCTTTAGCGGAAGTGGTTCCATCAAAAGCATAAGAAGGGCAGGGACTGTCGTGCGGATGGCTTTCGCTGAAGTTCACGTTTCCATTTTTTAAAATATCCCTTACTTCTTCTTCACTGATGGCTCTGCATTTCATTCTGCATTGAGCATGTTCGGTGAAAACAAGATTTCCTTTCATTAATTGCTCTTTCACTCTGTTTTCCGGCAGCCAGTATCCTCGGTTTCTTCCCCTGATAAGAACAAAGTAAACCATCACGCATCCGATCAGGAATCCGTAGAGGTATAATTGTATGCGCTTGGGAGTTGTCATAAGCGCGATGCTAATACACTAATGACATGCGAATAACTAATGGATTCGTGCAATTCATTCGCATAGGAGTACCTATTTGCATCATTCGTACAACACTTGCATATTGGTATCGGGTTCATCAAAAAGCAGCAAGCAATAAATTAATATCCTTAGCCGGAATATTAAAAAGTTCGCCAAGGTATTTATTGGTAAGCATTCCGTTGTAGATGTAAATGCCTTTGCGGAAACCTGCATCCTGTTTAAGCATGCGGTCAACACTTCCAAAATCTGCTATGCGCATGATCAATGGACCGAAGACAGTGCTGAATGCATATGAAGCGGTGCGCGAAACGCGTGAGGGAATATTCGGAACGCAGTAATGAATCACTCCATGTTTTCTAAAGATCGGCTGAGCATGATTGGTTACCTGAGATGTTTCAAAGCATCCGCCTTCGTCAATGCTCACATCAACTATCACGGAGCCGTCTTTCATATCCTTTACCATTTCTTCCGAAACTACGCAGGGTGTGCGTCCTTTGGTGGCGCGGATAGCTCCGATCACCACATCGGCTGTCTTCAAATGTTTTTGTAAAACTCTCGGCTGAATGACGGAAGTAAAGACACGTCTGCCAAGCGCGGTTTGTATTCTTCTTAACTTGTAAAGCGAGTTGTCGAAAATTTTTACTGTGGCGCCTAATCCGATCGCTGCGCGTGCAGCAAATTCGCCCACCGTTCCTGCACCAAGAATTACCACTTCGGTAGGAGATATCCCTGAAATTCCTCCGAGAATCAAACCCGGACCATTGTTCACATTGCTCAGGTATTCCGCAGCGATAAGAATGGAAGCGCTTCCTGCAATTTCTCCCATCGCGCGAATGACGGGATAAATTCCTTCTTTATCCTGCACCCAGCCGTAAGCGATCGCAGTAACCCGTTTGTTCATTAATGATCTCATGTAAGAATCCGACTGCGTGGAGAGCTGAAGCGTGGAAAGCAATATTTGCTTGGGGCGAATCAGCTCAATTTCTTTTTCAGAAGGCGGAGCTACTTTCAGAATGATATCGGCTTTGTAAACTTCTTCGGGGGAATGGGCAATATCTGCGCCTGCTTCGCTGTATTCGTTATCCTGGAAGTTGGACATTTTTCCTGCATTGGTTTCAATCACCACGCGGTGACCGTTGTTTACCAGAACGGAAACTGCATCGGGCACCAGTGCAACGCGATTCTCTTGAAAAGAAGTTTCCTTAGGAATGCCGATATATAAATTATGTTTCCGGGTTGCTACTTCCAGCATTTCTTCCTGCGGAAGCAGAATGCTGATGGGAATGTTTTTTGAGGAATGCTCTCTTTGTTTCATATAAAGCGATGTTGGAAAGACAAACGAATTTACGAAAGTTTTTTCAGGAAAGAGAAATAATTCTTTCATCATTCTTAACTTCTATCTGCACACGTACATAATCTTCGGGAAGAAGACGTTCGATCTTCTCAGGCCATTCAATGAAACAGTAATTACCGCTGAAGAGGTAATCTTCATAACCGATGTCGTATATCTCTGATTCGGATTTGAGGCGATAGAGGTCGAAGTGATAAATGGTGTCGCCCCCCGCCCTAAAGGGTGCTGTTTGTTCTCTGCCAAGAGAGCTATTTCCTTTGCCTTCTTTTAGGGTCGGGGCGGCTGTTTTGTATTCATTCACCAGCGAAAACGTAGGACTGCTCCCCGCATCCTTTACCCCAAGCTGTTTGCATATCTCTTTGATGAGCGTGGTTTTGCCTGCGCCAAGTTCTCCATAGAAACAAAATATCTTTTTATCACCGGCAAAAGACAGGATTTGTTTTGCAGCAGCAGGGAGTTCGGAAAGGGATTTTAGGGAAAGGGGGTTCATTTCTGTCGTCATTTGATATTGTCTGACTGTGCAAATACGGTGTTTCTGCTGATTTATTTTTTGTCTCTTATCTTTCCAAGCAGCATATTAAGAGCTACACCATAGTCAGAGTGTTCGTGTATGTTGGCATAGATATCAAGACTTAGTCCTACAATTGGCGATGTTAAAACAAAACAGACTTCTATAGGAAACCCAATGTAATTGTAGTTGTCGTGTTCATATGTAAAATTGTCCAAGCTCAACCAACCGCTACCATGCTCTGTATATAAATACTTTCCTCTCCAATAAACTGCTCCATAACTTATCCCTGCTGATGGTACAATAGCGAAGTATTTTGTTTGATATTTCCCAATGCCATATAGAAGCGATAGGTTTTCTATATCAATAATTCGATTCGGACTTGTTGTGTCCGAAGGACCAAGAGGGTCCCAATCTGAGGAGATGCCAACATATCCTTTTAACTTAATAAAATGTTTTTGGTTGATAGAGAAATTTAAATTTCCTTGGATCCCACCAAGAAAATGAAAGTTGTTAGAAAAAAAATACTGTCCGCCATAGCCCAGCCAGAAATGGTATTTGCTTTTTTTAATTGTAGTATCTGCCTGTGCAAGAGTTGTCGAAACATTTGTCAGTATAAGCGCAACTGTCAGTATTGTGAGAAGTCGTCTTTGCATTTTTGAAATTGGTGCCAACTCGTTATATGCTTCACAAATATACTGTTTATCACAATATTTATCGGAACAGGCATAACTGTTATTCCTCTTTATTTGCCATCTCTGTAAGCCGAGATGTTCAATTGCTTTTCTACTGAGGAGGAAAAAGGGCTTAAAAATCATTTAATGGATTGTATGCATTTGCCTTTGAACTCAGAACCTCACCATGATTCTCGCATTCAGCAAGCGTGCGGAGAGATAGTTAGGAACGGCATATTGTCTGCCGGTTACATCGCGCACCCAAAAATAAGAAACGGTATTGTTCACGCCAAGCAGGTTGTTCACTTCGAGGGAGAACCAGATGGAAGCCCACCCCCAACCCCTCCCATTAGGAGGGGCTTGCACACTCTGTTCCTCCCCAATGGGGAGGGAAGGGAGGGGCTTCTGTTTTACAATTTCATACGAGAATCCAATATCAACTCTGCGGTAAGGCGGCATTCTCAAAACATTTTTATAAAGTTCATGCGTGGGAGGTCCGAATGGAAGACCTGTTCCGAAGAGAAGGTTCATGTGCATTTTGCATCTTGGAAGATTGGGCAGATAATCCTGAAAGAACAAACTGAACGTAACGCGCTGATCGGTGGGGCGGGGAATAGATCCGGGATTTACGCGTATGCTGTCAACCGCTTTGTTGTTGCTGCTGTAGCCGCGAACTATTGTATCGCCATAGCTGTTCAGGTAAATATAATAATGATCATCGGTGATGTCGTACATTGTTTTCATCACAGACAGGCTGAACCACGAATCAATCCCTTTCACAAATTCACCATTCATCTTCATGTCAATTCCGGTTGTGTATCCTTTGGCATTGTTTTCGGCTAAGTAGCGTATCCGTACGTTGTCCACTTCATAGGGAATTAAATTATCGAGGTGTTTATAATAAACTTCGGTGATGAATTTGAACGGTCTTCCCCATGATTTGAAATTTATATCCTGACCAAGAACATAGTGAATAGATCGCTGTGCTTTCACATCCCTGTGAACCACTCCGTTAAAATCCCGCATCTCCCTGTAGAAGGGCGGCTGATAATAATACCCTGACGATGCCTTGAAAAGAACATCGTGTTTCCATCTTGGTTTATAGGAAAGCGTTGCGCGGGGTGTAATCAGCAATTGCTGATTTATATCCCAGTAATTTGCGCGAACCCCGGCAGTGAAAGTAAATTCGCTGGTGTCTTTTGCATCCCAGCTAAATGCATGCTGAACATATCCTGAGAAACGGTTAGAAGAAAGATCGTTTCTTGATTTTGTTAACTCATTCATTTCCAAATACTGATATGGCTGATCAGCAGGGTTTGTATAGCCTGTTGAATCCGCAGCATGGGGCAGGGAATAGCCCGCAGAATCAACCATCGCCCATTCGCTTAGTTTGTCGTGAATAATTTCGCGCTGGTATTTTATTCCCCACCATATTTCTCTGGCGATATTTCTTTTGGATGGGGGCGGGGTGATGTGTTTGTTTCCTTTGTGCTCAAAGTTATAAACGGTTGCATTCAGATAATTTCTTGCGTGATTTAAAAAACCTCCTGTTCCTATGTTGTAAGTAGATTTTCCAAAATCATCTTTTGCGAAATCTGTTTCCAATTCATTCAGATAATATTGGCCGAGAATGTCAAATGTTTCATTTTCCCGGGTATTAAAAGCAGAGGCGATGAATTTTAAAGTAAGGTCTTTCCCGTAAGGCCTGTAGATGCTTGAAAATGCTCCCATGAGTGTTTGATAATCATCTACCTCCTGCCCGTCAAAATATACATTCATCTGAAGCGCCTGATTCACCGTTCCGAAAGTAGATTTCCGTGTTTGCGGAATCAATCTGTATTTGTTTTTCGCAATGTTGGAGAGAAAGTCAAATTCCCATTCATCGTTAATGTTGTAGGTGAGATAAGATTGCATGTCATAGAACAAAGGATTGTATTCTCCTTTTGTGTCAAGCGATTTAAGGAGATAGGAGTTTGATTTTTCCCGGATGCCGACAAGATAGGTGAAGCGTTTGTCGTTTGATGCGCCTTCCAGATGAACCGCACTGCCGAGTAATCCTGCCGATGCAGAGCCCGAAAATGTTCTTGGTTTTTTATAGCGAATATCCAGCACCGAAGACATTTTATCTCCGTAACGCGCTTCAAATCCTCCCGAAGAAAAATTGATGGCAGCCACCATATCCGAGTTGACAAAGCTCAATCCTTCCTGCTGACCCGAATGAATAAGAAAGGGGCGGTACACTTCAATGTCGTTGACATAGACAAGGTTCTCATCAAAATTTCCTCCGCGCACCGAATAAGCAGAGCTGAGCTCGTTGCTTTGCTGCACTCCCAGTTGTGTGAAAAGGATCACATTGAAATCGCCCGATGCGCCTTGCTGAACATAAATATCTTTTGTGGGAATCGTTTGAATGAAATTAGATCGGGTTACTTTATCCTCGATCACAACGGTATCGAGGGATTTTACCGCTTCAATTGAAATGTCGGATTTTGCTTTATCACCTTTGGAAAGATGAACGGACTTTAAGCGTATTCCAAAGCTTACGTGAGAGAATTCAATAGTAACCGTTGTGTCGGAGGGTATTGTAAGTGCGTAATCTCCTTTCTCATTGCTGCTTGTAGCGATTTTTGTATTTGCAACAGAAACCTTCACATCGCTGATGGGCTTGCTTTGTTTATCGGTGATTTTTCCGTAGAGGGTGGATTGAGCCATACAGCCCATCCCCAGCCCTTCCCACAGGGAAGGGAGGATAATAATAAGTAGTAGGTATGAAATATTTTTTTTCACTTCAATAATTTCCCTCCCTTTGGGAGGGCGATGGCGGGCTTCTTATTTATCTTCCTGTTCCTTGGTCTTTTTCTCATTCGGAGTTTGCACCTTTAGTTTTCCATCCCGCCATGCTTTGATGAACTGTGCCCATGCAAAGGGATTCAGAAGATTGTTCGGAGGATATTGCCCTGCCCAGTAGAGACGGCTGTATTGCTGTTGCATGTGCGCTTTGTAATTCATGCTTCCATCCATTGCTATGGTTTCAAATTTCTCTTTCATTTCTTCCTGTGCCAGATTCTTTTTCGCACGCTCCAGATCATCGTCAGGAATGGCGTTGGTAAGAAAAACCTTCTTGAATTCCTCAACGCTTGGCCAAGGATAGATCACGGTTTCTTTTATGAGGATGGTGTCAAAACTCAACACCTGAATCAAAGAATATTTGCTTCCTGAAAGTGAATCGGGTATTACATAACGGGCTTTTCTGTATCCTGTTGCAGAAAAGAGGATGGTATCTTTTTTCTTGGCGACAAAAGAAAAGTATCCGTAGAAATCTGCAAACGTGCCGCGATTGGAGTTTTTAATGATGATGCGGGTGAAAGGTACCGGAATTAAACTGTCGGCTTCCACCACGATGCCTGAAAACTGAATGAGGTCTTTGTCCTGAGCAAAAGCAAATGAGCCGATTAGCAGAAAAAAAGGAATTAGCCAATTTGAAAATGTGCCGATTAGCCAATGAAAAAAAATAAATGTACGTTGCTTTTCATCAGCATATTGATTAATCGGCTTATCTTCTAATTTACTCATCGGCTAATTGTTTTTAGTTGATTTCAAAAGTAGGAAAAATCCACCTTTATACGTTGATATTAAAAACGAATCCTTAACTCCTTATCGATATAATTATTGTACATAAAATCATAACAAATAGGAATCATTATCTATTCCGCTTGTTTGTATTCGCACGAATCATTTCCACAAAGCTCTGTCCTTTTGAAAGTGCATTCACGGCTGTTGCAATCTTTTTTGCTTTGGTGGCGTCCGTTTTTGTGCTGTCAATCCATTTTGAGAAATACTTTTGATGCGAGCCGGGCTGTTGTTTGAAAAAGGCAAGCGCAGCAGGGTCATCGGCAAGGCAATCGGGCTTAAATCCTAAGCATTTTTTCTAAGAATTGATCGTTCCATGCTGATTTGTTTCGTTTATTACGCTGGCTTATTTTTGGTGTTTTGTCTAATCGAATAAGGTTGAGAGCGATTCTTCTCAGGATAGA
>JACRAL010000203.1 GCA_016213435.1 Bacteroidota bacterium
AATACGTGGATCTTCAATGCTTTTAAAGTAGTTGTTGATTTGCATTTTTCTGCCAATCAACAAAACTATTAACCACACACAAACACATCCTGCATATTTCAATGAACTATAGACTGTTAATTTAATGCGTAAAACCTGAGCGCCAAGGAGAGGGAACTGACTCAATTCGTATATTCGTAACAAATTCGTATTCGCAGATGAAATCAAATTTAAAATCATGGATTCCTGTTAACAAGAACAGCGACTTCCCCATTCAGAACCTTCCATTCGGAATTTTTTCCCCTCCCAAAGAAGTAATAGCAAAACATGATAAGGCAAAAGATATTTTGCCACGCGTTGGAGTTGCTATAGGAGATTACGTGCTTGACCTCCTTGAATTAAAAAAAACAGGAGTATTTAACTCGCTTAATTTCGATACAAATGCTTTTGCTAAATCAACTCTGAATGATTTTATTTTTTTAGGAAAGAAAACCACCAATGCTGTGCGTGCACGGATTTCAAAATTGCTTGAAGAAAGAAATCCCGAACTGCGTGACGATGAAAAAACAAGAGCGAAAGTACTTCACAAAATGAGTGAGGTAGAAATGCTTCTTCCTCTCGAAATAAAAGACTATACCGATTTCTATTCCAGCATGGAACATGCACGGAATGTTGGTATGATGTTTCGCGATCCTGCCAATGCGTTGCTGCCTAACTGGAAACATTTACCCGTTGGATATCACGGAAGAAGTTCTTCCATCGTTGTCTCCGGAACAAATTTTCATCGCCCCAAAGGACAGATGTTGCAAGCGGCAATAGTACCGGCAGCAGCAGTTGGAGGACTACCACTGCCACCGCCTCCTGCTACTGTTGTATTTGGTCCTTCCAAACAATTAGACTTCGAATTGGAAATGGCTTTTGTGATTGGAAAAGAAACAAAACTGGGAGAAAGTGTAACAACAAAAAATGCAGAAGAATATATTTTCGGCATGATGCTTTTTAACGACTGGAGCGCGCGCGATATTCAGTCATGGGAATATGTACCACTCGGACCTTTCCTCGGAAAAAATTTCTGCTCTTCTCTTTCCCCTTGGGTAGTAACCATGGATGCGCTGGAATCTTTCCGCATTGCCGGACCCAAACAAGAACCGGAAGTTCTTCCTTACCTTCAATATTCCGGAAATAAAAACTACGATATTAATCTGGAAGTTTTGATCAACGATACCCCTGTTTCGAAATCCAATTTCAAATACATGTACTGGAACATCTGTCAACAGTTAGCGCATCACACCGTGAACGGATGCAACATCCGCATTGGCGACCTGATGGCATCGGGTACCATCAGCGGACCGACACCTGAATCTTTTGGCTCCATGCTTGAACTTACCTGGAAAGGAACCAAGCCAATCAAGATGAGCGATGGATCAGCAAGAAAATTTATGAATGACAATGATACAGTTATCATGCGGGGATTTTCTGAGAAGGATGGAGTACGGATTGGATTTGGAGAAGTGAAAGGAAAAGTACTGCCAGCTATTTAGTTTTTACTTTTTTCTCTTTTTATTCCTGTATTCTTCGTACAGCTCGTGAATAAGCCCATCCGCTAATCCTATTTGAGGAACAATCATTTCTTCTATCTCAGCGGTTTTCATTACAGCAAGAACAATTCTTGAAGCAGGAACAATTACATCGGCACGGTCCGCCTTCAATCCAAGTTTTTTAATCCGATCGTCATAGCTGTACGATTCTATTTTTTCTGAAAGCAGCTTTAGTTTTTTATACGATACCGATCTGTTATTTTTTTTGTCAGACATCCTGAACAACTTATTAATGTTCCCGCCTGAGCCAATGGCAACGAGCTGTTTTATGTTTTTGGTTTCAAGCTTTATCCATGCCTTGAAAAAATCCCAATACTCTTTATTTACTTTTTTATTTAACAGCCGCACCGTGCCTATGTTGAATGACTGGGATGCAAGGCATTTTCCTTTTGAGAAAAGAGTAAGCTCAGTGCTGCCACCACCTACGTCAATATACAAGTAAGAATTTTTCTTATTCAAATTTTCTTCCACATGATTCGAAAAAATAATGTCCGCTTCTCTTTTTCCGTCAATCAGCTCCACCTTAATCTTTGCTTCGCGCCATATTTGTTTTATTATTTCGGAAGAGTTTTTTGCCTCGCGCATCGAGGAAGTAGCGCAGGCACGGTAGGACACTGCATCAAAAGCATCCATTAAGTTTCTAAAAGCTTTCATTGCAGAGATCAATTTGTTGATCTTTACTTTAGTGATTCGGCCTGTCAGAAATGCGTCTTCTCCTAGTCTCAACGGAACACGAACCATTTCCGCTTTTTTGAATATCGGCTTTCTTTTACTTTCAATAAAATCTGAAAGCAAAAGTCGTACAGCATTTGAACCGATATCTATGGAAGCGAAACGCAATGTGGAATTGGTTTAGAGTTAATCCATTATTATGATTAGCCGATGTAGCGCGCCATCGTGCTACAAGATTATACATCAACGGGTATTCGGTTACACCTTGATGACAACGAACCGATACGCTTCGATATGTCCTCTAGCCCTGAAATTAGTTTTCAGGTAACGAAGATACAACTTACTTACGATTTTGTTCCCGAATTGGAAAAATAGAAAACTTGTATGACTTGTATTTTCAGGAGTTGCTTACAATTTCAGTTATAGGGCAAGATAACAGCAAAGAGGTAAAAGTTCCCATTGTTATGCAAACAGAAGAAAACTGGTGGGGTGTGATTTTCTAAGAGGCAACACTCTTAAAAGAAAAACAGGAAAACACCAAACAAACAAAGGGTAAACGGGTGAACCCTCATTAGAAGACAAGAACTTTATCGCTGTCCACAACCCACTTTGTTAGTTCTGCCATAGTGCTTATTTCTACTCCTTCAATGAGCAGTGTATTTTTCAACCCGCGTGCTTCGGCACAACTTCCGCAAATTTTTACTTTCGCATTTTTTGTGATGGCAAGTTTTAGCATGCGCTCAATGTTGTAATAGCCGTTTGGAGTTGTTTGATTGGCAATGGCACAAGTGGTGGCATCTGCCATCAAAAAAATTCTGACTTCTGCCGCTTCGTGGTCTTTACCCAATTGGTTTGCCAAGCGTAAAGCATTATATGCTTTTTCTGTTCCGTAGGGTGCATCGTTAATTAGGATTAGAATTTTGCTCATGAGATATATTTTTTAGTTAAATTTTTCGTTCATAGGAAAACCTTTATCTATCCAGTCAACTTTTAGGTTTTGCGAAAGATTAAGGAATTAATGATTTATAAATTTCATTTCGTTTAAAAGTTTGAAAGCAGGGAAATATTCAGGCAATCTTTGAATTTGGCATCCACAATATTTGGATTCCCAATTGCTATTGGATAAGGAATCATTTCCAGATGTCCAATTGAATATACGTTCTTTTTCATTTTTTGTGATATGAATTTATTTTGAGAACCACAATTCAAAAATACGCTCAAACTCATGCTTGGCTTTTCTTCCTTCTTTAGAAGGAGGTTCGAGACTTACATGAGGCGCAGGATAAGCATAAAAATCTCCTGACCCTTCAGCAGCCATACCATCTCCAACATCCACGTAACAAATCCCTTTGCCGTTAAAAGAAGCAGCGATTTTTTCCCTCTTAATTTGAGAAACGATATTTCTTGCAACAACATGCGCCTGCTCCTCCGCAAATACTCCTCCTTTAGGAAGCAATGTGCCATTCAATAAACGTATAGCGGCTATATCCCCAATTGCAAATACACCGGGATAACATGTTGTGAGTTCATCTACGTTATCTACTATTTGCATGGTTTGCGGATGAACCGGAATAT
This sequence comes from Bacteroidota bacterium, assembly GCA_016213435.1. GTDB lineage: Bacteria > Bacteroidota > Bacteroidia > Palsa-948 > Palsa-948 > Palsa-948. The sequence continues at coordinate 3,825 of JACRAL010000203.1, forward strand.
ATCCTGTGGAGTCGATTAAACCTGAATCAGCAATTGCTTTTGGCGCACCATGAGGTGGAACACCAATAAGAAGATCGTAATTTGCTTCTGCATTATTTGCGAAAACAATCTTGTTCTTTTTGCCTTCAATTTTCATTACACTATGTTCGGGATAATAATTAATGTTATGCGCTTTCAATATCTGATTGAATGCTTCACCTGTTTGCTGACCAGCCACAGGCATTGGTTGTTTTTCGGGTGTATAAATTGAAATTTCAACATTCTGACGCACTTCTTTTTCTCTCATAAACCATTCTGTTAATAAGGCTGCTTCATAGGGAGCCGGAGGACAACGGAAAGGAGTACGTGTAATCAAAAAGGCAATCTTTCCTTTTGTGAAGCTCTTCAGTTTTTGATGTATGTCAAAAGCCCCTTTGGTATCGTAAAGATTTAGACAGAACTCATTGAATCCCGGAATTATTTCAGGGTACAATTCTGCACCCATAGCGATTATAAGAAAGTCGCATTGTATGGCTTGAACATTAGTGTGAACGGTTCGTGTTTCAGGATTGATAGAGATTACCTCTTCATTAATAATCTCGATGTCTTTTCGCAATAATTTTTTCAGTGGGCTTTCTATATAATTCAAATCTGTTTTTTCTCCGATAATGGCACGGATAAATGAAGGATAAAAAATAAACGACTTTCTTTTTTCTATTACAGCAATACGATAATCTGAAGATAATATTCCGCGCAGAGTGTGAGCTGCGGTTAAACCGCCCCACCCGCCACCTAATACCAAAATTGTTTTACTCATTTTAAAAGTTGTTTATGCAACTCCTGTTGTTTTTTCAGATTTTCAATCAATACTTCGCGCATCAGTGAACATGCTTTTGCCACTTTTGAAGAAGAAAGGCGATAATAGTTACACCTGCTGTCTTTTTTTACTTTCAGGATGCCGCTGTTGACCATTATAGTCAAATGCTGGCTTAGATTTGACTTTAAACCACCTGTTTCTTCAAGCATATCACTAAAGCACAATTCTCCCTTTTGGAGCAGGTCTACTACTTCAATCCTTAATGGATGCGCCAATGCTTTGCATACTTCTGCGTGCAACTTGTAAACTCTTTTGTCTTTCATAAGATAGTTCATTAGTTCACAAATATATGAACTTATAAGTATATGATAACTGTTTAATGAACTATTTTTTCAGCCATGACTTTAATCAATACAAGAAATGATTAATGATTAATGTCCGGTTCATAGTGGCGTGTGTGGCTGCCATAGTGTGTTTTTTTAGTCAATTTTAGATGGTTAGAGCACGGATAATGAGTTTTGCTGCCCGGATAATGGGTTTTACTGCTCAGATAGTGGGTTTTGCTGCCCGGATAATGGGTTTTACTGCTCAGATAATGGGTTTTGCTGCCCGGATAGTGGGTTTTACTGCTCAGACAGTGGGTTTTGCTTCCCGGATAGTGCGTTTTCCTCTCCAGATAGTGGGTTTTGCTGCCCGGATTCCAAATAAATGAGTTCGAAGGGGAAAAGTTCCTGTTTATTTTAAGATGACCAGCTTTTCAAATTGCTCAGCTGTTTCGTAGTTGGAAGTTTTTACCCACAGGCGGTAAATATACACGCCACGTCCTATTTTATCTCCGTAATCATCGGTGCCATCCCAATCAATCGGGTCGGAGCGATACCCTTCCATGGTAACGTTCCGATGAATTGTTTTAACCAGCTTTCCCGATACGGTGAATATCTGTATCTGCACATCCATGCTTGTGCAGCACTGGTTGTGTTCAAAATAAAAAGAAGTTTTTGTGGTGAAAGGATTGGGGTAATTCAGCACATGCTTTAAGGCAAGCTGTGCAGAAGAGGCAACAATAAATTCGGTATAGGAGGAGGATGAATTATTATATACATCCCATACTTTCAGACTGAGCGTATGAGATCCTTCGGTTAAATTTGTGAGCGGATAGCGGATGGTGCCTTTCTTATAACTGTTCATATCCGATTCGTAATAATCATTCAGCACCAAAGGGCTTGTGATGTTGTTATCCAGTATTGCGGTAAGATCATGACCGATTCCGGTGCCGGCAGTGTTGATGCCGCTGGAATCGCTCATGACAGCAAAAATTTTTGGGTCTTCGTTCGTAGTTCCTCCATAAACAAATTTTTCATCGTTCAGAAAAAGCTTGATGGTGGGGCCCGCCACATCTTTTTTAGCTGCCGTATCGGTTCCTCCAATAATAAAGTCTTCAAAATATCCGCTGGCATCTTCAAAACCATTATGCGCGTAATAACTGATCCTTCCCTTGCCAAAATTGTATGCAATATCTTTGGGAACAACAAATGAAAAAGAAAATTTTCCGTTCGTTACACTTGCTTTTCCTTTGAAGAGAATATTTTTTTGCAGAAGGAAAGTGCGCTGAGGACTTGGAGTGCTGGTAGGGGTATTATCATTACCCAGTGTGGTGATCTTTGCCGCCTTATCATAAACGGTGGGGTAAATAATTCCGTTAAAGTTGGTAAGCAGGTTGCCGCTTTTATCGCGCACCTCACCTTTCACGGTCATTTGGCTCAATGCTCTTCCGGTATCAGGCAGAGCAATATTTACTGGCGCACCGTTTACACCGGTGGTAATAATATCGTATTTGGGATAGTGAAGTGAAAGAGCCGGATCGGCAAGCAAAGAAAAGTTTCGGTGATTAATGCTGTTTGGCGGCATACTGGTTTTGGTGAGGTATTCCAAATCACCCATACGTGGCATCTTTCCATTTGGGAGCGGTTTAAATGCATAGTCAAAAAAATTAGTATTAAGAACATAATTAGGTTGCGAATAAACAACGCGTGTTGTTGAAAACAAACCTATCATTCCTCCTTCGGGATTCAGAAAGGTTAATTCGCCTGCCGAAGTAAAACCCGGATTATCCCATACGCTGAAATCGCAGGTAGCCGTGAAGAAGAAGGGGAGTTTGCATTGATTTTTCCAGGAGTTGATGTGATATATTTCTAAAAAACGCTCATGCGTTAATCCCAACGCTCCTCCATGCCCTGTATAATTTACGATCAAACCGCCTTTGTCCATTCTTCGGTTTAATGCAGCGGTTGCATCGGGGTAGCGGTCTCCTCCGGGAGTTGCCACTTGCTGATAAGCATCTAAATATATTTTGTCGATGTTGTAAATCTTGTTTACCGTATCCACTTTTGCAGCAATAGCATCTGCCTGATTAAGATGAGAAGATCCGTCTTCGTCATCAGCACAAAAGGTAATTGTATTCATCCAATCGCCCAATCCGTAACAGGTTTCGCTCGAGCAGGAATTCCCAGTTTCGATGGTTCCGGGAACGCTGGTGTATTTGGTGATCTTATTTACAGCAATATCCGCTTCACTTATAGTTTTTACAGGCAAGCGGCCAATGCCAAGGTCAAGTACATCGGGCGTAACATCCCAGTTGCCTTCGTTATCATCCAGCATACCGTAAAAATCATCAGAAGGATAAGAGGTTGTAGGAACATCCGAAGCAAGCGATTCGTAAGCAGGAACGTAATTGGTATTGTTTACGGTTGATTTCAGATTATAAGAACCTCTGCCGAACAGCATAAGATATTTTGGAATCTGCGTGGAATCCGCTGCACGATCGTAAAACATTTTTACAAAGTCCCGTATCGCACACACATCCTGTGCACCGGAAGAAAACTCGTTATATATCTGTTCGGTAGTTGCAACTTCCACATGCATGCTATCCTGCGTGCGATGCAAAACGGCAAGCGCATTTGCCTGCTGCAGAAAAAGAGGATAGGTAACTATGATCAAATCGGTTTGAGCCATGCCGTGCAGATCCTGAGTTTCTATTTTGCCTGAGATCTGAGGAGTCAAAAAAGATTGCCCGTTATAAGCAACAAATTCTCGTAGCGAATCTGTGGGCAAAATAAATTCAAGATTGTTTCCGGCAAGGGTTCCCTGCTGAAGTTTTACATTGATAGGATCGGTAACTTCCCAAACCTGTAATGTCGGTGAAGCGTTTGCAATAATAAATTGGGAAACTTTCCCTGCACCCGTTGAATTCATGTCTCTGAAAATCAGTTGACCTCCGGCTGTCATGGTAAGATGCCTCCTTGCATTTACTTCTATGTAATTCAACCAACCAATGGAAGGAGAGGGCGATGTTTTAGTGATTGTTATTGGAATAGTTCCTGAAGAAGGCACAAAGCATAAGGTGTCTGATTTTAACTGATAATAATTACCGTACATGTTCGAGACATCAACTTTAGCAATATTAAAAGTTGATGATCCGCTTCCGGCAGTCCAGTAAAAGTCTGTGCCCGGAGAATCTCGTCTTGCTGCAACATCAATTAATGCGCAAACATTTGAGGACAAATCAATGTTTGAAAAATTAAATGTGAAATTATGCGAAGTAAGAATGTCAAATGTCTCCCCAAACCACTTTCTTCCTGACTGCAATAAGTTAACAGCTTCCACTTCGTGAAACTGGTAATCATTAAATGCAGTAACCGTATTGGTTGGGGAAAGAAGAGAGGAACTCTGAGGTGCAATTCTTTTGCCCGTGCCTCCTAAATCAACATTGATAAAATAATAGGTAGTGTCTGAATATATATTCAGGTTATGATGAAATCTTTTATCGGTGCTGTTGTACTTCCACCGGTGCTGAGATTGTCCGTAAAACAAAACATAATCAGTAGAATCAAAAACATTTGGGTTTCCTCCATCATACACATAAACAGCATTTTCCTGCAAATCATCGTATCTGAATCCTGCATTTGCAAAAGGAAGTTGTCCGCCACCATTTCCAAAAAACCGAATGTTATTGGGATTGATTGCAATTGAATCCAAACCAAGTTTTTTAAAAAAGGAGTAATCCATTTTATAAATTCCATCGGCAGTAACTGATATTTTATACCAGTCTCCTGTTGCAAGCACCGAGTTTAGCGCATAGGTTCTTTGAGCGAACAAAGAAATTCTTTTGTTTGCAGCCATAACCGGAAGTACTTCTATAGAAAAAGAAACAAGTTTTTCGTAAGTTCCGGTTGATTCATTTTTCCGTATTGGAATAAATTGTACATACGCATAAGGTCTTTTTTTCTGCATGGAAACCGCTACTTCAATTTTAATATCGCTCTTAATATATGTTTTTGTTTGCGCATCATAACTATTGATTGCCGATTTTTCAGCATCGCTTAAGGGTGTATATTGTTCATCAAAGACGCGCGCGCTGGCAGAAGATGTCCCGAAGGGAAGTGCGATGCGTTCTGTGTAAATGGGCAAGAGGTGTTTGTTCAGATCGTATTCTGCTTTATCAAAATAGATAAAGAGATGCTTGCCAAGTCCTGAAATTTCGTTCACCTGCGGAGTTTCCCATAAAACAGATCTCGCTGATTCAATCCCGCCTCTATATGTTGATCGGTTTTCCTGCGCAAGCAAACTTCCGAAAAACAGAAAAAAAACAAAAACAATTACTGGCCAATTCTTCATGAAATGTTTATAGGTTTCCAAATTTAGAATATTTTTTAAGGGAGGATGGCATAATTTAGATTAAATCCGTAACTGGTGATTTGCTTTAAAAAATAATATTGATACTTTTGTCGTTGCAATTTAGCCTGCATATAAAAGCATAAGTGATCGGGTGTAACGCAGATTTTAAAAAAATATTTTATTTCTTTATACTATTTATTTTTTACATCGTTACAGAAAAAAATGATCACAAGATCTTTCATAGAAAAGTATGTGCTTGTATTATTGGGCTTTTGTTATGCTACTACTATTAAAGCGCAAGATCCGCATTTCGCACAATTTTATGCCAACCCTATTTATTTGAATCCTGCATTTGCAGGAAGTCAGGGATGTCCGCGCATTTGCATGAATTATAGAAACCAATGGCCGAATATTGCAGGAACATTCGTTACAACGAGCTCTTCCTTCGATACCCGTGTTAATGGAATTTCAGGAGGATTAGGATTTCATTTTTTAAATGATCAAGCCGGGCAGGGTACACTCCGCAGTACCCGGTTCAGCGCCATGTATGCATATCAAACAAATATCACACGCGAATTTTCAATGGCATTTGGTCTGCAGGCAACTTACGGACAGAAGAAAATGGATTGGTCAAAACTTACATTTGGAGATATGATCGATCCTAAATATGGATTTAGCTCATACACCCTTGAACAACAACCCAATAAACAAGTAGTTTCATATCCTGATTTTTCGGCAGGAGTGCTGGGCTACAGTAAAAGAGTTTATGCCGGGTTTTCAGTTGCTCACCTTACACAACCAAACGAATCGCTTATCTCAGGATCTAGTCCATTGCCAAGAAAATATAACGGACATGCTGGCGCAGTTATTCCCTTAGACGGTAATTACGGGAAAACAACTATTTCTCCCAATATTATATATCAGCAGCAAGGAAATTTCAGGGAATTAAATATCGGATTGTATCTTACAAAAGGCTCCCTTGTTGGAGGATTATGGTACAGAACTTCAGACGCTGTGGTGCTGCTGATTGGGTTCCAGCAAAACGCTGTACGGCTTGGATACAGCTATGATATTACCGTTTCAAAACTCGGAACTGCAACAGCCGGTTCACATGAAATATCATTACAGTTGTCATTCAAATGCAAGCCGCGGCACAAAGGATTCCGAACCGTCATTTGCCCTTCTTTCTGATTTGAAAAATATATGTACATTTGCAACGTTGGATGTTATATGTATATGAAATGATAAAGCAAATAATAACCATCAACACGTTCACCCTTTATACTTCAGTGAATAAGTTGAGTAGTTACTAAATTTAATACTATGAAAACACTCGTCAAAAAAACCACTCAGGCGGCTCTTCTTTTTGGAAGCATTTTTATCATTGCTTCCTGTGGTACACAAACATCTTCTGTTACCGGATGGAACTACAACGATGCTACCAATGGCGGCTTTGAAGTCCTTCCCTATATAGAACAAGAAACGGGCCCTGGGCTTGTACTGATCGAAGGAGGAACTTTTACAATGGGACGCGTGGAACAAGATGTAAATTACGAATGGAACACAATTCCAAAAAGAGCAACCGTTTCCTCTTTTTATATTGATGAAACTGAAGTTAAAAATCTGGACTACCTTGAATATCTGCATTGGTTGAACAGAATTTATGGAGCCGATGAAACGTTTTACGAAATCTTTAAAAGAGCATTGCCGGATACTTTGGTATGGCGTTCTCGTTTAGCTTATAATGATCCTTATGTTGATTATTATTTACGCCATCCGGCATATCGCGATTATCCAGTTGTTGGCGTAAACTGGTTGCAGGCAAGTGACTTCTGTGTATGGCGTACAGATCGTGTGAATGAATATATTCTTATTCGCGAGGGAATTCTTGACTGGGACCTAGGTCAAAGTTTGGCAAACAATTTCAATACAGATGCTTATTTTGCAGGAAAATATGAAGGCGTTATAAAGCAATTGATTCCGCGTCCTGATGGCACGGATAGAAAAGTGCGTATGGAAGATGGAATTCTTTTACCAAAGTATCGCCTACCCACGGAAGCAGAATGGGAATTTGCTGCTTACGGCTTAATTGGAAATGTCTCCGAAGGACGTATTATGGAAAAACGTCTTTATCCATGGAATGGTCATGCCGTTAGAAACCCGAATGAAGCTTCTATTGGTGATTTTATGGGTAACTTTCAAATATCAGGTGGCGACATGATGGGAGTTGCAGGTCATTTGAATGATAATGCCGATGTTACATCTCCTGTTTTTTCATATTGGCCTAATGATTACGGATTGTACAACATGGCCGGAAACGTAAGCGAGTGGGTAATGGATGTTTACCGACCGCTTTCTTACATGGATATGGATGATTTCCGTCCATTCCGCGGCAATGTGTACAAAACAGCTATAAAAGATGATGATGGAATCGCTATTGACCAAGGTGATTCGATTCTTTATGATGCAGACAGCAACATCATAAGCCGTCCGGGACTTGTCAAAACGCGCAATGTGAATATTCAGGAAAAAGAAGATAAGCTTGATGAACGCAGAAATTACAAATATGCTGACAATATTAATTATCATGATGGCGACCATAGTTCCAGTATTTTTTATGACCAGGAGCCAAAAACCACTGCTGAAGATTTAAATACTGAAATGTATCAATTTCCTTCTTCAAAACCTTTATCTGAAAGAGCAGGTCGAGAAGGCTATCAAATGTCACTGATAAACGACAAAGCACATGTTTACAAAGGTGGGTCATGGAAAGATAGGGCTTATTGGATGGTTCCAGGAACACGCAGATTTCTTGACCAACGTCAGGATTTCGCTTGGCTTGGGTTCCGTTGCGCCATGGCGAGGGTAGGAAGTCCTGCAGGTCTTGGAACAAAAAGAAAATAAAACACTTTTATCTTGATAAAAAATCCCGTTACTCCCGATAACTATCGGGAGTGTAGCGGGATTTTTTATTTCTATACTTTGCAGATATGAAGTTTCCTGAAATCCCTCAGCTATATTCTCTGTTTGAGAAATTCCCAAATGTCATTACCGACAGCAGGAAGTGCACGGCAGGAACAATTTTCTTCTCCCTAAAAGGTGAAAATTTTGATGGCAACCAATTCGCAGCATCCGCATTAGAACAAGGATGTAATTATGCGGTTATTGACAATGAAACATATTATAAAGGAGAGAAATATATTCTTGTAAAAGATTGCCTGACCACTTTGCAAGCGCTTGCAAAATATCATCGCGAACATTTAAAAATTCCTTTTATCGCTATTACAGGAAGTAATGGGAAAACCACCACAAAAGAATTAATAAAAGATATTTTATCAAAAAAATATAAAGTGCTTGCCACAACCGGGAATCTGAATAATCATATTGGCGTTCCCCTAACACTCCTTTCTATTACTTCTAACATTGAAATTGCAGTGATTGAAATGGGAGCAAACCACATAGGGGAAATAGCCATGTTGTGTGATATTGCGCAACCTGATTATGGATTAATCACCAACATCGGAAAGGCACATCTTGGCGAGTTCGGAAGTTTTGATGCTGTGGTGAAAACAAAAACAGAACTATACCAGTACATCAGAAATAAAAACGGAAAAATATTTATTAATGCAGAAAATGATTTACTGATTTCACATTCATCCGGCATTGACAAAATTACTTATGGGATTTCAGAAAAAGCATATTGCATGTGCCAACTTTCCGATGCGGATCCTTTTCTCAAAGTCAAGTATGAAAATGAAATGATTTCATCACAGCTTATCGGAAAATATAATTTTGAAAATGTTGCTGCCTCAATTTGTATTGGAAAATATCTTGGAGTGGATACAAGAAAAATTAAAGAAGCCATTGAAGAATATGTTCCTTCCAACAATCGCTCACAGGTTATTAAGACAAAAATAAACACACTCATTCTTGATGCCTATAATGCCAACCCCAGCAGCATGCGTGTTGCGATTGAAAATTTTTACGACATGCAAGGAGAAAACAAATGGCTGATACTTGGCGATATGCTTGAATTAGGAGAATACGAGGTAGAGGAGCATAAAAATATTCTGCAATTAATTGCAGAGAAAAATTTCAAAAACATAATACTTGTTGGAAATAGATTCTCAAAAGCAATGTCAGAAATGAACATAAGCTCCCCGCGCCAATTAGTATGTATGAATTCTGATGAATTGATAAACAAATTAAAGTCAACTTCTTTCTTTGAATTTCCTTCCCTGATTCTGATAAAAGCTTCGCGTGGAATAAAATTGGAGAAGATTGTGGAATATTTGTAAATCATTTTGCCTTCTCCCTCACCACCTCCGCAAAAGTTTTATGTTCTATTTTACTTTCTATCCATGAAATAAGATCAAAGTAATCCAACGCCTTTCGCTCAAAAGGGTTTTTAATGATTCCGACAAATTGCCCTTTCAATTTCTTAAAGGACTGTATACGATTCTTTTTTGTTTCGGATC
>JACRAL010000205.1 GCA_016213435.1 Bacteroidota bacterium
CAAGCTTCTGTCAAGGATTTTTGCAGTAGTCAAAAGAGGAACACCTTATGCAGATTTATATAAATTTGCAGCATAAATTGTTAATAACTTTAAAGGCTTTGACTTGTTATAATCCTATAATACGAAGTGCAACGAGTGTGGAGAGTGCAGGCAGAAATGGAATAATGAATAATAGAATAACGAATGTCGAATGGGGAATTATGAACAGCGAAATAAGCAGTAAACGCAAATACATATTAAAGCAAAAAGCGGATTTCAGCCAGTTCACGGCCCACTTGTTGCACTCCTTTCAATATTCTGTGTGTTTGAGAGGAAGAGGGCTTTTTATGGCCTTTGATGTATTGTGCCAAAAGGCTTTGGTTCATGCCTATTCTTTTAGAAAGAGCCTTTGCATTAATAATCTTGTAAAATTCAAAGAAGCTTTCCATATCAAAAGTATAATTGATTTCATCAACACTATAAACAAAACCTTTATCCTCAAAAGCAAGGTTTACCGCTTCCATAATATTCGCTTTAAGTTCGTCAAAAGTATCGGCTTCTGTATTGATAGAAATATTTTGGACAAAAGTATACGCGCTATACCCTGTTTCCTCTTTGGTAATGGTCATATTAATTTTTGTTTTTTTCATCTTTTATCGGTCTTAATGTTTGCGTCTTTAAGTATTGAACACAGCGTACCTTTTTTAACCTCTTTGCCTGCATGGAAAGGAACTACAATCTGGTTAGTTTTTTCAGCGTGCGCCATTATTACGTGGCTTCCTGTTTGTCTTACTTCAAACCAACCGTCTTTTTTCAAAATCCTGAAAAGTTCACTATATTTCATCTCTTCAAATAATAAAGCAAAAGTAATAACTTTATTACCTAAATCCTATAATATTAATAAAATAATTTGAAAAAATTATGAAACCAAAAACTTGTATAGAACTTCGTACACTGCGATGCACTGAGCCGTTGCACAGAGCGAACACTGAGCCTGCCTGCCCTGAACTGCCACACAGAGCTTGTCGAAGTGTTGCCGAAGGGGCAACACCTGTCAGTGTTTGCGGGTTGGCAAGTGCAGGAGCAAAACATGAGAGTGTCTGAAGAAGGGAATTTATGAAAAAATTATGAATATCGAATGATGAATGAATGAATAATGAATGAAAGAATAGCTCCATCAGAGCGGAATGTTTATAGAAAATGAAACATATTATAGAAAATTAAAGCTCCAGAGAGCCTGTCCCGCACTTGTTGCGGGAAGCGATATATTAAGCAGAATAAAAAGTAGAATTAGTATTACAGTGAATAAAATCAGAAATTTTTAAGAAACTCAGCAGGTGTAATAATGGAAATGTTTCTAAAAGGATTCAATACGAGTAAGTCATTGTCGCCGGTAATGATACATTCGGCATTTGCTGAGACAGCAAGAGAAAGAAATATATCATCTTTCGGGTCGCGGCAGGCTTTTATCGTATCTGTAACATTAATAAGGATACTTCTTCTTTCAAATTCATTAACAGCCGCTATTCGCGCTTTTATTGAAATGTACTTGTCAAATTTAGGTTTGGTAAAAGTAACGACTAATTCGTCTAAGGTTTTTTCTGAGCGCAAAACCAAGCCTTTTTCAAAAGCCATGTCATATGCTTTGCGGCTTACTGAGTTTTTAACAGGTGTGCGCTGATAATAAGGTTAGTGTCAAAAACAAACCGCTTAATCATTTTCTTTCAGCAAATGTTCAAGTTTTTCGGGGGTAAGTCCATTTTTACACGCTTCATCACTCATCGCATCAAGCATTTGCTTGTAACTGTTCAAAGACGATGTATTCACGAGCTTTTTAAGCCAACTGCTTATTACCATGCTGATATTCCGCTGCTGTTGTTTATCAGCTTGCGTAAATGCCCTCGCAATTTGTTCATCAACTTCTATAATAATATGGCTCATAATAATTTTTTTTTCGTCACACTGAGCTTGTCGAAGTGCAAAAATATAATTTATTCTCTTTAAATACAAAACAATTATGAAAACAAATATTAATAGTAAATCGCAAATCGTAAATTATAAATGGCTTTGCAAACTGCTTACTGCCGCTTTCCTCTTGGGTCTTGGGATTTGGGGCTTGGGACTTGGGTCTTGCCTCGCCCAGGGCGTAGCCATCAACGCCGACGGCACAAACGCCGCCGATTGTTCTATGCTCGATGTCAGCGGTTCCACAATGGGGATGCTTATACCCCGCGTGAGTCTCACTGATGTTACCGTTTATGCCCCGCTCACAGGCACTGCTGTTACCAGTTTGCTCGTGTACAGCAATACCGCGCCAACCGGGGGAAGCGGGGTGGGTTATTACTACTGGGATGCCAGCGGTAAATGGGTGCGCCTCGGCTCCGGCAACGGCTCTATGGTTACCGGCTCCGGCACAGCCACACAGGTAGCCTTCTGGAACAGCGCCTCTGCTCTTTCCGGCGATAACGGCCTGTATTGGGACAACACAAACATAAGGCTTGGCATCGGAACAACGAGCCCTGGAGGATATTTAGATATCAATCCCACTTATACAGGAGCTACCGTTACCAATGTGTTTAATCAAAAGAGCGGTTTTACCTTAAACAATGGCGCTGCAACAGTAACAAACTGGTATGGTTTGTACATTGTCGCTCCTACGGTAACAGCTGGAACACTGACCAACAGGTATGCTTTAGTAACAGAAGCTAATGCCGGCAACGTCGGCATCGGGACAACGAGCCCTACATATAAACTCCATGTAATAGGTAAAATAAAAACGGACGATATAGACGAAACCTCAGATGAGCGATTGAAAAAGAATATTGTAACCATTGATAATGCGCTTACTAAGGTAGAAACAATACGCGGCGTTTATTTTAACTGGCGCAGCGATGAATATAAAGACAGAAACTTTGACACCACCAAACAAATTGGCGTTATAGCACAGGAAATCGAAAAAATTATACCCGAAGTAGTGAGCACAGATGCAGATGGATATAAATCGGTAGAATACTCAAAACTCGTAGGACTGCTCATTGAAGCAATAAAAGAATTAAAAATTGAAAATACAACTTTAAAAGATGAAAATAATGCAAGAAAAGCAGATATTGAAAACTTAAAAATAGAAATACGTGCTAAAAACGAGCAGCAAAATATTATAGGCGCTTCAAGTAAAATTTCAAAATAATTCATATGAAAAAAATAAAACCTGTCGCTATCATTTTCAGACCAGAGTTTGCAGAAGGGTTGAAGCAAACCGCCTTATGCTTTATGTCTTATGCCTTACCCCTTTTATTCACTTTCAACTTTTCACTTTTCACTTTTCACTCCTTCTCTCAAACCGTAACATGGACAGGAGCCGTAGATAACGACTGGCACAAACCCTGCAATTGGAACACATTAGCCGTACCAACCTGTAATGATAATGTAGTAATCCCTTCGGTTACTAATAAGCCAACAATAAGCGCCACTGCATGTGCTAAAACAATTAATCCGCAAACCGGAGCAGGCTTAACCATACAGTCGCCAACACTTTTGCAGATAGGTCCTTGTCCCTGTACTCCTACGGAAAACACCTGCCCCTGCACTCCTAATACATGGACGCAAAAAGCAGATTTTGCTAATGGCACATTAGGTGGAAGATATAGTGCAGTAGGTTTTTCAATCGGCACAAAAGGTTATATTGGAATTGGATTAGGTTCGACTTATAAAGACTTTTGGGAATATGACCCTTCTAATAATACTTGGACACAAAAGGCGGACTTCGGCGGAGGACTAAGATATTACTCAGTAGGTTTTTCTATCGGGACAAAAGGATATATTGGTACAGGAGCCAATGGCACCCCATATAAAAAAGATTTTTGGGAATATGACCCTTCTAATAATACTTGGACACAAAAAGCCGACTTTGGTGCACCTTCTGGAACTGCAAGAAGAGGGGTAGTAGGATTTTCTATTGGCGCTAAGGGATATGCAGGGACTGGAGAAGATGTAACTGCAACTTATAAAAAAGATTTTTGGGAATATGACCCTGTTGGTAACACGTGGACACAAAAGACAGATTTCGGGGGGTTGGAAGAAATTATGCAGTAGGTTTTTCAATTGGGACAAAAGGTTATATTGGAACAGGAACTAATGGCGCAAGTTATTTTAAGGATTTTTGGGAATATAACCCTGTTGGTAACACCTGGACACAAAAGACGGATTTTGGCGGAACAGCAAGAAGAATGGCAGTTGGTTTTTCAATTGGCACAAAGGGCTATATTGGAACAGGACTGGATGCAGTATCATACACAAAAGATTTCTGGGAGTATTGCCCGTAGGGAACCGGCAGGCAGTAGCAGCAGCGGTAGCGGCAGCGAGGGATTTTCTTTTTTGCAGCAGACAAGCGATAGCGGCTTTGTGATGAGCGGAAACACTTCCAGTTTTGGAACAGGCGGAGATGTATTTTTGGTTAAAACCAATGCGCTTGGAAATCCTGCCTGCGCTTCGCCAAACACATTAGTTACTTCTCCTGCGCCATCCACAAGCAGCGGAGGATCAAGTGCTACGGGCGGTTTAATAAATACTCCTAGCTACTTTTACATCTCCTTCGCTTATTAGCGGTAATGCAACAACTTGTCCGTGTTCGGTTTCAGCGACTGCTTTAACCAATGTTTCCTGCTATGGCGGTAATAATGGCAGCGCAATAGCAAATCCATTGAATGGAACACTGCCGTTTACCTATGTATGGACGCCCAATCCTCCTGTGGGGCAAGGAACAGACACTATTTCAGGTTTACTGGCCGGAACTTATACTGTTTCGCTAACCGATGCCAACGCATGTGTTGCAACGGCAACCTGCGTGATATCGCAACCCTCTGCGCTTAACCCACAGATTGTTAATATTAAATGCAGGCACAGCAGCAGAATTAAGATTTTTTGAACCAAGCGCTAGCGGAACAAATTATTCAGCATTTAAAGCGCAGGCACAATCCGCTGATTTAACTTATACTTTACCCGCTTCACTTACAGCCGGTAATTATCTGCAAACCGATGGCAGCGGTAATTTGACATGGACGGCTGTTAGTACACATACACAATTGCATTCTATGACTTCCCAAACCGATCACTCCGCAGGAAACTGGAAAGTTTTTTATTCAGATGGTGCGGCACATATACAGGAACTTGCACTTGGTAGCGCCAATCAGGTATTAACTTCCCAAGGTACCACTTCTGCACCTACATGGACGTCTGCTAGCTCTATAAATGCAATTCCTAATATGGTTGTAAATCCTGGTTCGCCATGGACTATACCTGCCGGCGTTACCAAAATTATTATTGAAGCATGGGGTGGTGGAGGAGCTGTTGGTTCGGATGGTACAGCGGGAAATAATACTTCAGTGACTGGCACTAACATAACGATAACTGCTAATGGTGGGGCAAAGGGATTAAAGGCTACTTCGGGTACTGCAGGTGGTTCAGGCGGAACTGCTTCGGCTGCAGGGGCAAATGTTAACTCTTCCTATACTGTTACTGGGGGTAATGGTGGTGTTGCTATAACTGATGGAACGACAAGTGCATGGGCGCCATGTACTGGGGGAAATGCAGGTGGTGGTGGAGGTCCAGGCGCAAATAGTATAGTGGGGGCTGGCCCGAGTGGACAAATTCCCGCTGGTGGTGCTGCTGGTGGTACTGATAATACGACAGGTGGTAGTGGCGCACAGGGAAGAGTAATAATATGGTATTAACAAACAACAACAAACGACAGAAAAAATAAACATCCCGCAAGGCGGGAAGCGGAAAAAAAGAACCTGTCTGCCGACAGGCAAGATAATGAACAATAAAATAATGAATTTAAATTTTTTTAAGGCAAGACATAGCAGTGTTTGAGTGCAGGCGTTGAGTTAAGGACTGAGAATAGAAAATTATGAATTATAAATGATAAATGATGAATGACTGCATGTAAATATATTTTAAAGCAAAAAGCGGATTTCGGCCAGTTCGCGGCCCACTTGCTGCACCCCTTTCAATATTCTGTGTGTTTGAGAGGAAGATGGCTTTTTATGGCCTTTGATATATTGTGCCAAAAGGCTTTGGTTCATGCCTATTCTTTTAGAAAGACCTTTCGCGTTTATCACATTATAAAATTCAAAAAATGAAGCTATGTCAAGAGTTAATGCAATATCATTTTCCGTTACGGTTTTGCCTTTATCTTCAAAATATAAATTAAGGGCTTCTACTATATTGCCTAAAATATCAGGAAGAGTATCTCCCGCTGTATATACAGGATATTTATCTGCTCCTGCAGAAAATCCTGTATTTGTTTTTTCAACTGTAACTTTAATTTTTTGCATAGTATTAAATTTATTATTTCAACCCAGCTTGTTTAAGGATTTTTTGTTGCAACCCTTTACCTATTTCTTTACTTCCGTGAATAGGTACCGACAGTTGATTAGATTTTTCAGGATGTTGCATAATTACATGACTACCCGACCGTCTCAACTCGAACCACCCTTCTTTTTTCAAGAGCCTGATAAATTCATTGTATTTCATCATACAAAGATAATAAATATATTACCTAAATTTCTAATTTAGCTTTTTTTTGAAAAAACAGAGCAGTTCAAGAGGTAAAATTACAGACACTAAAAATTTTCATAAATCAAAAATCTCCGAAGTTCCTTGCGTTGCTTGCAATTAAGGGTATTCGCAGAATAA
>JACRAL010000204.1 GCA_016213435.1 Bacteroidota bacterium
AACTGATAAGATGGTAGAACAATATCTTGAGCATCATCGCAAACCATCGAATGCAGATACTGATAATATTATATTGGAGTAAGAATTTCATTCTTTGTCTTTTCAAACCTCTGCACTTCCAGTGCAGAGTGGTTTAGTAATTAAATATAGAATTTGCGATTTGTGATTTATTTTATCTACTAAATTACGAATAGACACTAATCTACGAATGAAACAAGCCATATACAAAATTCCGTTTTTGTATTGAATTAGTACATTCATAAGGATTGGTATTTTAGTAGATTATGGTTTGTATTTTGATAAGGTTAAAATTTTCTGAGGATCATTTTCATTCATCAATTGTTCCAGCGAAACTTCCGGATGACTGTTCATGTATTTCCGTACGATCTGCCAACCGGTCCAAACAGCTGTTCTTGCAGGAGATTCTTTGGCAAATCCTGTCGTGAATGGACCTTCTCCGGTAAACTTTGAAATAACATCTATCGCGGTAGAATAAAGTAATTTGTTTTTTATCCAGAAGCCCCATATATCTCCTGTGTGATCATTGCACCAATTCATTTGTTTTTTGGTGAAACCGATTTTTAAGGTATCCTCTGTTTGCGGCATCAGTGCATCGGCAAGATAAAGGATTTTTCCTCTGTAGATCATTTCGCTCAAAAGAGTTTTGCCTCCTTTCACATTATCCGGAAATTCTTTCATCACCCACGCCCGGACAAAATCGGGAATCATGTATGCGCGCTGCATGGTAATCCGTTTGTAGTTCGGAATCTGGATCATTTCGTAAAAACGACTTTCCTTGCCGAGATACATTTCCAGTCCAATAGCAAAAACAGAATCCGCTGTTGCAATGGAATAATTAAATCCCGACATCATCGTCAAAACTTTCGGGAGTTTTTTTTCGGGGAAATAATACTGATGATGCCTGAATGTTTCTGTAAGTTCCGATTCAATAAGGGAGATATCCTGAAATTTTTTCTGACAGTCATTAAATGCATCACGCATGTCTTTGTCGTTCACAAAATGGGTGATCTCTGGAATGCAGGCACTGTCCTGTATACCGTTATGACAAAGGAGATTGCGTACAAACAACTCCGCAAAGCCATGATATTTTTTCTGTAGTTCCGGAAGTTTTGCAACTATATTATCTGCATTGAGAGAAAAAAAGTCTTGATCGAAACGTTCAATCCTTACAGGTTCAATTTTAATTTTAGAAATATCTATCTCCAGGCGACTTTGCTCACAGGAAGAGAGCAGCCAACAACCAGAAGCCAGAAGCCAAAAATGCGTTTTGCGGAATGACATCATAAATATTTCTTAATATTGCAGGACAAAATTAAAATCATTCACCATACAATCTATTGCCCCATGAAAAAGATATTATCATTCTCCCTCTTAGTGTTGTTTTGTACAGGTCTGTTTGCACAGGAAAAATCAGGCAGCAAAGACATGAAAAATTTTCGCTTTGGGGTTACAGCTCTTCCCTCGCTCGTTTCCTATAAGCCGGATGACCTGAAAAAATTTGAGAAAGGCGGAACCACCTTCAGGTTCGGAGTTTTAGTTAATGCCGAGTATAGCTTCAGCGGAAATTTTGCTCTTGGCTTTGGAATCGGAATTGGATCATGCGGGGGGAAAATAAAGTTTATTGATTCCACACATTATTATGTAAATGATGGCGAAATCATTCAAGTAAAAGATACAAGCAACATCCTTACCGGAAAAATAGAACAGTTCTTACTTAAAACGCGCACATATAAAGCAAGTTATTATTCAATTCCGATTTCATTAAAAATGAGAACCAATGAAATAGGATATATGAGATATTTCGTGGAGCCCCGTCTTAATATAAATATTCGAAAAAAAGTTCGTGCAGATGACGATGTTGTGAATTGGAATTCAACCAACGCAGTAAAAGAAGAAAATTTAGATATTACCAAGGACATGGCTTTATTAAAAATATCTGCCACTTTAAGTGCGGGAGGTGAATATTATCTTTCCGGATCAACTGCGTTTGTATTTGCTATTGGATATGATTACGGATTAAGCAATGCCGTACAAAAAGAGTCGGGTAATTTACTGCGGACAAAAGATAACGTGGTAAAACCTCTGGAACAAAAATTTAATCAGAATGGCATCGTCCTTTCTTTAGGAATCCTTTTCTGATAATAAATAATGTTTTAAAATCCCGATTTCCGTAAAAGGCAATCGGGATTTTTTATATGAAAAAAAAAGAAACTATAAACCACATTGTTAACTGGCTAACATCCTACTGTGAGAAATCTTCCATGAAAGGATTTGTGGTTGGAGTTTCCGGTGGAGTGGATTCTGCGCTTACTTCTACGCTCTGCGCACTTACAAGCAAGCCCCTCATTTGTCTGAACATGCCCATCCTTCAGCAAAAAGACCAGTACACATTGGCTAATGTACATATTGAGTGGCTGAAGAAAAAATTCAGCAATGTTTCTTCTCATGAAGTGAATCTTACCGATACTTTTCTGAAGCTGAAAGAAACGCTTCCTAGAGAAATTCAGGATGTTCACGCCATGGCGAACACTCGCTCTCGCCTGAGAATGACCACGCTATATGCGTTTTCTGCGCATCACCGCATGCTTGTTGCGGGCACAGGAAACAAAGTGGAAGATTTTGGCGTTGGTTTTTATACAAAATACGGAGATGGCGGAGTAGACCTTAATCCCATTGCCGACCTGATGAAATCAGAAGTGCGCTCATTAGCTCAGAAACTTGGTGTTTCTTTATCCATTGTAAAAGCTGCACCAGTAGATGGATTGTGGGAGGATAATCGTACCGATGAAGAGCAGATTGGAGCAACCTATGGCGAGTTGGAATGGGCGATGAAACAATTAAGTTCCAAGTTCCAAGTTCCAAGTTCCAAGTTAAACACCCGGCAAAAAAGGGTTCTGGAAATTTTTCAGCGATTGCATCAAATGAATATACATAAGATGAAACCCATTCCGGTTTGTATCATTCCCGGAAAACTAAAGAAAGGATAAAGAACTTTTATCGTCATAAAAAAGTAATTGTTCTGCAATTCAATCACTTCATAATACAATTTAGACCTCTTTGTCCGAGGACACTCATCCTAAACATGATAAGAATTTATTGAAAGAGTGCAATCGCTACTATTTTCTCTATCCTACAAGTATCCCCAACTGCATCAACAAATTGGCAATCTTTAAACTGTGTGAATCAAGTACGGATTTGTTGATGTCAAACTTCAGCGCATCGTCATCATCCACAACAAAACTTATTCCGGCACCTTTCCGGGCAAGTCCTTCCCGTTCGCCAACAACAAGAATTGGCTTCCCTTTTATTTTTTCCAAGAGTGTCCTGAGCGTACTTGTTTTTTCAGAAGGGACATAGATCATATTGCAAAGCATGGCATCATCAATGTTTGAAATAGTCTTCACGACAATGTTTCTCCCTCCCACCTTTTTCTTTTCTGCAAGAACCATCAATTCTGTTTTAACTTTTGAATCGCCCACTACGCCAATAACAAAATCACCGGATTTATCCGGCCACTCGATATATTTCATAAAATTATAAAGGAAGAGTGTGTAGGATTTATAATCTACATCCTGAGCAGAAATGCGATTCATTTCTCCTGCACCGAGAAGAAATAAAATCGTGAGCAACAGATATGTTTTCAATGACTTCATTTATTTGTTTTTGCTCCCGATTTAAATTCGTAACAAAGTTTTACAATAAACTCACGCGAAGGTCCTGGAAGCGGTGCATGTCCACTGTTGTATGGCTGAATAAACTGGTATTTTTCATTCAGTACGTCATATACACCAACTCCCATGCACAATCCTTTTATAAATAAATTATTGTAGTTGATAAAAATATTTACAAGCCAGGCAGGGTCAAAAGCTTTAAGATTACGTATTACATGACCCAATGTATCAATAGGAGCGGAAGCAGTTGTGTAGCCATATCGTTTGCTTAAAAACAATAAAAAAGGATTAATGCTCAACTTTTCGGTAAGTTTAAAACTGCTGCTTAAATTAATCCGATGCGATGGGAAAGCCAAATGAATATCGGAATGAACAGCATATCCTTTGTTGAGTAAAGTATTGTATTGATCAAAAGCCATATAGGAGGAATCTGTAAGATTTTTTCCGGCAGTTGTGTAGAATGAATAATTCAAATTAACATAACCCCATTTTTCTTTCACACGATATTCTACCTCAACGCCCCTGCTGCCTGTTTTTCCATAATTATGATACGCATCTTCCGATGAAGGTGTAACATAATAAATGATGGGATCTTTGGTGGTGATGTCATAAAAATTAGCGGTGATGATGGAATTTCTAGTGAGCTGATAACCGAGTTCCATCTCAATTACATTTGTTTTTTCCGGCTTAATCCCTGTGGAATCTTTTTGCTCAATATTTTCAATAGCAGGTGCGCGCAAAGAATTGCTCAATAATAACTTAAAATTAAATCTATTTATTTTTTTAGTAAGCCCCACTCTCGGCACAAAAGCTGAACCATAGAAATTGTTCTGATCGTATCTTGCCCCAACTATAAAATTTACCAAACGCTGTTTTATCAAGCCCTGCGCGAAAAAGGCATAGTTCTGATAACTTATGTTTTTTTGATCATTTGAAAAATGATTACTTGTATCAGAAAGCAATTCGCGGGCATAATCACTAAAAAACTCACCTCCTGCCACCACGTTTATTCTTCGCGAAAAATTATAAGAAGCCGTCAAGTTCCCCCTGTATCTATCTACTCTTCTCAAATAAGAACCACTTGAATCAGGCTCCGCCCAAGGTTGCTGGCGTTTAAAATTGAAGCGAGGTGTGATAGTTAGTTTGTCGCTCGCTTTGTAAATGTATTTTAGTTCTCCAAAATAAGAATCGAAATTTTCTTTGGAAGAATAGGTGTTAATTGCATCGTATGCATCTTGGGTAGTCGTATTATATTTGTCTATGATGCCGCGAAAACTCAAGCCCTTGTGAGAAATGCCCAGATTAATATTGGTGGGATTCAGTTTTGAATTTCCTGCCATGTCATAAGAACTGCCGTAAATATCGGTGTAGGTTTGGTCGCTCCTGTTGCCTTGTCCGGTAAAAGCAGACAAACTGATCTCTGTATTCTTTATTTTTTTTCCGGCAGAGATATTCAGATTTCTTCTCGCAAAAGTTTTTTCCATTTGCCCATACGTTCCGGTAACTGCAACACCATTTAAATCTTCTCCGCTTTTTGTAATGATATTGACAACTCCATATTCTGCAAACCCGCCATAAATAGCCGAGCCCGGACCTCTGATGATTTCGATTTTTTTGATTTGATCCACAGCAAAATGATTTCCAAATTCATTGTTGCCATACATTACCTCGTTCATTTCCTGTCCATCCAGCAGCAACAGCACTTTTCCTTCGTGTGCCCAATTACCTCTCATCCCTATTCCCACCACTCCGTAAACATCCATCCCAAAATCAATTCCCGGAACCAAACGCAGCACATCAACCAAATCGCGTGCACCTGAGTTTCGAATTTCTTCTGCGGTGATGAGTGAAACAATGCTTGGAGATTCGCGCGCGGATAAAGGTTTTTTTGACGCAACGGAAATAAGCTGATTAATAAGCGCCTCTAACTCACTTGAAACACCGTGTGCTTTTAAACTAAGCAGTTGTTCCAGCGAAAGGTCATAATAATCAAGCGTGTCTTTAGGAGCAATGTTTGCCTGAGAAAATGTTCTTCCAAGCAAAAAGAAAAGGAAAATAATTATGGAAAGAAAATATTTCATGTAGAAGAGAAAATCAAAAGTAGAAATTATCCGTCAATTATAGGAAGAAAAAATCTGTTTACGCTCGTTTTCTATAATTCAGAATCGCCCAGGTATTAAGCACAAGCCCGATCATGAATACATAAAACAGCTGCATGCGTATATCATACAGGCTGCTTCCTTTGATGACAACCATGCGCATTACCTCTATAAAATGACTTACCGGGAAAAGGTGTGCGATGAACTTTGCCCATTCCGGCATGCTTTCAAGGGGAGTAAATAAACCACTCATCATATTAAAGATCATCATGAACAGAACCATCAGCGAGTTGGCTTGTACCTGCGTTTCGCTATAAGTGGAGATCAGCAAGCCGAAACCGAGAATGGCAAACATGAAAACGATCAAGAATACATAAAGCGTTACTAAACTTCCTATGGGGGTTATTCCATATCCTACCCGGGCAATAAGTAAACTAAATGAGAATACCACGATTCCCATAATCACAAATGGAAGAAGTTTTCCAAGAATAAACTGATACTTTTTAATAGGCGTTACATTAATCTGCTCAATAGTGCCGATCTCTTTTTCTTTTACAATATTAAATGCTGCCGATAAACCTGCAATTCCTGTAACAAGCGATACCAATATTGCGGGAACCATAAAAATATAATAGGTCAATGACGGGTTATACCAATAGGAAGAAATAACATCTATGACAGGCTGCTGGCTTGCCCGCTCCGGTTGTATCAGTTGCAAACGGATGGCATTATTGAAATCATTAATAATCCCGCTCAGGTAAGCAAATCCTACGCTGGCTTTTACTCCATTAATTGCATTTACCTGAATGGAAATTTTCTGAAATCCTTCGCGCATAAGGTTGCTTTCAAATTTCGGTGGGATCTCAAGTATAATATCTGCTTTATCTCCTTCAATTAACTTGTTCGCCTTTGAATTAAAATCGGTGTAGTCGGCAAGTTTAAAATATCCGGAAGATAAAATTTTGTTTGAAAGTTTTGCCGATACGGAAGAATGGTCGTGATCAACAATTGCAATATTAATATTCTTGATAGTGAAATTAGCAGCCATGGGCAATAATATCAGCTGAATCGTGGGCATGATAAAAAGTCTTCCTACAAACCCTCTGTCACGGAAGATCTGCCTGAACTCTTTCTGCAATAAAAACCAAAGCGGCCTCATTATTCTAATCGTATTTTAAATTTTCTAAGCGCCACCACTAAAAAGAAAACAGTCATGCCGGCAAGAATCAAGGTTTCTTTCCAAATCGAAGCAATACCAAGTCCTTTCAGCATCACTGCTTTCACAATAATATAATACCATTTTGCAGGAACAATATTTGAAATTACCTGCAGTGCCACTGGCATGTTTTCTATAGGAAACATATATCCGCTCAACAATAAAGTAGGCAGCATCATGCCGATAAAAGAAATAAACATGGCTGCCTGCTGCGAAGAAGTAACCGTTGACACTAATAATCCCAACGAAAGCGCAGTGATGATTAATAATGTGCTTTCGCCAACGAGCAACAATACGCTCCCTTTAATGGGAAGTTCCAGGGCATATACGCTTAGTAGAAGAATCGCTGCGAGGTTGATCAATGAAAGAACAAGATAAGGAATTGCTTTTGCAACAATCACCATCAGCGGTTTTACAGGAGACACCAATAATATTTCCATGGTGCCCATTTCTTTTTCACGCACTATGGAAACCGATGTCATCATCACGCAGACAAGAAGCAGCACCATAGCCATTACACCGGGAACAAAATTAGGCGCGCCTCTCAGGTCGGGATTAAAAAGCATGCGCACCTCCGGTTTGATGCTATAAGGAATGGATTTACCAACAGAAAACTGTGTCTGGTAATCGGCAACAATAGCAGCAATATAACTTGAAAGCGTTAAAGAGGTGTTTGGATCAGATGCATCGGCAATCACTTGCATCGATGTTTTATTCAAATGCAAAAGATCTGCATTGAAATTGGCAGGAAATACTACTGCAAGTTTAATTTTCCCTTCTTTAAAAGCTGCATCTATTTGCGATGAGCTCACCAAATTTTTTTGTACGCTGAAGAATTTACTTCCTACAATTTTATTGATGATCTGCTGCGATGCAAGGTCTTTCGCATTATCCACCACTGCAATATTGGCGTTCTTAATTTCATTGGTAAGCGCAAATCCGAAAAGCACAATTTGTATGATGGGCATTCCAAAAAGCATCACCAGGGATTTTGGATCCCTGAAAACCTGATAGAATTCTTTTTTTACAAATGAAAATAATTGTTTCATTTTTTATTTTTTCTAATGTTCCAAGTTATACAATTCAGCACCCCTCCTTCTTCCGCAATTGAGTTGCAATCAATGGAACGGATAGTATGATTTGGAAAAATATTTTGTATTGCAGACAATGCATCCGCATCTTCCTTCATTCCATATTCAGGAATGATAATTATATCTTCTAACTGAAGATAATTAATATAATTCCCTTTCGCAGAAGGAACTTTGTCCTTATTTACCGTATTAAATATTTTGTAAGGAAAAAGATTCACTTTCAAATTATGTTCAGAAAATATTTCCAGTAAATCTCTGTGAAAAGAAGGCATAAAGGGTGAATAATCGTTTAGCAAAACTTCATTTTCATTAATAAATCTCACCATTCCGTCAGCATGTCCTGTTACATCACACGGCTCCTGCGGAATAGATATTATTTCATCCACACCCAGCAATTCTCTTATTTCCCTTCTTATCTCATGTTCTGGCAGCATATCATTTTCATCATAAATCTTATCGGTAACAATTACTTTTGATTTTGATTTTACAATATTACCGCCATCTATAATTAAATTAGATTTTAGGGGATTTAAAGAAAGCGGTTCGCAAACTAAATCGGGATTCGTTCTTAAATGCTGATATTCTTCATCTCTTAAATAATCAGGATTAAAACTGAATTGCAAAAACCTTTCTTCGTCAATTTGAACAGGCATAAAATCCCTGCACCAAATATCTTTTGTGTTTGCAAGGATTTTCCATTTTATTTCCAACTCGTTTAATAAGGAAATAAATTGCTTATGGAATTTATTATGTTTTTCTTCAAGCAATGAGGAAATATAAACTATGTCTGTTTCGTTGTCGGTAATCATTTTGTTTTCTTTTGTAATTCTTCGTATTTATCATCAATATATTTCTTAATAGCATTGGCAAAATATTTTATGTGGTCTGGTTCTGAAATAATATCACTTTTATGGTTATTACAGAAATAACAAATAAATTCGCAATTCTTTTCAGAATATTCATTTAGCACAGAATTCTTTCTTTCCAATTCAAGGGTTTCTCCTCGCTTACGCTTTGTTTTCAGAATCCCATCTTCTTTGTCAAATAATTTTTGTAATTTATATTCTTCAGCTTGACAATAAAAACATTTTCTTTCTTTTGTTATAAACCATGTGTAAAATTGTTTAAACCCATTTTCCAAGAACGGTGAAAATTTTTCTTTCAATTTTGGATTTGATTTTTTAGTATTCCATAATTGCCTTGCTTTTTGAATTTTTTTTACTTTATCATCATTACGAGTTTCTTTAAACAAACGCGATACAATTGTTTTCTCTATTTTTAATTCTTCTGCTATTTTAATGTCTATTGGGGTATTGTCGGATAAATAATAAAAATCTATGAATTTGTTTTTTAATTCTTGGCTGAGAGTAGGAGTTTCCATTTTTTATGTTTTAAAGGGTTTATAATGTAATCATTCTAAAAATCCTCCATTGTTTTCTATATATGTAAGCATGAGATTAGCAATTATATCTATTCTTCCATATTCAATTAATATTCTTTGTTTTTGAAATTCCGAGAATATCATCTTCGAAATTTCATCCCAATAAAATTCCCCTCCAATTCCTATCTTGTTATTCCATATTTCCGAAAAAGTAGTATCGATCAAACCCCAGTAATTTTCAGTTAAAGGAAATTTTATATTTTGATAAACATACTCTTTAACAAGTGTGCTATTAATTGAGTTTCTGTACCTATCAGCATTTGTTACTTCATTATTTGTATGTATATCAATTATCCTCGCCTTATCTTTTAATTCTGGATGGTCTGGGTGATTTTTACAATATTCTTCTTTTAATTCAGGGTACTTTTTAAAATATTGAGTTTTTCCATATTCTAAAGCTCCTTCTCCATAAACATCTTTAATAAATTGTTCTGATAATTTAGCTAAATGTGGAGTTAATCCTCTTAAATATGTTTCTTTCTCCAAATGTTTCTGTTTTTTTGTTTTTTTCATTTTCTTTAGTGTAAGGTTTCGACAAAGATAAAGAGAGCTAAACCATTTTCAAAAGAAAATTTCAAGTATTTTTTTCAAAATATGAAAAATATATTTATATATGTAATAAAAACAATTTTATAGAATCTATTAAAATTATAATTATCTATTATTTGTTTATTTAATCACCTGACCTCTTGGCTTTTCTCGCCAACTGATAAAACACCTCATCGATTTTTTGTACTCCAAATTTCTCCCTTAATCCCGATGGAGAATCCAGTGCCTCAATCTTTCCGTCAACCATTATTGTTACGCGATTGCAATACTCTGCTTCATCCAGATAGTGAGTGGTTACAAAAATGGTAATGCCTTTATCTGCCGCATCGTAGATCAGGTCCCAGAACTCTCTGCGCATGGAAGGATCCACACCACCTGTGGGTTCATCCAAAAAAACAATTTTTGGTTGATGAACGATGGCTACTAAAAAAGATAATTTTTGTTTCCATCCCAATGGAAGTGAGCGGACTAATTTTTTTGCTTCTTTTTGCAACCCCAGTTTTTCAGTGAGCTCTGCGCTTTTTTCTTTGATCTCTCTATTTGTTAAACCATAAATTCCACCATAAAACTGAATATTTTCCAGCACCGTCAGGTCTTCATAAAGCGAAAACTTCTGACTCATATAGCCGATGTTCTTTTTTATTTCTTCAGGTTGCGTGAATACATCAAATCCTGCTACTGTCGCCTCACCGGAAGTCGGCACTGATAATCCGCAAAGCATTCGCATGGCGGTAGTTTTTCCCGCGCCATTCGCTCCCAAAAAACCAAATATCTCACCCTTGTGCACATCGAATGAAATTTCATCCACTGCCACAAAATCAGCAAACCGTTTGGTAAGTTTATTTGTCTTTATTACCGTTTCCATTTTCTGTTTTTAATAATCGGATAAAACAATCTTCTACAGTTGGTGTAGTCGGTTTAAATACAAAATCGTTATATCCTTTTTCGTTCAAATATTTTTTTACGTCCTCTTCACTGCATGAAATTGAAAGGTGCAGGTACTCACCAAAAGTGTAGCAGTTGATCGTACCTTGAAAACTTCGCAGATCGTTCAGCAATTTATACATGCTTTTCGATTTAACAGCGTAAAGTTTTTCAGGATATGCCTGAATTGTATTTTCAGGAGTGGCGATGGATAAAACTTTACCATTCAATATAAGTCCGATGCGATCGCACAGTGTGGCTTCATCCATATAGGAAGTGGAAACCAAAATTGTAATTCCTTGTTCTTTTAACCGCTTCAGCATTTCCCAAAATTCTTTTCGCGAAACCACGTCAACACCGGTGGTGGGTTCATCCAAAAATAAAACTTCCGGCTTGTGGATCAAAGCGCAGCACAAAGCAAGTTTTTGTTTCATGCCGCCTGATAATTTCCCTGCCCTGCGATCTTTGAATGGCTCTAACTGAACATAAATATCTTTTATCAGATCATAATTCTCTTCGATGGTAGTGCTGAATACAGTGGCAAAAAAGTTCAGGTTTTCTTCTACGGTTAGATCCTGATACAGAGAAAATCTGCCGGGCATGTAGCCAACAATAGTGCGAATCGTTTTGTAATCTTTCACCACATCGTATCCGCCTACTGTTGCTGTTCCTTTATCCGCTACCAATAATGTGGTCAGCATTCTGAAGATAGTGCTTTTGCCGGCACCGTCAGGACCGATCAATCCGAAAACTTCTCCCTTCTCTACGGAAAATGAAACATCATCTACCGCGAGGATACTTCCTTTGTTATACGTTTTCGTGATGTTATTAAGCGTGATGGCGCTCATCGCTTATTTGAATTGCACTTCAGCATACATTCCTATTTTCAAAAAGCCATCGTTAATTACTCTGACTCTTATTGCATACACCAGATCCGCACGTTCCTCTTTGGTCGGAATAGTTTTAGGAGTAAACTCGGATCTATCGGATACCCAATAAACAATACCGCTGTATTCTCCGTATTGCTTTGCGCCTTTGTCAACTCTCACTTTTATTGTTTGACCCAATTTCACCTCTGAAAGCTGCGAACCAGTAATATATGCTCTTAAAATTAACGTATCCGTCTCTGCTATTTTATACAATGCTTTGCCCGGCATTACCACTTCATGATCCTGCGCGTATTTGGTCAGAACCGTTCCGTGAATAGGATTGATGATGCGGCATTTTGATATCTGGTCATTTATCTGTTCAATCTGCCTTTGCAAAGGTTGGGCTTGTTCCGAAATATTTGCAGAAGAAATTCCCAATGTGGATTTCTGGGCTTCAATTTGTTTCTTAATCACTTCTATTTGCGCATTAATATCATCCAGTTGCTTTTGAGTGCCTGCATTTGCCTGAAGAAGGTTTGTAAATCGCTTTTGTTCACGTTCGGCATTTTTTAATTGTTCTTCCAGCACAGCTATCTGTTTTTCAGAATCAGGTCTTCCGCTGAGTACTGCTTTGATCTGGGCTTCCAGTTGCTTTTTCTTCAGATACAATTGGATGCTGTCCACATAACCTATGAATTGACCGGGCTGAAGTGTCTGCCCTTCTTCAACTTTAAATTCTTTAATTGTTCCTGATGCTTCTGTGGATACAATTGTTTCTACTGATTCAAAAGCACCGGCAGCATCAAAATTATTTTTATTGTTATTGCAGGATGTGATGCTTGCAATCAACGCAGCAAATAAAATTGTTTTTTTCATCTTATTTAGATTTTCCTATAACACCCAAATGAGTGTTGTTAAAACGGTCGTTATATTTTAATCCGTATCCTAAAATCCTATCCATGCTGGAATGTCCGAAAAGAATTATACCCGATAACTGGAGATACGGATTAGGTAAAATAATTCCAAGAACGTATATCATCAACGCAAGTCCTTTGTGATGAGCAATATTATAGCACCATGCACCAATTTTAGGATTTATCAAATATCCGATCATGCTTAGGTCGGGAGTAAAAATAAGTACTGGAAACCACCACCAGGAAAAGTCCAATTTATGGAAGATAAAAATTGACAGAAGAAACATTGCTGCTTCTTCTGTTTTTAGAATATTTTTCATAGCGGTATTATTTAAATCAATCCAACTATTTTGCAAGATTAGAATTCAACAAACACTTTTTTAATTCTGCATTGCCGTCATCTTTTCCTTGGTATTTGAAATCATTCGTCTGGTTTTGTCTTTGGTTCTTGCTGAAATCAGATACATTACTGGAACCAGAATCAGTGTTATAAAAGTTGCAAAACCTAATCCGAAAATAATTGTCCATGACAAAGGCCCCCAGAAGGCAACGCTGTCTCCTCCAAAATAGATATGCGGTTTTAATTCGGTGAACATCGTAACAAAATCAATATTAAAGCCGATGGCAAGAGGTATCATGCCGAGAATGGTAGCAGTGGCTGTGAGCAGTACAGGTGTCATTCTGATTCGTCCGCCTTCAACAACCGCCTCTCTTAAAGGCATACCTTGTTCCATGAGGTTATCTGTAAATTCTACCAATAAAATTCCATTCCGAACTACTATTCCGGCCAAAGCCACAATGCCAATTCCTGTCATTACAATAGATAGGTCCATATTAAAAATTGCAAGACCAAGCAATACGCCAATGATGCTGAGAACAATTTCAGAAAGAATGATCAGCGCTTTACTGAACGAGTTAAACTGCAGAATAAGTATCATCAGAATTATAAAAATAGAAATCAGCAGCGAACGTCCCAGAAAATCTGAGGCTTCTTTTTGTTCTTCCTTCTCTCCTGTTAATACAGCAGTAACCCCTTCAGGAGTTTTAAATTCTTTCATTGCTGTTTGCACGTTCGCCACTACTTTATTAGAATTGAATCCTGAAAGAACATTGGAAGTAAGTGTAATAACTCTCTTCTGATTTTTTCTTCTTATTCCTCCGTACGTACTGGTATAATCCACGCTCGCAAAAGTAGATAAAGGAACCTGGCGTATTATTCCTCCCATATTCATATCGCGATACGTCATCTTCAGGTTTCTTAATTCATCAATATTATTTCGCTGCGATTCTTTATAACGCATCATGATAGGATAATCATCGTTGTCATCTTTAAAGCGCGAAACTTCTTTTCCAAAAACAGCATTTCTGATTTCCATTCCTATTTGCGCAGTGGATATTCCTTCGCGATTGGCTCTCTCACGATTAATGTCTATTTTTATCTCCGGCTTATTTAACTGCAGATCCGATTTGAGGTCTTCCACTCCCGGAATCTGAAGGGAATCAATTAATCTTTTTAAGGATTGAGAAGAAGCGATAAGATCTTCAAACTTATCTCCGCTTACTTCAATATAAATGGGCTTTTGAGTGGGAGGTCCGCCTGATTCCTGGTCAACCGTTATCTCCACACCCGGAATACCTAATACCGCCTCTCTGATCTTGACTAAATAATCTTTCGAGGAAATACCTTTTCGCTTTCCATACTCAACAAAAGCTACTCCTACCTTTGCTTTATTTGATTGAATGCCTCGGTCGGTTTGTGCTTCAGAAGCTCCAATTGCAACATTTGTAATTACTGATTCTACAATAGGATTATTTTCGCCAATAACTTTGTAAATTCTTTTTTCCAGAATTTTTGCAACCGAGTCGGTAGTAACTGCTTTTGTTCCTACAGGAAGGGTAGCATACACATATACAAAGTTCGGATCGCCTTTGGGAAAGAAAACGACTTTCGGATTACGAAATGTGGTAATTATTACCGAAACGATCAGCAGCGCCACCGTTCCAAGCAACACCTTATAAGGACGATTGAGCGCCCAGCTCAAAAATCTTGAATAATTTTTTTGAAAAGCCGGCCATAAATTTTTCTGAAAGTTTTCTACCCAGTATTGTATGAATATCCTATACAACAAAGTAAGAATGAGCAGAAGCGAAACAAAGTTTCCCATTCCGAAACTTTTTGAGAGATAAAAAAGCAATGCGAACGAAACAAAAAGTATAATAATAATTTTCGATCCTTTCAGTCCTTTTCTAATTCTTCCTCCAATGGTGCGGATTTCTTCTCCTTCTTGCTGTGTCAGGGGTGTAGTTGGCTTCATAAAACTAACCGCAAAAACAGGATTGATAACATAGGCCACTATGAGTGAAGCGGTGAGGGTAATGATCATGGTTACCGGCATAAAGTGCATAAACTTTCCGGTAGTTCCTCCCCAAAATGCAAGAGGGAAGAAAGGCGCAAGCGTAGTGATCGTGCCTGATAATACAGGAAGAAAAACTTCTCCTGCTGCCTGTTTGGCAGCCGTCATAATATTTTTCTTTCCGTTATCAAATATCCTGTGAGTGTTTTCGATGATCACAATGGCATCGTCCACCACAATTCCCAGTCCAAGTAAAAAAGCAAAAAGAACGATCATATTCATCACAAAACCAATTCCGGGCAAAACAAGAAAGGCAATGAACATGGAAAGAGGTACAGACATACCGACAAAAATTGCATTGGTGGCTCCCATAAAAAACATCAGGACAATGGTTACAAGAATAAATCCGATGATGATGGCATTGATAAGGTCGTGCAGAATGATACGTGTGTGATCTGATTGATCGCCAATTATGGTAACCACAAGGTCCTTGGGAAAAGTGGAGGTCTTCAGCTCATTTATAATCGCTTTTATTTTATCAGACGCTTCAATAAGATTTTCTCCTCCCCTTTTTATCACACTCAGTGTAATGACTTTTTTCTTATTCAGCTGACCAAAACTCTCCTGCTCTTTAAATCCGTCTTTAACTTCAGCAACATCTTTCAGATAAACAGGGGCTTTGGACATGGTTGTGATCAATAAATTCTTAATGTTCTCCACATTTGAAAATTCACCGGACACACTTATGGTTCTTTTCATTTCATCCATTGTCACCGCACCACCGGAAATGATCAGGTTCTCTGAGGAAATAACCCGCTCAATGTCATCCATTGTGAGAGATGCCGCCTGCATGCGATACATATCCACATTGATCTGTATCTCGCGTTCCAATGCGCCAACCATATCCGCCCGTGTTATTTCTTTGAGAGATTCTATTTTGTCCTGCAAGGCATCGGCATATTTTTTTAACTGGTTAAGGTCATAATCGCCTGAAATATTTACAGAGAGAATAGGGATTTCTGAAAATTCAACTTCCATTATAGTAGGGTCGGAAGGCATATCTTTCGGCAGATCTTTTTTTGCCTTGTCAACAGCATCTTTTACTTTTTGTTTGGCAATCGGCACGTCCACATCTGTATTGAATTCCACAATTACATTTGAAAAATCCTGAATGGAACTACTCGTGAGTTTTTTTACTCCCGATATAGATTTGATCTGTTTTTCAATCGGCTTAGTAATAAGGTTTTCAATGTCCTTGGGTGAACTTCCGGGATACACCGTGTTTACAAAAATGGTAGGGATAACTACATCCGGTAATGCCTCTTTGGGGATATTTATATACGTAATTATTCCGGCAAGGGTGATGAAGATTGTAAGAAAGTAAATGGCAACCCTATGGTTGATGGACCAACTGGTTAGTTTGAATTCTTTTATTTTTTCCACAGTAAAATAATTTTAGTATTTAATGATCATGCCTTCTGTTACGTTCTGGTAGGATGCTGTTATCAATTTGTCATTTATAGTTAAGCCGGAAATAACTTCCGCTTTGCCATTGAAGATCTGCCCCACCTTGATTTCTTTTCTTCGGGCAATGTTTTTTCCTCCCTCATTAACGGCAACATAAACGTACTGTGTGTTTTCCGTGCGTTGAATCACATTGACGGGAATAACAATGGATGAATCATTTTGATAATCAATAATTCTCAGAACAACAATCATATTTGGGTGATAGTCCTGCTTATCCCCATCAAGACCGGCTTCTGCAGTAAAAGTCCGTGTAGTGTTATTGATGGCTTTTGCAGCATACGTGATCTTGGAAGAAACTTCTTTGTTCAGATCAGGGAAGAAAATTATTGCCTCATTTCCTTTTTTAACTTTTGAAGCATACGTTTCCGCAACCTCTGCTTTTACTTTCAGATTGTTAAAGTTGACTACCCGGATAGATGAAATACCCGGTATTAAAGACTGTCCGATTTTAATATCAACACCATCCACCACTCCGGTAATAGGAGATTTGAGTTTTGACATGTCCAACTGCTCGTTCAATGTGGAGAGTTTCTTTTCCATATTCTCCTTCGTGTTTTTTGCTGTGAGGTATTGAATCTCCGTTCCTATTTTTTGTTCCCAAAGATTCTTCTGTTTATTATAAAGGTTACCAGCAAATTCAAGGGATGTTTTTACTTCCTCAATGCTTCGAAGAAGCAGATCATTATCCACCTCGGCAAGCACTTGTCCCTCTTTTACCTCGTCTCCTGATTTTACTAAGATCTTTTTTACTTCTCCTCCCATTTTAGAACTTACGGATACATTTTCGTCTCCATCCACCCTTCCCTGTACTTCAATCATATGCTTAAACACCTGCGGTGTTACTGTCATAACTCCCACATCTTTTCCTTTTTCTGCTTCTGCTTTTCCGCCTGCAGAGTCAATGGCAGATTCCAGTTTTTTGATTTCTGCTGTTAACTCTTCCTGCTTCTGCTTGAGCTTTTCCAGTTTTGCTTTTTTGTCGGAAGAAGAACATGCTGCAAAGAGTGAGAAAATCAGTGCTGTCAATAAAATCTTTTTCATAAATATCAATTGTTAAATTTATTTTTTACTTAGTCAGAGTTCCCATGGCTTTATCATAATCCACCTTTGAAATAAGCGCATCGTATAAAGAGTTGAAATAATTTGTTTGCGCTTCCCAGAAAGCTGCTTCTGCTGTAATTACCTCCAGACTTGAACCAACTCCCTGACGGTATTTCTCCTTCGTAACCCTTGCAACTTCAGTTGCCAGTTCAATGTTCTTCGATTGTGTTTCCAGCGAAAGAAGATTGTTTTTAAAACTTATTTCTGATGATTTCATTTGCAAGTTTATAGAAAGTTCAAGGGTAGATATGTCATTTTCTATTTTCTTTAATTTTAATTTAGATTGTTGCGTTTTGTAAAAATTTTGCAATCCGTCAAAAATCGGGAGCGTAATATTTATCCCATATAAACCGTAATTATACCAAAGGTTGCTTTTTGTGAAATAATCAAATTTATTATTCTGAGAAGAGAATCCTAAATTGGCAAATGCAGAAATACGGGGCAAGTAAGAAAGTTTTAGGTTTTTTATATCTAGCTGTTGTATTTTTTTTGTCGTCTGTAACAAAGTATATTCTATCCTGTTGCTGTAATTTGATTTTTGAGGAGTGGTAACATTGGCATTCTCTACTTTGAAATCAGATATTTTTTCGCTTATTGTTAGTGTACTCTCCAAAGGCATTGACATTTGATACTGCAAAAGAAATTTACCTAATAAAAGTAAATTATCGAATTTCTCTTTTTCGGTTTTCATGTTATTATAAGAAACCTGTAATCTATCTACATCTATTTTTTCAACGAATCCATTCTGATACATCACTTTAGTTTGGGAGAGCAATGAGTCAAGTCGGGAGATATTTGTATCAAAAAGTTTAATGCGTTCTTCATTAATTAATACAAGATAATATGCTTTTGTTACTCCTTCAATGATTTGAATTTTTGTTTGTTCAGTTGTCTTTACAGAAAGCTCCTTAAAGGTTTTCGCGGCCTGAAGCCCGACAAGATATGAGCTGTTAAATATTAATTGACTGATGGACACTCCCGCATCGCCACTGCTTTGCAATTGAAAAAAATTAGGAAATGCAGCAACCTCTCCAGCGGGTATTGCTTTATTGCCAGTAAGGAAACTTGGCGACCCCGTTCCAACCATAAACATTCTTCGTGAAGGGTCATTGTTAGAAAACTGAGTGGTTGAATTTATTTGCGGATATCCCATTCCGGCAACTTCATTCACTTTGTCTCTTGCAACAGTTTCATCAAGCATTACATTTTTTATCGAACCTTGATTTTGCAAGGCATAGTCAATGCATTGCTTTAGAGAAAAGGAATATTTCCCTGTGTCTTTTGCAGTTTGTGCAAAGTTTATTTTGAACAGCATTGAAAACATCAAGGCTGTTAAAATTTGTAATTTGTAATTTGTAATTTGTAATTTTTTCATATTACTCTTCATCAATGATTTGTTTGTGTTTATTAACAAGCTTGTGTCCTTTCAGCGTACAGATGCCATAAAGGAAATGTTCGAACAGTGCAAGCTGAACCTGCGTGATGTTGAATTTATTCATTGGAAAAATGCTGGGGTTCATAGCCATTTCAATTTCTTCGAGGCGTAGTTTTGCAAGAACGATGATATTTATGTCCGAACGATACAACCCTTGCTTGATGCCCTTCTCCAGATTTTTTTGGATCATCTCCGCCACATGTTTTTCCCTGAAATCACGGAATTGCTGCCAGGCTTTAGGATAATATTTCTGCAATTCAAAAAATAACTTCGGATTCATCTGAAGCATCATAGCGCGTAGCTGTTTCATCACGCAAAAAATTTCATCGATGGCATTGTGTGAAGATTTACATACATGCTCAAATGCGCCTATATTCCGATTGACAAAAGATTGGGCAAACACATTCATCAACTCATCCTTGTCTTTAAAGAAATGATAAATGGTTTTTTTGGACATGCCGAGATGAGAGGCGATATGGTCCATCGTAACGCTTTTCACACCATAGCGAAAAAAAAGGTCATCGGCAGATTTCAGTATGTGTTCTTTGGTGGGCATAAAAGCCGACAAAACTAAGGAAACTATTTACATCCCCGCAGTTTCCATAAACTTTTTTCTACCTTTAAATCAATACGATAGACATTCGACATATCTTTCAAAAGATTATTTTTGTCCTGATCATACCTTATTATATATGAAGCATACAAAAATTATAGAACTGCTCAAATCAACAAACCTGCCTGCCGGTCAGGCAGGTTTCGACAAGGAAGTAACCGTTAATGGTTGGGTACGTTCCAGACGCGGAGGTAAAAGTGTTGCGTTCATCGCGGTGAATGACGGAAGTACCATTCATACCATTCAAGTGGTTGCGGATATTGCAAAATTCGGAGAAGAGAACTTGAAAGAAGTTACTACAGGTGCCTGCATTTCTGCAACAGGAAAATTGGTGAAGTCGCAGGGACAAGGGCAAGCTGTAGAAATACAGGCAGAAAAAATTTCGGTACTGGGAGCTGCCAATCCAGAAACATATCCTTTGCAGAAGAAAGGTCACTCGCTGGAATTTTTGCGCGACATCGCACATCTTCGTCCGCGCACAAATACGTTTGGAGCGATTCTTCGTTTGCGTAATCATATTTCTTTTGCCATTCATAAATTTTTTAACGACCGAGGATATTTCTATATACACACGCCCATCATCACCGGTTCGGATGCGGAAGGCGCGGGAGAAATGTTTCATGTTACAAATTTTGACCTGGAAAAAATACCAAGAACCCCAGAAGGAAAAATAGATTTTGAAAAAGATTTTTTCGGAAAGCAAACAAATCTTACCGTATCCGGACAATTGGAATCGGAATTGGGCGCGATGGGAATTGGCTTGGCTTACACATTTGGACCTACCTTTCGAGCAGAAAATTCCAACACACCACGCCATCTTGCCGAGTTCTGGATGATAGAACCTGAAATGGCATTTCACGACATTAACGATAACATGGATGTGGCGGAAAGCATGCTGAAGTTTGTGATCAGCTATGTGCTTGAACTTTGCAAAGATGACTTAAGTTTTCTCTGCGAACATTACGACAAAGAATTGCTGAATCGTTTGAACATCGTGGTGAACGCAACTTTCAAGCGAATCACTTACACCGAAGCAATTGACCTCCTCGAAAAATCCGGAAAGAAATTTGAATTTCCTGTAAGTTGGGGAATTGATATGCAGCGCGAACACGAAACTTTTCTGGTGGAACACTTTAATGTACCCGTCATTGTTACAAATTATCCTAAGGACATTAAAGCATTTTATATGAAGCAAAATAACGATGGAAAAACAGTCCGCGGAATGGATGTGCTCTTTCCTTATGTGGGTGAAATCATCGGGGGCTCTCAGCGTGAAGAAATATACGACAAATTATATCAGCGAATGAAAGAGATGAACATTCCTGAAAAAGAGTTGTGGTGGTATTTGGAAACAAGGAAATTCGGAACCTGTCCGCACAGCGGATTTGGTTTGGGATTGGAGCGACTGGTGCTTTTCATTACAGGAATGACAAACGTGCGCGATGTGATTCCGTTTCCGAGAACACCGAAGAATGCGGAGTTTTGAAAAACAGAACAGCAATTTAATTTCTTAAATTTGTATATACTGAGTTCAATTATTAAAAATAACCCATGAGCAAGGAGGATATTATAAATACGATCATTAATTATCTTAAGCAGTACAAGGTAACAGAGATAGGTATTTTCGGTTCGTTTATTCGTGATGAAATGACTCCAAAAAGCGATATTGATATATTGGTGGAGTACACACGAGGCACCACCCTGTTTGATATTGTTAGAATGCAAATGGAACTCAGCGAAAAAATAGGAAGAAAGGTGGATTTGGTGGACAAAGAAGCTGTATATCCCAAAATCATGGAATATATAAAACGCGATTTACTCACTGTTTACCATGCCTAAAGATAATTTCATATATCTCGGGCATATCATGGAAAGAGCGGAGAAGATTCTGCGTTTCATAGAAGGATTGGATGAACGTTCTTTTTCCAATGATGAAAAAACACAAAGCGCAGTAATAAGGGAATTGGAAGTAATAGGAGAAGCTTCAAAAAGAATTTCAGAGGATTTTAAAAACCAGCATCCGATCATTCCTTGGAAAATAATGGCGGGCATGAGGGATATTTTAATTCACAATTATGAAGGCGTAAATCCTTATCGAATTTGGGATACTGTACAAAATGATATTCCTGCATTAGTTACTGAACTCAAAAAAATTATTCTTAATAAATGACAAACGTGCGCGATGTA
This sequence comes from Bacteroidota bacterium, assembly GCA_016213435.1. Taxonomy (GTDB): domain Bacteria; phylum Bacteroidota; class Bacteroidia; order Palsa-948; family Palsa-948; genus Palsa-948. Next base: position 22,013 of record JACRAL010000204.1, read on the forward strand.
ATTCCGTTTTCGAGAACACCGAAGAGCGCGAAGTTTTAATATCAAAAGCCCCTCCCAACCTCCCCTTCAGGGAGGAGCAGGGGCGAAAAAATAAAATAAAAATAAAAAGTCCTCTCTGAAGGAGAGGATTTAGGAGAGGCAAATGTTAAGACAAACCTTCCAGCAAAAGCTACTGCAGAAATTATCTCCTGCGCAGATTCAGTTAATGAAACTGCTGCAGTTGCCTATTACCGCACTCGAGCAGCGCATCAAGGAAGAAATGGAAACCAATCCGGCATTGGAAGACGGAACGGAAGAAGAAATTAATGAAGAAAGAGACGAAGAGAGTGAAGATTCTGCGGATGATAATATAGATGAAAATGAAGAAAGCATTTCAGGCGCTGACGATGAGAAAGCCGCCAAGGATGAACTTGCTCCCGAGGATTATTTGGATGATGACGATGATATCGCGTATTATAAATTACAAGTAAACAATAAAGGCAAGGACGATGAAGACCGCGACATGCCAATGGCTTCGTCAACCAGCTTTCAGGAATCTCTTACCACCCAGCTTCAGAATCTTGAACTAACAGAAAAGGAACAGATCATTGCAGAATATCTTCTCGGCTGCATTGATGAGGACGGTTACCTGCGCAGGGAACTTTCATCCGTGGTGGATGACATGGCGTTTTCACAAAACATCACCATCACTGTTGCAGAATTGGAATCTGTTTTAAAAATGATTCAGGATGAATTTGATCCTGCAGGCATTGGCGCGAAAGATTTGCAGGAATGTCTGCGACTCCAGATCGAAAGAAAAAAGTGGACAAAGAACCTCGAACTCGCTCTCCGCATTGTGAATGAGCAGATGGATGAGTTCTCAAAAAAACATTACAGCAAGATTGCAAAACATTTTCATCTCAGCGAAGAAGAAGTTAAACCAGCACTGGACGAGATACTGAAACTGAATCCACGTCCGGGCGGCTCTGCAAAAGATTCTTCGCGCTCGATGCTGGACATTATTCCTGATTTTATTTTGACAAATAATAATGGTGTTCTTGAAATTTCCCTCAACTCACGCAACGCGCCCGACCTTCGCGTGAGCAATCTTTACCAGCAGATGCTCAGTGAATATTCCGGGCGCAAAGACAAGACGGGGCAGGAGGCCGTTCAGTTCGTAAAGCAGAAAATCGAAGGGGCAAAATCATTCATCAATAATATAAAGGAAAGACAGAACACGCTTTACAGCATCATGCAGTGCCTTGCAGAGTTTCAGAAAGAATATTTTCTTACCGGAGACGAGCTTCTTCTGAAGCCTATGATCCTGAAAGATATTTCGGACAGAGTAAAACTTGATATTTCCACTGTATCAAGGGTTACAAGCACCAAATATGTGCAAACTCCTTTCGGAACTATTTTATTGAAAACGCTTTTTAACGAAGCCCTCACCAACGATGAAGGAGAAAATGTTTCTTCCAAGAAAGTGAAGAAAATAATTGCAGACAGTATTGAAGCCGAAGAAAAAAGGAAACCTCTTACAGACGAAGCCCTCACAAAAATTCTGAACAAACAAGGATATAATATCGCTCGCAGAACCGTTGCCAAGTATCGCGAGATGCTAGAAATTCCTGTGGCGAGAATGAGAAAAACATTATAGATGCAGAACCTTTCCGTACTTTTCGCGAGAATCATTTCCTATCTGTTTCATCCTCTTCTATTGCCGACTTTCGGATTGTTTCTGATATTTAATCTGGATGAAGCCGGACTATGGATCTCTTCTCCCGAAATGCGTTTGTTTCTTTATGCTGTTACTTTCAGTATAACTTTTCTCCTTCCGCTGACCAACGCTTTTTTGCTTTTGAAAATGAAATACATTTCTTCTCTGGAGATGAAAACAAAAGAAGAAAGAAAAATTCCTTATCTCGTTGCTGCAATTTTTTATTCCTCCGAATCTTATTTCCTGATGCAATGGGATGTGCCCGTGCTCATCAAAGCACTAATGCTTGGCGCTACACTGCTTGTGGTGAGCGTGCTTCTCATTAATCTATTCTGGAAAATCAGTACGCACATGGCGGGTATTGGCGGACTATGTGGAATGATGATCGCTATCTCCTATCGTTTACAAATCAATCTGCATCCTGTTCTCATTGCGCTTTTTATCATAGCAGGACTGATTGCTTTTTCCCGCCTGAAACTCAGCGCACACGATTCTGCCCAAGTATATGTGGGGTTTTTGCTGGGAGTTTTTGTTCAATTGTTTCTGTTTTTATAAAACACAGCATCCATCTATCTGCTGAAAACTTTTTCAATTTCATTAAAAATATCTTATCAAAAATATTTCTATCTGTTATTTTTATATTGATATTTGCGACCCTTAAAACCAAATGTTAAAAAATGGCTTCCATCAAAATCGCATCTTCTGAGTTTATCATTCAGCAAGCCGATGCTCAGCATTTTCATTATGCGGAAGAAATTTGCAAAATGTATATTGAAAGTGCCAAACAGCGCGGCACCGGAATTGCCAAGCGCACACCTGAATATGTGACTGAAAAAATTCGTGAAGAAAAAGCCATTATCGCATTGCACCGTGACGGAAGATTTGCCGGATTCAGTTATATTGAAACATGGTCGCATGGGAATTATGTCGCCAACTCCGGACTGATCGTGAACCCTGAATTCCGCAATAAAGGTCTTGGAGCGGATATCAAAGGTGCCATTTTCGAATTGTCGAAAAAAAAATATCCAAATGCGAAAATTTTTGGCATCACCACGAGTATGGCAGTTTTGAAAATGAACTCGGATTTGGGATACCGCCCGGTAACTTTTTCCGAACTTACTCAGGATGATCAATTCTGGAAAGGATGTCAAAGCTGTCCCAACATTGATATTCTCACACGCAACGACCGGAAGATGTGTCTGTGTACCGGAATGCTTTACGATCCGGCACATCACGAAGAAAAAAAATTTGATATTCGAAAACAGTTTGCAAAATTTGATCGATGGCTTCGTATGAAACAGTTTGTACTTCTGAAGAAATTCCGAGGAGAAAATTCTGAAAACAATCAATCTACTTCACATTAATTTACCAAGATGAAGAAAAAAGTTTTATTGGCATTCAGCGGAGGGCTGGATACTTCCTATTGTGCCATCTACCTTTCCAAAGAAAAAAATCTGGAAGTTCATACCGCTATTGTGAATACCGGAGGATTTTCTGCGGTTGAATTAAAGCAGATAGAAAAACATGCATATGCGCTTGGGGTAAAAAAACATTACACGCTGGACGAAATCGATAATTACTATGATGAATGTATCCGCTACCTGATTTACGGAAATGTGCTGCGTGGAAATGTTTACCCGCTTTCCGTAAGTGCCGAACGTGTTTTTCAATCCAAAGCAATTGCGCTTCATGCCAAAAGAATTAAAGCTGATTTCATAGCGCACGGAAGCACCGGAGCCGGCAATGATCAGGTGAGGTTTGATATCATTTTTAATATTCTCGTTCCGCATATTCAGGTGATCGCTCCAATACGGGAGAAAAAATTATCCCGCGAAGAGGAAATTAATTTCCTAAAACACAATGGCGTAAAAATGAATTTTGAAAAAGCGCTATACTCCATCAATAAGGGATTATGGGGAACAAGCGTTGGAGGAAAAGAAACGCTCACCTCTGATAAACCGCTTCCTGAATCAGCATTCCCCACTCAAATTAAAAAAAGCAAAGAAGAAGAATTGGAACTCGGATTTAAAAAAGGGGAATTGGTCTCGGTCAATGGAAAAATATATTCTGATTCCGTTCAGGCGATACAAAAAGTTCAGGAGCTTGCTTCTCCGTTTGCAATTGGTAGAGATATTCATATCGGAGATACCATCATCGGCATAAAAGGAAGAGTTGGCTTTGAAGCTGCGGCTCCGCTCATCATTATTAAAGCGCATGCAACATTGGAAAAACATGTTCTCACTAAATGGCAAGCACACTGGAAAGAGCAGATGGGCAACTGGTATGGCATGATGCTCCACGAAGGGCAGTTCCTTGACCCTGTGATGCGCAACGTGGAAACTTTTTTAGAAAGCACTCAAAAAAATGTAACAGGCACCGTAAAAGTTCTGCTCGCACCGTATCGTTTCAGCATTCTCGGAATAACTTCAAAGCACGACCTGATGTCGTCTAAATTCGGGAAATACGGAGAAGTAAATAATGCCTGGAGCGGAGAAGACGTGAAAGGATTTTCAAAAATTATTTCCAATCAAACGATGATATATCATAGGGTAAATGAAGAGTAAAGTCAAAATAGGAATTGCCGGAGGAGCAGGATACACCGGAGGAGAACTCATCCGTATCCTTCTCAACCATCCTTTTGCTGAAATAACTTTTATCCATAGCAAAAGCAATGCAGGAAATCTTTTGAGTGATGTGCATACCGATTTATTTGGAGAAACCGAAATAAAATTTTCTTCTTCGCTTTCAGATAAGATCGATGTTTTGTTTTTATGTCTTGGTCATGGAGAGTCCTCAAAATTTCTATCTGAAAATAAAATCAACGAGAAAATTAAGATCATTGATTTAAGCCAGGATTTCAGGATAAGTCAAAAGCTAAAAGCTAGAAATCAAAAGTTTGTTTATGGATTACCTGAATTAAATCGTGAGGAAATAAAAAAAGCAGACAACATTGCAAACCCGGGATGTTTTGCAACAGCTATTCAACTCGCGTTGCTTCCGCTTGCGGAGAAAAAATTACTGAATAGCGAAGTACACATTAGCGCAGTAACAGGTTCTACCGGAGCGGGACAGTCGCTTTCGGCAACCAATCATTTTACATGGAGAAATAATAATATTTCCATTTACAAAGCATTTGAACATCAACATCTGGCAGAAATCATACAGAGCGTAAAACACCTTCAAAAGAATTTTGATTCAGATATTAATTTCATTCCTTACAGGGGAAATTTCACAAGAGGAATTCTTGCATCGGTTTATACAAATTCAAAACTGTCTCTTGAAGAAGCAAAAAAGATATATAAAGAATATTACAAATCACATCCTTTCGTTAGTATTTCCGAAAAAAATCCGGATATCAAGCAGGTCGTGAACACCAACAAATGTATTCTCTATCTTGAAAAACACGGAGACAAGCTTTTTATACAGAGTGTAATTGACAATCTCACCAAAGGCGCATCCGGGCAGGCGGTGCAGAACATGAACCTGATGTTCGGACTGGACGAAACCTGCGGGCTAAGATTAAAACCTTCGGCTTTTTGAGGGAGCTAATTTGATTACTTTTACTTTTTACAAAATTGCCATCTTAGCATCATTCTGCGAAACGCTAACATATGCTTATACATAAATCATTCAGGATTACAATACGCATTATTGTAACAATTTTTTCGTTTATTATTATTTATTTTATTTAATCCGACAAGAATACCTCGCAGCTCTGCTGCGGGGATGAATTGACGAATTTTGTGAAATAAGATTTACATTTGTGGAATGGGCGAACATATCACCAAGAGCCACAATAAAAGTTTGTTGTTGTATCATGTTG
>JACRAL010000207.1 GCA_016213435.1 Bacteroidota bacterium
GGTGATTGATTAAGTTCCGCACCATAATATAGTCACATGCTAGCGGAAAAGTTGTCTGACAACATTTTATTGGGTAGAAAGTGTTTTTATTGTAGGAATTATGGCCTGTATAGACTGAAAGATAAACGACTAAAGTGCAAGTCTTGCAAGGCTTACTACAGCCTTAACAAACTCAGAAAGGACTTGCACATCCTTTACTTCTTTTATCTGGAGCTTTCTGCAAGGAAAGCTGCTAGAGAACTTGGGGTAAGCTACAATTCTGCGATAAGCAGATTTATGTTCTTCCGCAAGATGATCTCGGATCATCTTGGCAAAGAGTTCTCCAAATTATATGGTGAACTCGAAATGGACGAATCATATTTTGGAGGAAAAAGAAAGGGTAAAAGAGGCAGAGGAGCATATAACAAAGCAATCGTTTTCGGCATACTGGAACGCAATGGGAAAGTGTATACCAAAGTTGTTCCCAATGTCTCCAAGGAGACATTGATGGATGAAATAAAGAAGAAAACAAAGAAAGGGTCTGTGTTCTATACAGACTGTTTTAAATCATACAAATCATTGAAACAGTTTGGGAAACATCACAAAATTAATCACACATACACTTTTGGCAAATCTCATAATCATATCAATGGGATAGAAGGTTTTTGGTCTTATGCCAAGGAAAGATTTCACAAATATCATGGGATCAACCATGAAAATTATCCGCTTTATTTGAAAGAAATGGAGTTCCGGTTCAACCACCGGAACGAGGATGTATTTAAACTGTTGGTTGATATAATATTAAGGAGATTTGGTACGGAATCGAACTAATCACCTATAAATTTGAAAGGCGCCTTCGCATAGATTGAAAGCATGTTCTCCCTGGATTCAGAAAATACCCTCTGTTTTTTTAAATTACGTTCTATATATTACTAAGCTAAGTTTTATATATTAGGTTATACATATATAGTCATATGGGGTGGTAGTATGACTATGAATTCGGGTATTTTCTTATCGAAAGCGCATCGCTCGCAGCTTGAGGAGTTCTCAAAGACAACAAAGAATAAAACAGAA
>JACRAL010000006.1 GCA_016213435.1 Bacteroidota bacterium
ACAGTTGGTGCGCATACAAATGAATCGGTCATACGCGAATATGTGAAAAAACAGGGTCATGAAAAAGAGTACAAAAAAATCCATTTTAGTCAATTGCGGTTATTTTGATGCCTCGCAGCTCTGCTGCGAGGTAGTTCACTTCTGCCATTAGTCTTTCCTACATACCTGTTAATTCCGATTTTAAACAATGTGAGAAAGATGCTGTCGAGATTTATATCTTGACAAATGGAGTACATACAGACATTGTTCTTCCGTTAAAAAATGAATTGAAAGACTGGACTAGTTTTGTGAACCCTGCCGATACAAAATCTGGAAATACAATTGCGAACTATGTAGCATTTGGATGGGGAGACAAAGGGTTTTATCTTGAAACACCGACATGGGAAGACCTAAAATTTCAAACAGCTTTCAAAGCTCTTTTTTTCTTGAGCAGTACAGCAATGCATGTGACTTTTTACAAGAAACTTCATGAAAATGAATCATGCAGAAAAATTTGTATCACTAAGATGAGTTATAAAATGTTGACGAACTACATAGAAAGCAGTTTTGAAAAGAATGGTGATTTTACGAAACTCATCAAAGGCGCAGCATATTCCGACAATGACTTATTTTATGAAGCAAAAGGTACTTATAATTTATTTCGCACTTGTAATACATGGGCAAACAGTGGACTTAAGTCGGCTAATTTAAAAGCATGTTTATGGACACCATTTGACAAAGGAATATTTTATCAATACAACAACTAAACAAAATAATGAGTGCTAAAGCAATGAGTATGTGTTGCTATCGGCAAACTAAAATTAATTGACAATCAATATCCGAAATTATTACCTTTGCTTTTTACAGGATTATAATAACTCCCACCTTATAAGTTCATAAATGGAAATATTTCTGCTCCTCGTTTTAATTGTGCTTGTTATCTGGCTCAATGGTCAAGGGAACGACAGAATTAAAACTCTGACAAACCGAGTGGATGAATTAAGGAGAGAGATAGCCCAAAACAAAGAGCCCCATACCGCACAAACACAAAGCAAAAACGAGTCGTCTGCCACACAAACACCTTCAACTCCAGCTGTAAAAGAAACTCCAAGCCCCGTTGAATCTAAAACACCGACTGGGTCTTTCCCGATAGTAACCGAAGAAGAACCGAAAAAATATGCTCCAACAGCATCTTCTCCTTCACCAAAGCAAACGCCTTTTAACCGAAATCCTAAACCTGTCACTCCTCCTAAGAAAACATTTTTTGAGCGCAATCCTGATCTTGAAAAATTTATTGGTGAGAACCTGATAAATAAAATCGGCATTGCCATTTTGGTACTGGGAATAGGATTTTTTGTAAAGTATGCCATTGATAAAGACTGGATAAACGAATACGGCCGTACAGCTATAGGAATATTGTGCGGAGGAATACTTCTGGGCTTTGCCCATTTTTTGCGACTTCGTTTCAAAGCGTTTAGTTCTGTACTGGTTGGCGGAGGAATTTCTGTATTGTACTTCACTATAGGTATTGCATTTCATGAATATCATTTGTTCAATCAAACGACAGCGTTCGCCATCATGGTTATTATTACAGCGTTTGCAGTTATGCTTTCACTTGCTTATGATCGTATAGAACTGGCTGTGCTGTCCATTATCGGTGGTTTTAGCACACCTTTTATGGTGAGTACAGGTGAAGGCAATTACATCATTTTATTTTCCTACATGATGATCCTGAATGTGGGTATGCTGGCGCTTGCTTATTTTAAAAAATGGAATATTGTTAATATTCTTTCTTATGTATTTACAGTTCTTATTTATGGCGGATGGCTTATTAATCAATTAAATAGTTCGGAAAATCCTCCGTATAATGGTGCATTATTGTTCGCTTCACTATTTTATCTTGTATTCTTCTGTATGAACATGGCGCACAACATCAAAGAAAGCCGCACATTCGGAATGCTGGATTTTTCATTGCTAATCAGCAACACGTTTTTGCACTACGCTGCCGGCATGGCCATTCTACATCATGTGAGTGAGGGTTATTTTCAAGGCATGTTTACAGCAGGATTAGCTGTATTTAATTTCTTGTTTGCCTTCGTGTTATATAAAAATCAGAAGATAGATAAGAACCTAGTTTACTTGCTTATTGGATTGGTATTATCCTTTGTCAGTCTCACCGGTCCTATACAATTGGAAGGAAATCATATTACTTTATTCTGGGCTGCTGAAACGGTATTGCTTCTTTGGCTGTCGCAAAAATCAGGAATCAAGCTGATGAAGATTGCCTCTTGTATCGTAATGCTTCTCATGTTCTTTAGCTTGCTTATGGATTGGGAGCAGGTATATTTCAGAATTCAGCAGACGATAGCAGATAAAACTTTTATCTCTATGACAATTTTGGCTAATAAAGGATTTATTGCCGGATTTGTATCAGTACTGTCATTGTTTTTTAGCATACAACTTCTGAAAAAAGAAAAAGAAGAAGAGATATTTAAGGATTTTAAAACAAAGATTTATAAAAACATTCTTTCTATTTCCATGGCAGTGCTTTTATACGTCACGTTTTTACTGGAACTGAACTACCAATTATTTGCCCGCATCGATTCTACATCTGCCAGCCAGATCATACTTGGCTTCTTTAATACAGTATGTGTTATTAGTTTGTATTTGTTCGCATCCAAAAAAGAAATCCGTTGGCTGCAGCAATACCTTATGTTTCTTGGAGGCATCGTATTGATAGTTTATATGTTATTTTATAACAATCAAGTCGCTCTGACACGAAACAGTTATCTGATAGGTGGCGATGCAACACTTGCTAATTACTTGTTTCATTATCTGACAACTGTTTCTATTCTTTTACTTCTTTTCTTATTTTTTAAAAACACAAAAAAGATATACGGATTAAATTCCGAAATGGGTATCGGACTTTTATGGTTCACATCCTTTATTGTTGTATTCATCGCAAGCGCAGAACTTTCGCATATCTCTGTGATGGCAAGTTATTCCCGCAATCCTTCCATTTTCGACATTATAAAACAAACTTATAAAATAGGATTTCCCATCCTTTGGGGAGTTTGTTCATTCGCGTTGATGATTATTGGAATGAGATTAAAGATGAAACATCTTCGTGTTATTTCTTTAAGCTTATTTTTGATTACGCTGCTCAAGTTATTCATCTTCGATATTCGGGGTATATCCGAAGGTGGAAAAATTGCCGCATTCATTTCATTGGGCATTATACTTCTCATTGTTTCTTTTATGTACCAAAAACTAAAGGTTCTCATTCTTGAGGATGATGCGAAAAAACAAAAAAATGGAATTAACCCATGAAAAACAAAGCTATACTATTTTTTCTTTTAAGTTTTTCTACTGGTGCTTTTGCGCAGGATTATAAATGGCAGACTAAAATTGACTGTACCGCCAGCGATGGATTTTATAAAATACAACTTCCTCCTGCAATTACTTCCAAATTAAAGTCTGATTTCTCGGATATCCGCATTTTAGATTCAGCAAAACATGAGGTGCCATACATCGCTCAGTCGGAACAGCCGACCACTAATACAGTTTTATTTAAAGACTATAAAATAGTACGCCTTGATGTATCCAAAAAACATTCAACACTTGTTCTGCAAAATCCTTCCAAAAGCAAAATAGATAATGTACAGTTGGTGATTAAAAATGCGGATGCAGATAAGCAATTGCGCCTGAGTGGCAGCGATAATAACAAGCAGTGGTATGTTATTAAAGATAATTATTCAATCTCAGATGTTTACAGTCATACAGAGACATCTGTTGTTAAAATTTTCAATTTCCCTTTGAGTGATTATGAATTTTTAAAGATTGATATTTCTGATTCCATCAGCCCTCCTTTACATATACTAAAAGCAGGTTATTATGATACCCACAGTGAAAATGCAAAGTATGTCGAAACCCCATTACCCATTTTAACTCAAAAAGACAGTACAGAAACAAAAACCTCCTATATTAAAATGTCTTTCTCTGAAACTCAATTAATTGATAAAGTAGCATTTGAAGTGAATGGCCCGCATTATTATATGCGCGACTGTGAGTTAGGAGTAATGGAAGAAAGGCAGTTGAAGAATAATCGTATGGAGAAAAATTTCAATGCTCTTATCAATTTTAAAATTTCCTCCAATGGCGATAATACAACGTATCTGAATAATTATAAATCAAAAGAATTGTATCTGCATATTTTAAATAACGATAACCCACCTTTGAAAATAAAATCAGCCAAATGTTTCCAGATAAATCATTTTCTCGTTGCTTATCTTAAAAGCGATGAGTCTTATTCATTGGTCTTTGGAAACGAAAAAGTAAAAATGCCGAATTATGATCTAGTAAATTTTAAAGACACCACCTCTTCCATCTCAAATATTACCCTTGGCAAAATAAGTCTGGTAGATACTTGGAAAAAGGAGATGCCATCCGGCAGTGCTTTTTTTACAAGCAACATATTTATATGGATATCCTTATTAGCAGTCTTACTCATATTGGGATTTATGTCGGTAAGGATGATAAAAGAAACGGGAAAGAAATAGGTCCTTCCCTATCTGATTCTTGTTTCAATTCTCGAAAGCTTGCCAAAGAACCAGATTTCCACTAGACTACTTTTTCTTACTTTTCTCTTGCTTCATTTCACAGTATTGATAAATTTGTGAATTATAATTTAAACATCAAATGAAGGAAAGAGACATCCTGTTTCTTCAGCACTAAAAATCATAACTCCTATGAGAATTTTTATTTTTTTAATTCTATTTCTTACAATCTCTTTCTCTAAATCCGCCTTTGCAAATAAAGAAGATCTGCAGAAAGGCTGGGACAGTTTTTTTGAAAACAAAAGGGAAGAAGCTAAAAAATATTTTCAGCTTGCCGTGAAATCTGCCGATACAAAAGCAGAAGCTTCACTCGGACTTTCCCTTCTTGCCAAAGAAGTGGATAATGCAGAAGAAGCATTTAAGTATTTTCAGGATTTTTTCAACGGTTCCGAAAATCCGCTTCCCTATACTTATGCGCTCTGGACAACCGCTTGCGTAAACTCTGATTATTCGGAAAAACGTCCCGAGCAGGTGAAATTTCTTCAGCAGTTGCTTGCCAATCCAAAAGCCAATCTCATGATGAAAGCAATGACATCGTATGTTCTCGGAAAACATTATGAACGTACAGGAGATTTTGCAAAGGCAACCGATTATTACAAACAGATAGGAAGTGTTAACGACTGGAAAGTAGTAGGTACATTTGAAAATATTTCAGCAAGCGGTTTTGATAAAGATTACGCTCCCATTCACGCAAAGAGCGACCAGGAAACATACAAGAATAAAGTGGGTGCTCCCATCCAATGGTTTGACAGCCCCAGTCCGAGAAAAGATCAATGGACCGACTTTGCATATTTCTTCTATTATCAGAATTCAATCATGTTCTCGCAAACATTCATTAACAGCCCTTCCCAGCGCGATGCGGTTCTCAGAATCGGAACTTCCGGCTCATTAAAAGTATGGCTCAACGATAAACGGGTGGCTTCCTTTTCCGAAGAAACAAATAATGACATGGATACCTACCTGCTAAAGGTTAAATTGAACAAAGGGTATAACCGGTTGTTGCTGCAGATAGGAGAAAGCGAAGATATTGGCGCATGCAATTACATGGTGAGAATTACAGATGTAAATGAAAAATTATTTTCAGATATTTCTTTCTCAAAAGATTTTCAGCAGTACAGCACAAGTGATACTGCCTATAAAGTAGATACTTATAATAATCCCTACGAGGAATTTTTTCAGAAAAAGATAAAAGAGGAACCCAAAAATGTACTTAATTATATTTTGCTTGCCGAAGCCTATGCCCGCAATGAGAAAAAACAGGAGACACGTAAAGTGCTGAAAGAAGCAAAAAAGATTGCACCCAACAGCAGCTATGTCGCCTACCAATTCCTTTCATTGTATATCAAAACCAAGAATAGAACTCTACTCAGCGAAGAAATCGAGTGGATGAAAGAGCACGATCCTAAAGGATATTTCTCTTTGACCTATCAGGTAGAAGAAGCGTTTGAGAAAGAAAATTATGACGAAGCAAAAGGGTTGCTTGACAAGATAGAGGAAATATATGGAGTTGAAAACAAATCCAATGACCAATATCTTCTGAATAACCGGATAAAAATTGCTGCACAAAAAGAGCAAATAGAAGAAATGGTAAAATTGGTCAATCAGGCATATAAAAAATTCCCTACTACTTATACAGTCGTGAATATGAAAGCCCTGATGGATAAAGCACTATCAAAAGACACCAAAAAATCCATAGCCATATGGGAAAAGTATGTAGACAAATCTTATTCTGAAACTGCATATGAGAATCTTGCCGGAAATTATTTTGATATTGCAAAAGTTGATAAAGGATTCAAAATATATGACATGCTGATTAAAAACGAACCGCTGGCAGTAGGATATATTTACGCGCTGGGAGAGAAATACTTCAACCTTCAGCAATACAGCAAAGCCGCTGAGTGCTATCAAAAATGTATCAAGCAATCGCCCTATATCAGTGACTATTGGTCTGCTTTAGGTCAGAGTTACGAGGAAATGGGAAAAAAGGATGAAGCGAAGGAGGCCTATAAAAAATGTCTGACTTACCGTCCTACAAGTTATAAGGTGCGGGAGAAACTCAGAAATCTGGAAAGTAAAAAAGATATTTTCACTTATTTCGACAGCGTAGATGTTTATAAATTAGTGAAGAATGCTCCCAATGCAAAAGAGTATCCGGATGATAATAGTGTCATTCTTGCGCATACAATTCAGAAAGTGATTTACGGAGACGGGGCATCTGAATCCAAAGAAGTAATCGTTATTAAAACACTTAATAAGCAGGGCGTTGACGACTGGAAGCAGTACGCTATCAGCTACAATGGATATTCTCAGAAATTGATCGTTGAAAAGGCGGAAGTTGTCAAGGCAAATGGCAGCAAAACTACCGCAGAAAAAAATGATAACGATATTGTTTTCACTTCGCTTGAGCCGGGCGATGCGATACACATTACTTATAGGATTCAGGATTTTTATTCCGGAAGTCTGGCGAAACAATTTTGGGACAAACAATATATGTCAGGATCCTACCCGTCTAAAGTCACAAGCTACAATCTTCTGGTAAATAAGAACATGAAGTTCAGCTATAAAATGCTGAATGGCGACATCAAGCCCTCGCAAAAAGACATAGAAGATCTCACGCTCTATACTTGGGAAACAAAAGATGAACCGAGCATTAAGCCGGAACGATACATGCCTGCCTACACGGATGTAGCGAAAATATTATTCATCTCTTCCATTCCCGACTGGAAATTTATTGCCAACTGGTACATCGATCTCTCAAAAACAAAAGCCAAAGCGGAATATGAAGTGAAGGAAGCGCTCGATGAGATGTTCGCTGGAAAAACGAATCTCACGCAATTGCAAAAAGCAAAAATGATCTATCAATATGTAGTGGAAAATGTTCGCTACAGTTCTGTGTCGTTTCGTCAGAGCGGATATATTCCACAGAAAGCCACGACCACGCTGAATACAAAACTGGGCGATTGCAAAGACGTTTCAACGCTTTATGCTTCTATGTGCAGAGAAGTGGGAATACCTGCGTCTCTGCTTTTGGTGAATACACGCGACAACGGAAAGAACGACATGCTCCTTCCTTCGGTGGATTTTAATCATTGTACCGTAAAAATAAATGCTGACGGAAAAGATTATTTCGTTGAACTTACTTCCGATAAAGTCCCATTCAGCGTGCTTCCTTCGGAAGATAAAAAAGCATTTGCGCTGGTGATCGACAAAAACACTGAATCTCCGATTACCATCAATCCGGAAAATCGTCCGAAGAATGAACTCATCCGAACAGTGGACGTTACCTTTGAAGGAACAACCATGATGGTGAAAAAGAAAAGCACCCGAACAGGAAATTATGTTTCAGGATTAAAAGAAAGCTATCTGCAACTGAGCAAAGAAGAACGCGAAAAACAAATGCTCGAATCCATTGCAAGCGATTATCCTGCGAAAATGAAACTCACCTCGCTTGAATTTATGAATCTCGATTCTTTGGCGGATACGATGTATTATAATTACAGCTTCTCAGTAAATGATCCATTCACACGGATCGGAGGACTGTCTATTTGCAAATTACCCTGGTCAGACCGGATCGAATCCATAGATTTCCTATCGAGCGAAACACGGAAATATCCAATCGAGTATTGGGAATATACATCGGCAGACAGGGAAATTGAAACACTCACGATCTCGATTCCTCATGGGAAAACAATTACAGATATGCCAAAGTCACAAAAATACTCCTGCTTTCTTGCTGATTATTCCATTCAGTATAAACTTCAGGGAAATAAGATCGTTGCAACGCGGGAATTTATTTTTAAGGATGATTTTGTTCCAGTTGAAAAATATAATGAGTTAAAAGATTTTTATGCAAAAGTTGTTACGGCTGATGCGGAACAGATTGCGTTTAAATAAATATTAACAACATGAAACTCTTTGACGTCTACCCCCTTCTCGATGTAGAACCCGTAAAAGCGAGTGGTTGCTGGCTTTGGGATAAGAACGGAAACAAATACCTGGATATGTACGGAGGTCATGCGGTTATTTCCATCGGGCACACGCATCCGCATTATGTGAAACTCATTGACGCCCAATTGGAAAAGATTGGATTTTATTCCAACTCGGTTCGTATTCCCTTGCAGGAAGAACTGGCACAGAAGCTTGGTGAACTTTCGGGATATGGTGATTTCAATTTGTTCCTGTGCAACAGCGGTGCCGAAGCTAATGAGAACGCACTCAAACTCGCCTCGTTCCATAATGGAAGAAAAAAAATAATTTCTTTCAGCAAAGCATTTCACGGCAGAACCTCTCTGGCAGTTGCCGCCACCGACAATGCCTCCATCGTTGCGCCCGTAAATGAAACAGAAAATATTTTATTTCTTCCTTTTAATGATGAAACTGCTTTGGAACAGGCGATGAATGAAAGCATTTGCGCTGTAATTATTGAAGGAATGCAGGGAGTGGGCGGAGTACATGTTCCAACAGATTCATTTTTACAAAAAGCTAAACTGCTTTGCGAAAAACAGAATGCAGCTTTAATTCTTGATGAAGTGCAGTCTGGCTACGGAAGAAGCGGAAAGTTTTTCGCACACCAACATTCAAATATTAAGCCTGATATTATTACCACCGCAAAAGGAATGGGCAATGGTTTCCCCATAGGAGGAATGCTCATCAGCCCCAAGTTCAAAGCAAAACATCATTTGCTCGGAACAACTTTTGGGGGCAATCACCTTGCCTGCGCAGCAGCAATTGCTGTGCTGGATGTGATTAAAAATGAAAAACTGATGATGAACGCAAAAGCTATTGGCGATTACATGATCGCAGTATTAAAAAAGATCACCGGTGTGAAGGAAGTCCGTGGCAGAGGATTGATGATAGGAGTTGAACTTGAATTCCCCTGTGACCAATTAAGAAATGAGTTGATCTTCACTCATAAAATATTTACGGGTTCCTCATCCAATAAAAACACGCTTCGCCTGCTTCCACCGCTCACTCTGTCAAAAGAAGAAGCGGAGATTTTTCTTCATGCATTTGCGGCTGTGATGAAAAAATCTTTGGTGAAGTAATCTTTCTATTCTCTATTTTTGCTTTTTATTTTCAAAATGAAACATTTTACTTCTGTAAATGATGCGGGTGACATCGACAAGCTTGTTCTTGAAGCATTAATCGAAAAGAAATTCCCCTTCGCAAACAAAGAACTCGGAAGAAATAAAACACTCGGGTTAATCTTTCTCAATCCGAGCCTGCGCACCCGCCTCAGCACCCAGCGTGCCGCGCAGAACCTCGGCATGGATGTCATCGTTATGAATCTTGACAAAGAGGGTTGGTCGATCGAAACAAAAGACGGTGTGGTGATGGATGGTGCTGCCGCTGAACACATCAAAGAAGCCGCTGGAGTGATTGGACAGTATTGCGATATAATCGGAGTGCGCTCTTTCCCAAAATTTCAGAACAGGGGAGAAGATTACAGCAACGAAGTGCTGAATAAATTTATTCAGTATTCTGGAGTACCCGTGATAAGTTTGGAATCTGCAACGCTTCATCCTTTTCAGTCGCTGGCGGATTTAATAACAATAACTGAATTAAGGCCTCACCCCTCAATCCCCTCTCCCAGAGGAGAGGGGAAGAAGTGCAAGGTCGTGCTAACCTGGGCTCCCCATCCTAAAATTCTTCCCCAGGCAGTTCCAAATTCATTTTCGGAATGGATGCTGAGAGCAAATGTTGATTTTGTAATAACCCACCCAGAAGGATATGAGTTAGATTCACGTTTTACTTCCTCCCACTCGGGGAGGTCAGGCGGGGCTTCTGCCAAAATAATTTACAACCAGGACGAAGCATTGAAAGGTGCGGATTTTGTCTATGCCAAGAACTGGTCTTCCTATAAAGAATACGGAAAAATATTATCTCAGGATAAAAACTGGATGATCACCAATAAAAAAATGGCATTGACAAATAATGCAAAGTTCATGCATTGCCTACCGGTAAGAAGAAATATGGTAGTGGCAGATGAAGTGCTAGATAGTCCTGTATCCGTTGTTCTTCATCAAGCAAAGAATAGAATTTATTCTGCTCAGGTTGTTTTAAAAAAGATATTGCAATCGCTTTAATGAAACTCTTTGTCATAAAAATAGGCGGAAACATCATCGATGATGAAAAACAACTTTCATGGTTCCTGAATGATTTTTCTTCCATTTCAGAAAACAAAATGTTAGTTCACGGAGGAGGGAAAATAGCTACTGAACTCAGCAAGCAGTTAGGCATTGAACCAAAAATGGTTGAGGGCAGAAGAATTACAGATGCAGACACACTCAAAATTGTTCAGATGGTTTATGGAGGACTGATAAATAAAAATATTGTCGCACAACTGCAGGCGAGAAACTGCAATGCGATTGGGCTAAGCGGTGCTGATGGAAATATTGTTCTTGCGCACAAACGAGCTCCCGTTGACCTCACCCCCAACCCCTCTCCCACGGGAGAGGGGAGGAAGAACAAAGTTGATTATGGCTTCGTAGGCGATATAGAAAAAGTAAACTCCGAAAAATTATCTGCGTTATTCACCTCAGGATTCTCTCCTATCATCGCTCCACTCACACACGATGGCAAAGGACAAATGCTAAATACAAATGCAGATACGATGGCATCGGCAATTTCTGTTGCCATGTCACAACAATTTGATACTACATTAATCTATTGTTTTGAGAAATCGGGAGTACTGAGAAATATGGATGATGAAAATTCTGTAATTGAAAAGATAAATCTGAAGGAGTATGAAAAACTGAAAACAGAAGGAGTAATTTCAAAAGGAATGATCCCAAAACTGGATAATGCATTTGATGCAATAAAACAAGGTGTGAAATCAGTAGTAATCTGCCATGCAAAAGAGTTGAATAAACTTATTAAAGGACAAGATTCAGGAACAAGATTAGTATGATGACAATTGATAAACTTACATATCACGCTACCGAACTCCTAAAGGAATTAATTTCCATTGAGTCCTTCAGCACCCAGGAAAATAAAACTGCTGATGCGATCGAAACCTTTTTTCAGAAACAGGGAATAAAAAGTTTCAGGAAAGGCAATAATGTATGGGCAAAAAACGAAAAGTTTGATCCGGCAAAGCCGACCATTCTGCTTAACTCACATCACGATACGGTAAAACCCAATTTCGGATGGACACTCAATCCTTTCCAGCCAATTCTAAAAGATGAAAAACTATTCGGGCTTGGAAGCAACGATGCAGGCGGAGCATTGGTTTCTCTCATTGCAGCTTTTCTTCATTTCCACAAACAAGAAAACTTTAAATATAATTTCATTATTGCTGCAACTGGAGAGGAAGAGAATTCCGGAAAAGGCGGAGTTGAATCTATTTTATCTGAACTTGGGAAAATTGATTTCGCCATTGTTGGGGAGCCCACTGAAATGCAGATGGCAATCGCAGAAAAAGGATTAATGGTGCTCGACTGCACAGCACAAGGAAAGGCAGGTCATGCAGCGCGTGACGTAGGAGAAAATGCAATCACCAATGCTATCAAAGACATTGAATGGTTTCATTCGTTTAGGTTTCCAAAAATTTCAGAAATGCTTGGTCCTGTAAAAATGAGTGTGACCATCATTCATGCAGGAAGCCAGCATAATGTAATTCCTGATACCTGCAAGTTTACAGTGGATGTACGCACCACAGATGCTTATACCAATGAAGAAACACTGGCAATCATTCGCGAGTATGTTAAAAGCGAAGTCACTCCGCGCTCCACGCGCCTACAGGCATCAGGCATAGATAAAAAACATTTGCTGGTACAAACAGCACAGAAACTGGGAATAAAAACTTTTGGTTCGGCAACCTCTTCCGATATGCCTCATCTGAAAGTTGCTGCTGTAAAAATGGGTCCGGGAAAATCAGAACGTTCGCATACTGCTGATGAGTTCATCTGGCTTAAGGAAATCGGAACCGGAATAGAAATTTATATCAAACTATTGAAACAAATCACATAGTAGTTTGATTCGTATATTCGCTTAAATTCGTTATTGGCACCTATGAAACTGTGGCAGAAAAAAATATCAGTCAGCAAACACGTAGAGAAGTTCACCATCGGAAAAGACCGTGAAATGGATTTTCTTTTAGCAGAACACGATGTGATCGGTTCTATGGCGCATGCGAAAATGCTTGCCCATGCCGGACTTCTGAAAAAAAAATCAGCACAAAAACTTCACAGGGAACTTCTGCATATTCATAAGAAAATCAAACAGGGAAAATTCAGGATAGAAAAAGGAACAGAGGATGTGCACTCACAGGTGGAATTTCTTCTCACAAAAAAACTGGGAGATGTTGGTAAACAGATTCATACCGCACGCTCCCGCAACGATCAGGTATTGCTTGACATTGTTTTATTTACAAGAGCAGAATTTAAAAATATTGTTCAGCTTGCCGGTGAATTGTTCGATGTTTTAATTCATCTCAGTGAAAAGCACAAGAAAAAACTTTTGCCGGGGTATACTCATTTGCAGATTGCCATGCCTTCTTCTTTTGGTTTATGGTTTGGTGCGTATGCGGAAAGTTTGAAAGAGGATACAGAGTTTCTTAACTCTGTTTTCAGCATCATCAATAAAAACCCTTTGGGTTCTGCGGCAGGATACGGCACATCGCTTCCCATCAAAAGAAAAATTACCACACAGCTTCTTGGTTTTGAGGGAATGAATCATAATTCCGTTTATGCACAAATGACGAGAGGAAGAACTGAAAAATTATCTGCCACTGCTATGGCTTCGGTTGCCTCAACCCTATCAAAATTGGCTATTGACATCTGCCTTTTCATGAATCAGAATTTCGGATTTATTTCTTTTCCCGAGAAACTCACCACCGGTTCCAGTATCATGCCTCACAAAAAAAATCCGGATGTTTTTGAACTGATACGTGGAAAGTGCAATCGTTTACAAACCATTCCTCAGCAACTGACTGCCGTAACCGGAAATCTTCCTTCCGGCTATCACAGGGATTTTCAACTGCTGAAAGAAATTTATTTCCCTGCGTTTCAAGAGCTGAAAGACTGTTTAACGATGACTGCTTTCATGCTTCAGCAGATACAGGTGAGAGACAATATTCTCAAAGATGAAAAGTACAAACACCTCTTCAGTGTAGATGCAGTGAATGAATTAGTAAAGCAAGGAATGCCTTTCCGCGATGCATATAAAAAAGTGGGTGAGGAGATTGTTTCAGGAAAATTTTCTGTGCCAAAACATATAAAATACACACACGAAGGAAGTATTGGCAATTTATGCAATGAGGAGATTAAATCTGAAATGCGAAAAACGCTAAATTTATTTGGAAGGAAATTCAGAAAAGTTCAACTCGCAGAGTTGCGCTTGCTGAAATAAGATATTTTATTCAATAGTCAACCTAATAATCTCTTCTTTATAATTGCTTATGATTAACATCATGGTCAATTTTCACTGACGCAAAGTGGTAATCATCTTGAAATATCCAACGATGGATTTCTGCACAAATTCTGTTGCTTCCGAATTCGAGAAAAAAGAGCTAATTGATAACATGTTTAAATTCACTTCCTTTGACAGCACATTGCCATTTATCTTTATTTTAGCTTTGTCAAACTAAAAACCAAATCACGTGAAAAATATTTCTTTAGCATTAAACATCGTATTGCTTATCGCAGTAGGATTTCTTTACTACAAACAATTTTCGGGAGGGAAAAACTTTTCTTCTGCAACTGTCAGTGCGCCTGATTCATCCGGAACTTCTTCGCCTGTTATTGTTCCTGTGATCAATAGTGCTCCGAAAGATGTGCGTATTGTTTTTGTGAATGCAGATTCCATTTTTGAGAAATATACGTATGCTAGGAAAACAAAAGCTGCGGGAGAAGGAAGGGTGGAAAACTACAAGAGAAACTATCAGGACAAAGTAGCGGCATTTCAAAAAGAGTATACCGATTACACCGAGAAGGCAGGGGCTGGCGGGTATACCAAAGAGCAGGGGCTGGCGATTGAAGCCGGACTTCAGAAAAAGCGCGATGAAATTGTAGCTATGGAACAAAATCAGAGTAATGTGTTGGAGGATGTGGAAAAAATAAATGCTGATGTGCAGAAAAGGATTTATGATTACCTCTCACGCTTTAATAAAGAACACGGTTATTATTGCGTGTTTGCTTACACAAAATCAGGTGGAGGAGTGCTGGGCGTAGATGACAGCATGGATGTTACCGCACAAGTGATTGCCGGATTGAATAATGAATACAATTCGGGGAAGGGGAAATAATTGAAGCAATGAATACAGTTATTGAAGCAGTGGGTTTGACAAAGCAGTTTGGTAAAAAAACTGCCGTCAATAAAATTGATTTTAAAGTAAACAGGGGAGAGGTCTTTGGTTTATTGGGACCAAATGGAAGCGGGAAAACCACTACATTAAGCATGATGCTTACTCTATTGAAACCAACTTCAGGAAGCATTCAGCTTTTTGGAAGCAATGATTTAACATCTGCATTAAAAAGAATAGGCGTCCTCTTGGAGAGTGCCAACTATTATCCTGAATTATCTGCAGAAAAAAATCTTCTCATAACATCTCATATTAAAGGAGTGGACACGAAAAAAATTGATGAGGTTCTTGAAAAAACGGGGTTAACAGAAAATAAAAGAAACAAAGTGAAAACATTTTCTCTGGGGATGAAGCAGCGGCTCTCCATTGCGGCTGCCTTAATGAGTGACCCGGAATTAATGATTTTTGATGAACCTACAAACGGGTTGGATCCTCAGGGAATTGCAGAGATGCGGCACTTAATTGGCGAATTAGCGAAAGAAGGAAAAACGATTTTGATTGCAAGCCATTTATTAAGTGAGATGGAAAAAATATGCACACACATTGCCATTTTAAAGAATGGAGTTATTTTGGAACAAGGCGAACTAAAAACATTAATGCAGGAACACGGATCGCTCGAAGAATATTTTTTAAGCAAAACAAAATGAGTTTTATAAAGATCATACGCATTGAGTCTGTTAAATTGCTAAGACCTGCGAATTTTGTTTTACTTGGTTTGATGTTGCTTACATATACCGCTATAGCATCGATATATTTCCTTATGTACAAAATAGAATCTCCAAATGCTGATATTAAGACGGGTCTCTTTAAGGGTTTAATTCTCATGGAGAGTGGATTGGTAGGTTTGTTTATCGCTATATTTATTATTATGAATATCGGGAAGGAATACAGTGACGGCACTTTGCGAAAAAATATTATTGACGGATATACAAGAGAGCAATTTTTTACGGGGAAATTATGGATGTTGTTAATTTGTATTTTTCTTGTTTTTATTTTTGGAAAACTAGTAATACTCACGGCAGGATTGTTGGTCAGTCATTTTGAGGACGCTCTTCTTTTTTTAACTCCATCTGTTATTATTAATTCTTTCATGCAACTCTTATCAATAGGATTTTTTTCCTTTTTCCTGATTTTTTTAACACGAAACCTTACAATAAGCATTCTTGTCTATTTCTTATGGTCAACTCTTGAGGCTATTGCACAAAAGGCATGCGAGCTGTTTTTTAATATTCCCGATGTTCAGTCGTATCTCCCGCTTGGTTCAATGACTTCTGCATTAAGCGAATATCAAATTGTTCATACATCTAACATTGTTATTGCTTCACTTTATATTTTTTTGATGCTGTTTACATCTTATTATTTATTGTTGAAACGCGATATAAAATGAAAATGAATAGAAATACGATATTTTTAATACTTGCCTTTTCAATTGGCTCATTCATTCTGATTTTTATTTCCAGTCGTTTTACAAATTCAAAAATTGAAGCAGAAGAAAAAGAAAGAAAAGAAAAAAAGGCATTTCAGGAAATTATTGATTCAACAAAGAATGAACATCCTTTTATTAATGAACACCTGAAAGGAAAAACAATTGTCATAAATGTTTGGGCAACATGGTGCGGACCCTGCAGAAAAGAAATCCCTGAATTGAACAAACTTGTTAAAGATTTTAAAAGTGATACCATCGTATTCATAGCACTTGATGCTTTTGATTCCATTGAAGAAATAAGTGAAATGAAAAAGCAAAAGATAGAGTTTGATTATCAATTGTTATTCGATCAGAAGCATATTATTAAGTTGATTAATTCTTTTGCCATTTCCAGTGAACAAGGTGGCATACCAATAAATCTCATTCTTAATTCAGTAGGAAAAATAGAACATTATCATGTGGGTAACAATCCCAAGGAACTCCAAAAGATGCGAGATTATTTATCTTCTGTTAAAAGAATTGATAATACGCTGTAATCCCAACCTTCTTGCCCCTCCTAAATGAGCTTCGCTTGCAACCTGCAGTATCTATTAGGGATGGTGATAGTAATGCAAGTCCTCCCCAATGGGGAGGATTTAGGAGGGGCTTCTGCTCTTTCTAATTCGTCATCACCGTCCATCCCCTGCTTTGCAGTGCCACCAGTGCAGGGAAGGCAGGATTGGGAACAGGCATAGTTCCTCCCGAAATATTTATCAAACCTCCGCTGGTTCCGTAAGCATTTATCTGAGTGAGCAGATCATTCACATTGGCTATGCTCAAATTGTTTCCATAAAAGTTAAAGTTTGTTACAGCGCTGAAATCACCGCTAAGAGTTATCGAAGCAGCTTTTACATTAGGCATTTGCAATGCCGAGAGGAAAGCAAACACTCCGGCAGTAACTTCAGTAACCGTTATGTTCTTTATTCCTGCCACAGTATAAACATGTTGAAAATCTATGGTGCCTCCGGCTGTGAGATCAGCAGAGTTGGTAATGCCCGGCTCCCAGGTGGCAAGTATTCCGCCTCCATTGGCTGAAAGGTTTCCGCTGATAATTATCTCCAGAGGCATACCGCTGATGATGCTTTGATCGGAAACAATTGTGATGTTTCCCGCTACCGGAGGAGGTGGAGGCGCCACCACAGCTCCGCTGCCTGAGGATAGCAGAGACAGCTCCCAAAAATTGGAAACAAGATTGAGGTTGCCAGCATATTTATCCATCAGCAAACCAAGGTTGCGGTACATCATTGTGGCAATTTCCTTGCGCGCTGTTTCGGTAAGGTCGGAGGCATTGTTAAGCAGTCCTTCTTTTTGCTGTTGAATGTTGCGGGCATCATCCAATGTGGTATGAAAAACAAGCACATCGTTCATGGTTGCCATCAGTGCCGGATAAGCAACCAGCCGATCGGCAAGCGCATCGAGCTGAGCAATCCTGTCATCAATTGTTCCGCTGTAAAATGGCTTTTTCCCGTTAGGAAGAATAACAATGTAATCGGATGTGCCTTCCAGATACAGCGTTTGTATCTGAGCATCCCATTGTTTAATTTTGGTTGAACTCAGGTCATTGATATATCCTTGCACACGATCGGTTTCGCCTTTATGAATTCCCTTGGCACTGAACCAAACGCTGTAAGCATCATTAAAATTATCGTGAACCGGAGTGGTGCGGGCAAGCAAGGCAGCAATATCGGGGTCCGATTGCTGCGCCTGCAATTTTGCAAAATGGTCGGCATTGATGGTGTTCATCAATTTGAAATTGATTTTGGTTACATTGTCGAATTGATTGGCAAGGTAGTGCCAGATGTTTGTACTCATGGTTTTTTATGATTGGTTAATTTGATTGTTTAAAGCCCCCTGTTGTCCCATTTGATGTAATAATTATTTTTAAGCCACCTCCTTCGCTCCCTTTGACCTAATAATTATTTTTAAGCCACCTCCTTCGCTCCCTTTGACCTAATAATTATTTTTAAGCC
>JACRAL010000211.1 GCA_016213435.1 Bacteroidota bacterium
AGTCGTTGATGGAGAGTGGAAGCAGCATCATTTGATCCTTGTCTGTTTGAGAAAGAAATTTCATATGGCCTCCGTAGTTTTTCTTAAATTATACCACAGAAGGTATCTTCAAAGAAGGGACTTTTCACACAGCCTGTCGAAAAACAAAGCGATGGGAGCAGGTATCAAACAGACTAAGCCCATTGATTTATTCTTTGGAGGAGCTAAAGAAGTTAAAAACAAATAAATCAGTAAAAAGAGAATTACTTAAGTATATTCCAATCGGAGGAATTGCCTGTATTGAAGGCTGGTATCGTATGGCTGTAGCCGAACTAATTGATAAGGGGTTGCCTTTTCGTAAGAATGCAGAGTCATTCGTAAACGTTAAATTTGATGCTTCATCTATTCTTGCAATTCATGAAAAGAAACTTTCACCTGGTGAACTCTTTGCACATTTTTTGTCTGTTAATGGATTTGAAGAGTTAAATAAAAATCTTTCCACTATTGCAGGTGAGGACTTTCTTGAACGGTTCAAATTTACTAGAATAAATCCAGAGAGCGCTCCAAACCCCATTTATTTTACTAAAGATGCACCGCACATTTTTGAAGGCGTTAAGAAAGCTTTTGAATTACGCCATATATTTTGTCATGAACTTGCTACATCGGCAAAATACAGCATTAGACAAATTGAGCATTGTGCTTACGGTTTTTTCTTTTTTCTAATTGGCGCAGATAGAGTAGTTCAAGATTTATTGGAAGGAAAGCCTAACAATGCGCTGCTGTGAAATAGAGCCACAGGTCACTTTTTTGGGCATGTGTTTGGTTTGAAGTCAGCGAATCAGTTTTTTGGGGAGAATAAGAGGATCAAGGAGAATAAGAGGATCAAATCTTCATTGTTCGCAGCCTTCCCAGAATAATTTTGTGTTGCCAGAAAGCACACAATGCGTTATTATTTTAATAGATGAAAGCTAAATTAACTAAAGAAGAAAAAGAAATATTGCAAAGCTTTGAAAAAGGTGAATGGGTTCCAGTAAAAAACCTTTCAAAAAGAAAAGCAGAATTAATGAAGTATGCAAGAAATACTTTAAAGAAAGATAAAAGA
>JACRAL010000215.1 GCA_016213435.1 Bacteroidota bacterium
CAATACGTGGATCTTCAATGCTTTTAAAGTAGTTGTTGATTTGCATTTTTCTGCCAATCAACAAAACTATTAACCACACACAAACACATCCTGCATATTTCAATGAACTATAGACTGTTAATTTAATGCGTAAAACCTGTTAACCCTAACTCTTAACTCTTAACTCCTAAACTTAAAACCATGGCAAACCCACAAGAAATTCTTCGCAATTATCATAATCTCTCTGACGTTGAAATGACGCAGTTTTCGCACACCGTTCGCAGCGCCTTTACGGTGGACAAAGCCCTGTTCACGACTTTTGACCCAGACTTTAACGATCCTTTTTCGGCAAACTGGCTTACAAAAATAGAAGCGGCCGAAGCCCTGCCCAGCGATGAGGCGGTGCAGGACGAGCTGACGCAGCTGAGCAATGCGGTGGAAGAAAAAATGGAACTCTGCAGGCACAAGTTTCAGAGCTCAAAATTTTTTATTGAAAAAACTTTTCCTGCCAACTTTGCGGTGCAAAACGAATTCGGGTATGATGATTATGAGGATGCCCGCAGATCGCAGGTAAAAATGATCGGCTTTATGAGTAACTTTTTCCGCGTGGCGAATAAATACAAAGTAAAACTCATCGCCAAAAATTACACGCAGCCGATGATTAATGAAATTGGCGCCCTTCACGATCAGCTTCACGATGCCAACAATGCGCAGGAGGCATTTAAATCGGTGCGCCCGGTTATCACGCAGGATCGCATCATTATACTCAATGCCTGCTGGGACGAAACATTAAAAGTGTGCAGTGCCGGGAAAATTATTTTTTATAACAACATGGCAAAGCACGATCAGTTTCTGCTGCCCGATTCTGCAGGCGGTGGAGGCACTCCCGCAGTGGCAAGCATCGGCATTGTTTCCGATCAAAGCACCATCAGCGGAATGCCGCTGGAGATAATTATCTCCGGAAATCTTTCTGCCAGCGGTGGCGGAATACTTGCCACATGGGAAAGCGGTGTTAGCAACTCTGCAAACCTTAGTGCCGGAGGCACCATTGTTTTTCAGCATGTGTATGCCGCAGCAGGAATAAAGAATATCGATGTTACCGAAGTTACCGCAGGTGTGTTCGGCTTCATCGCATCCTTGCAGATGCCCAATGTAAATGCAACGGTGATAACGCTGAGCGGAGATTTCAGTTCGGCAACAACTTTTAACTTTTATGGAAACAAAATTCCGTTAAGCAACCTCCACGAACTGCTCACGCAAATAAATTTGTACGGCACAAGCGGAGGTCTTCTTAACCTCTCGGGCGGCACCATGCCTGTTCCCGATCCTGCCTTTGCTCCACTCATTGCGCTGAGAAGCAGAGGGTGGATGGTGACTACGAATTAAAAAGAAGCCCCACCCCAACTGAGCTTCGCTCGCAACCTACGGTTGTCTTGAGGGGAGGATTTAGGAGGGGTGGTGGGGGCTTTTACTTTACACTCAATGTTACAAACGGAATCAACATTTCTTCCAAAGAAATTCCTCCGTGCTGAATGGTGTTGCGGTAGTATTGCGCGTAATGATTGTAATTGTTCGGATATGCGAAGAATTTATCCTGCTTGGCAAAGATGTAAGAGGTGCTCACATTAACGCGTGGCAGAAAAACATCATCCGGATTTCTCACTTCCAGCACATCGCGTTTATCATAGCTTAAACTTTTTCCCTGCTTGTAGCGCAGGTTGGTAGAGGTATTCCGGTCTCCCACCACTTTGGAGGGTGTTGTTACGCGAATGCTTCCGTGATCGGTGGTGATAACGAGCAATCCTTTTTTTTCTGCAATGTGTTTGATGATATCATGAAGCGGTGAGTGTTCAAACCAGGAAACAGTGAGGGAGCGGTAAGCGGCTTCGTCATCTGCCAGTTCGCGTATCACTTCCATTTCGGTGCGGGCATGCGAAAGCATGTCCACAAAATTGTAAACGATCACATTCAGTTTGTTCTGCATCAGGTTGCTGATGTTATCGGCAAGTTTTTTCCCTTCGCTCAGACTCAGTATTTTATGGTAAGAGTGTTTTACATCCTTTCCCCATCGTTTTAACTGCAAGGTCATCAGTTCCGGCTCAAATTGATTTTTTCCTCCTTCATCTTCTTCGTTTTTCCACAGGTCTGGATGAATTTTTTCTATCTCGCTGGGCATGAGCCCTGCAAACAAGGCGTTGCGTGCAAACTGGGTGACGGTTGGGAGAATGCTGTAGTAAAGCAATTCTTCATCCACTTTAAAAAGCTCATTGATCTTGGGCTGGATCATTTTCCACTGATCGTAGCGCAGGTTGTCAATCACCAAGAGGAAAACATTTTCTTTTCTGTCGAGTAGGGGATTGAGTTTGTTTTTTAGAATGGTGTGTGATAACAACGGCACCTCACCCCCGACCCCTCTCCCAGAGGAGATGGGAGAATTTCCTGCATGCAGCCAGCTTATGTAATTCTTTTCGATGAATTTGCTGAAGGATGAGTTTGCTTCCTGTTTTTGCATAGAGAGCATATCCGACATGCTTTCGTCATCTGATTTTGCAAGTTCAAGTTCCCAGTAAACCAGTTTTTTGTAAACATCTTTCCATGTTTCGGCAGTGAGGGTATCGTTCAGCGACATTCCTATCTGGCGAAACTCCTGCTGGTAGTTTAAAGTTGTTTTTTCAGAGACAAGCTGCCTGCCTGCCAATATCTTTTTCAGCGATAAGAGTATTTGATTTGGATTGACCGGTTTAATAAGGTAGTCGGAAATCTTGGAGCCGATGGCATCTTCCATGATATGTTCCTCTTCGTGCTTCGTGATCATTACCACCGGAATATCTGCGCGGTGGTTTTTTATTCTTGATAAGGTTTCCATGCCGCTAAGCCCGGGCATGTTCTCATCCAGAAAAACGATGTCGAATAGTTCTGCTTGCATCATTCCAATAGCTTCGTCACCGCTCTTTGCTGTTTTTACCTCGTATCCTTTTTCTTTCAGGAAAAGAATGTGCGGTCTTAATAAGTCTATTTCATCGTCAGCCCAAAGGATATTTATTTTATTCATGGTGTGCGAAGTTATAAATTATGACTTGGAACGGGGAGTGTAAAGATATATTTGATTGTTAAAAAATGTGAAAAGCACCAATAAAGTCAAGTATTCTATCTTTGCGGTGGTTACTAATAACGAATGGTTACAAATAGTACTAATCTAACCTGTGCTCATTCGTGAAATTGGTAATGATTAGTTATTAGTAACCAGAAAAAAATGACTAAGAAACAAATACTCTTCAACGATCCCATTTACGGGTTCATTACAGTTCCCGATCCGCTTATTCTGGAGATCATCAATCATCCTTATTTTTTGCGTTTGCAGAGGATAAGGCAGCTGGGGCTCACGAGTTTAGTTTATTCCGGTGCGCTGCACACTCGCTTTCAGCATGCATTAGGAGCCATGCATCTAACCATGAAGGCGGTGCAAACACTGCGCTCAAAAGAAGTGGAGATTACAAAAGAGGAGGAGAGAGGTGTGTTGATCGCAATTCTTTTGCACGACATCGGGCACGGACCATTTTCCCATGCGCTGGAGAATAGCATTGTGCACGATATTTCTCACGAAGATATTTCAGTGCTCTTCCTTGAAAAACTAAACAAAGAATTTAAAGGAAAGCTAAGCACTGCGCTAAATATCTTCAACAATACCTATAAAAAGAAATTTTTACATCAGCTTGTTTCCAGCCAGTTAGATATGGATCGCCTGGATTACCTGAACCGGGATAGTTTTTATACTGGTGTTTCCGAAGGCGTTATCAGTTCAGACCGCATTATTAAAATGCTGAATGTGAAAAAGGATCGATTAGTAGTAGAAGCGAAAGGAATGTATTCGATCGAGAATTTTATAATCGCACGCAGGCTAATGTACTGGCAAGTGTATTTGCACAAAACCGTTTTGAGCGCGGAGTTTTTGCTGGTGAAGATATTGCAGAGGGCTAAAGAAATTGCAAGTTCCAAGTTTCAAGTTTCAAATTCAAAGTTGCAGGAAGAATTGTTTTGCACTCCTGCTTTGCGGGAATTCTTATACAATCATCATGACAAGAAAGCATTTTCCAATCTCCCCCTTGTAAAGGGGGAAAAAGGGGGATTACTTGAGGTTTTCGCCCAGCTTGACGACAACGATATTTTTGCTTCAATAAAAGTTTGGGCAAACCACCCCGATCCTGTTCTTTCTACGCTTTGCATGAACTTGGTAAACCGAAAGCTTTACAAAGTAGAAATTCAGGATGAACCTTTTTCTGATAAGAGGGTGAACCAGATGAAAAAGGAAATCCAAAAGAAGTATAAACTAAAGAATTCTGAAGCTGATTATTTTGTTTTTTCCCAGCTTGTTTCCAACGATGCGTACCGCCCCGATAAGATACACATCAATATATTATATAAAAACGGGCGTATTACTGACATCGCACAAGCATCCGACCAATCCTACATTGCCGCCCTGCAAAAAACAGTGAAGAAATACTTTTTGTGTTACCCGAAGGAAATCTTTTAGAATTAAACATTTCCCTTTTAATAACTCCACATTTATTCTTGACCTTCGCAATTTAATTTCTCTAAATTTGCCGATTACTAATTAACGAATATTACAAATGAATACATGTGATTGATAGCATTCGTAACCATTAGTTATTAGTAACCAAAAAGTATGAAATTCAAAGCAAGCCAAATAGCACAACTTCTCAACGGTAAAGTAGAGGGTAATTCTGATGCTGTGGTGAGCACGCTTTCCAAGATAGAAGAAGGAAAGCCAGGTTCGCTTTCATTTCTCGGAAATCCTAAATACTTTCCTTATATTTATTCTACCGATGCTTCCATAGTTATCGTGGATAGAAATTTTGTTGCTGAGCATCCGATTAAGAAAACCTGCACGCTTATTCGCGTGGAGGATGCGCGGATTGCATTTGCGAAACTGCTGGAGATGTATCAAAAGGCAAAAAATAACAGAACAGGAATTGAACAGCCCTCTTTTGTTTCGAAATCTGCTTCTGTTGGGCAAGATGTTTATGTAGGCGCATTTTCTTATCTGAGCGATAATGTGAAAATCGGGAATAACGTAAAACTTTTCCCCAATAGTTTTATTGGTGAGAATTCTACTATTGGAGATAATACCATCATAAATGCAGGTGTGAAAATTTATCATGACTGCATTATCGGAAAAAACTGCATCATCCATGCCGGAACTGTGATAGGAAGCGATGGCTTTGGTTTCACTACGGATAATAATAAGGTTCCGCATATCGGCAATGTAATTATTGAGGACAGTGTGGAGATAGGCGGCAATTGCGTGCTCGACCGCGCTACGCTCGGTTCAACCATTATCCGCAAAGGCGCGAAGCTCGACAACCTCGTGCATATAGCTCACAATACCGATATAGGCGAAGGAACCATGCTCGCTGCTCAGGTTGGATTTGCCGGCTCATCAAAAGTTGGAAAGAATGTTCAGATGGGAGGACAGGTGGGGATCAGCGGGCATCTTGAAATTGCTGACAATGTAAAAATTGCAGGACAATCGGGAGTTGGCAATAACATAACGAAAGAAGGATCAATTGTACAGGGATCTCCATCGTTTGAGATCGGTCAATACAGAAGGTCTTACGTACTTTTCAGGAATCTCCCCGATTTAGAAAAAAGAATTAAAGCTTTGGAGAAAATATTACAGGAATTGAAACAATCGGCAGAAAAATAATTTTACTCTTATGCCTAAACAACGCACAATAAAATCGCCTGTCACTGTTTCCGGAGTAGGATTACATACCGGTGCAAAAGTTTCTCTCACATTTAAACCGGCTGCTGAAAATCACGGCTACAAATTTCAGCGCATTGATTTGCCGAATAAGCCGGTCATTGATGCTGATCTGGACTATGTGGTGTCAACGGAACGCGGAACCACTCTTGAAAAAGACGGAGCACGTGTAAATACCACCGAGCATGCGCTTGCTGCACTTGCCGGAATGGAAATTGACAATTGCCTCATTGAAGTTACCGGTCCTGAAATTCCCATTATGAATGGAAGCGCCATGCCGTTTATTGAAGCGTTGGAAAAAGCGGGCACGGTGGATCAGGAGGCAGAGCGTATTTATTTTGAGTTAAAGACAACTCTCACGTATGAGGATAACGATAAATATGTGGAGATGCTTGCTGTTCCGCAGGATGAATTTCGTTTAACTGTGATGGTAGATTACAATTCAGAAGTTTTGGGCACGCAGCACGCCCACATTTATAAAATAGGAGAGTTTAAAACAGAAATTGCCAAGTGCCGTACATTTGTTTTTCTTCACGAGCTGGAACTATTGCTGAAACATAACCTCATTAAAGGCGGTGATTTTGACAACGCGATCGTACTTGTGGATAAACCCATACCGGATGATCACCTTGCACATCTTCGCAAAGTTTTTAATAAGCCAAATGTGGAAGTAAAGGGCAGGGGAGTGCTGAACAATACCCAGCTTCATTTCTATAATGAGCCGGCTCGTCATAAACTGTTGGATATTGTTGGTGATCTTGCTCTCATCGGAACTCCCATCAAAGCTCATATTCTTGCGGCTCGTCCGGGTCACGGAGGAAACATTGCCTTTGCAAAAAAGATCAGGGAACTGATCAGAAAAGAAAAAGAGAAATCAAAAAAACCTCAGATTCCCCAGTTTGATCTAAATAAAGTGGTGTTCGATATCAATGAGATTACAAAGATACTTCCGCACCGTCCTCCTTTTTTGCTCATTGACAAAATTATTGAGTTGAGCCCGACACACGTGGTGGGAGTGAAGAATGTTACCATGAACGAAGATTTTTTCCGCGGACATTTTCCGGGAAATCCGGTTATGCCGGGTGTTCTTCTTGTGGAAGCAATGGCGCAGGCAGGAGGAGTTCTTGTTCTGAAAACTGTTCCTGATCCTGAAAATTACCTCACTTACTTTCTGAAGATTGACAATGCACGGTTCAAGAATAAAGTGTTGCCGGGAGATACTGTCATTTTTTCTCTTAGCCTGATGGAACCTATCCGAAGGGGGCTAGCCCTTATGAAAGGAACTGCTTATGTGGCGGATAAAATTGTAATGGAAGCCGAAATGATGGCGCAGATCATTAAAGTAAAAAACATTCCTGCTCCTGCCGGTACTGTTGCTACGAACTAATATGATAAAATTAGAGAATCTATTGTGTATGTGGCTCTTTTTAATTTTTACTTTTGAATTTCGAATTGATTATGTCTTCATTAGCTTTTATTCATCCTGAGGCAAAAATCGGCAAGAACGTAACCGTTTCTCCCTTTGCCGTTGTCAATGCGAATACAGAAGTGGGTGACGGCACTTGGATTGGGCCTCACGTTACCATCATGGAAGGATCTCGCATCGGGAAGAACTGTAAAATATTTCCGGGTGCCGTTATTTCAGCCATTCCTCAGGATTTAAAATTTTCAGGAGAAGAAACTACTGCCGTGATAGGCGACAACACGATCATTCGCGAATGTGTCACTGTGAACAGAGGAACAAAAGACAGGATGAAAACAATTGTGGGCAGTAATTGCCTTTTGATGGCGTATGTGCATGTGGCGCACGATTGTTCCGTAGGAAACAATGTTATCCTTGCTAATCTTGTCACTCTTGCAGGACATATAACCATAGAAGATCATGCAATACTTGAAGGATTGGTTGCTGTTCAGCAGTTTGTTCATATCGGAGCACACGCATTTGTTACAGGAGGTTCATTGGTAAGAAAAAATGTTCCGCCATATGTGAAAGCGGCACGAGAGCCGTTGTCTTATATAGGTGTTAACTCCGTAGGATTAAGAAGAAGAGGTTTCTCAAACGAAAGCATTTTGCAGATTGAAGATATTTACCGCACTATTTATGTAAAGGGATATAATGTTTCAAACGCCATCAACATTGTGGAACAGGAAGCGCCAGCTTCTCCTGAAAAGGAACTTATCGTTAAGTTCATCCGCGAATCCAAGGATGGAATTATCAGAGGGATTACGGCATAGCAGAATTTTATTTTTCAATTCTATAGTAGCGGGGATAGGTAAAAAATCTACCCGTTTAATTAAAGATTTTCTAAAAATTTCGCGGTTTGCAATAAGCATTTCTGATTAATGTAATGTTTTTGCATTTGCTATGAATACCAAACAATAAACATAAACCCAAAACAGAAACAATGAAAAAGAAAGAAAAAAAACCAACAGTTTCTTTTCGACCAACATCGGAAGAACACCAAACGCTCAAAGCATTCGCTAAAGCAGCTCACAATGTTTCAGTAGCGAAATATTGTGAAGAACATTTTAGGAGTTTTTTAAAAGAACACATGAATACATTGAAAACAATACACGCAAAAGAACATGTATCGGGTAAAACATCTGAAACCCATAAAACAAACCCTCTTCTGAATAAATCAAAATCAGAATTGTCCGATTTAAACTTTGACCCAGACCTTATTTCAATGTCAAAAGAAGAGTATGCAGCGTGGATTGCGAAGGAGATTCCTAAAGAGCCATGTAAAAAAGAAGTAAACAAACCTATGATGCTAAAAACAACAAAAGTAGAATTGGGTGGAACTTATAAAATCCAACAAGAGCCATGTAAAAAAGAAGTAAACAAACCTATGATGCTAAAAACAACAAAAGTAGAATTGGGTGGAACTTATAAAATCCAACAAGAGCCATGTACTAAAGGATGAACAGGAAAGAGAAAAAGGAATAGCAAAAAATATTAAAGAGAAGGAAACCGAGCTTTACACATTAAAAAAAGATTTTGCTTTAAGGAAATTTAAAGAAAGTGAGCAGTTCTATAATGAACTTAAATTGG
>JACRAL010000216.1 GCA_016213435.1 Bacteroidota bacterium
TGCACTCACAAATAAAATTGCAATCAATCTGTTAAACCAAGAAATAGAATCCAAACTCTCAATGACCCATAAAAAACTAAGAGCCAACTACGATACTGCATACTTGAAAACACTATTAAATTATAATGCGTAAAACCTGTGCAGGCGCTAACAGACCACTTTGGATCATTCGTAAAGGGAAGAAAAAAGTCGAGGAAATCAAAGCAACGAAGACAGCAATTGGTGGTTTTACAGAGGATAGCCAGCATTTTGACAGTCACGAAATAAAATTACAGCAGGGCGACACCTTTTATTTATCTACAGATGGTTACGCAGACACATTCAGCGGGAAAGACGGGAAAAAACTTATGACAAAAAGGTTTAAAGAAGTCCTGCTTAGCATTCAAGGCAAATCAATGGTCGAACAGAAAAAACACTTAGATGACTTTGTAGAGAAATGGAAAGCAGGAACAGAACAGATTGACGATATTTTAGTTATTGGTGTGCGATTGTAACGGGTGCACCCAAAATAATCCCAGAATAAAAATTGAAACATTATAACATCACCGTTTCAGGAAAGGTGCAAGGGGTATTTTACCGCCAGTCGACTTTTGACATTGCACAACAACTTGGTATAAAAGGGTTGGTGCAAAACGAAACGAATGGAAGTGTTTATATAGAAGCAGAAGGAACAGTAGAGCAATTGAAGAAATTTGTTGAGTGGTGTAAAAAAGGACCAGCACGAGCAGTTGTTTCGGATATTAAAGTGTTACAGGCAATGTTAGACGACCACACTTAATGACTATAAATATGAAAACAAGCAACTTAAAATTTAAAGATGTTGACGAATACATTTCGTGTTTCCCCACCGAAGTGCAGGCAGTCCTTAAAAAAATTCGTTCGACTATAAAAAAGTCAGCACCGAAAGCCGATGAACGCATCAGCTATGGTATGCCGTTTTATGAATATGGCGGCAAGGGCTACGAAGGACGGCTCATCTATTTTGCTGCATTTAAAAAACATATCAGCTTGTTTATTACACCCCGAAATACCGAAACAGTGCCAAAGGAAATGCAGCCATTTCACATTTCAAAAGCTACCTATAAATTTCCAATAGATGAACCTTTTCCCTTTGCCATACTTGAAAAAACGGTAAAAGCCCTCGTCAGAGAAAGGAGCTTGAAAGGCAGCCAAACAAATAAACTTCAAAAAGCAGAAAAAAATGACAAGTAAAATTTCTCATGGCATCTTACACGAAGTAACTGACGATATACAAAAAGCATTGACCGCAAATGAGCAACTTCTTGCCAAATGGAACAGCCTTACACCCATTCAACGCAATGAATGGATATGCTGGGTTACTATTGTCAAAAAAGCCGAAACAAGAGCAGAACATATAGAGCGTATGATAGAAGAATTGAAAGAAGGAAAACGGAAACCCTGCTGTTGGCCAGGCTGTCCGCACCGCAGACCAAAGGCAAAAAAATGGTTTAAAAAACTTGATAAATGAAAACAACACCCGAACACGATTTGCGAATAGCAAAAATGACTTTTTCTTCTGTTTATCCTCACTATATTACGGACGAAAGAACCACTGCCTGTAACAGCAAATTCGCGCTATTGCCGCTAACTCACTTGTATCGAGTTTTGTTTTTCATATCTTTGTTTCGGTTTCAGACAATTTTTCGCTCCGTAAATCGGCAACATCGCAAATTTGCGGAACGGAAGAAGGGGGAATAAAGAACAATTCTTCATTCGAAATTCTCAAATAATATCATTTCCATCTTATTTCATTGATTTTCTATCTTTGTCTGCCTTAATTAAATTTTCGTTAATCTGTGGCTGAAAAAGAATACTTCGCACATCCAACTGTCGTCATTGACGAGGGTTGTACAATAGGGAAGGGGTCCAAGATTTGGCACTTCACGCACATTATGCCTCATTGTGAGATTGGTGAGAATTGCAATATCGGGCAGAACTGCGTTATTTTTCCTCAGGTTGTTTTAGGAAAAAATGTGAAAGTGCAGAATAATGTTTCCATTTATACAGGAGTAACTTGTGATGCGGATGTTTTTCTTGGTCCTTCGATGGTGTTTACAAATATTGTTAACCCGCGCAGTGCTGTGGTGAGAAGAGGGCAGTACACAAAAACGAATGTGGGAAAAGGCGCCAGCATCGGTGCGAATGCAACCATTGTTTGCGGCCACGATATTGGAAAGTTTGCATTTATTGGTGCCGGAGCGGTGGTGACGAAAAATGTTCCTGCCTATTCTCTTTGGGTTGGAAATCCTGCAAAACAAGTGGGATGGATGAGTGAATATGGGCATCGTTTGAAGTTTGACAAGAAGGGAATTGCAGTTTGTTCGGAATCGAAAGAGAAATATAAATTAGTCAAAGGGATTGTTGTGAAAGTTAAATAAGTTGATTTAGTCAAAAAAGTTAATTAAGGATTTCTCTCAATTAACATAATCAACCCTTAACTCAATTAACTAAAATGGAAAAGATAAAATTCGCAATAATAGGGCAAGGACACATCGGCAAGCGCCATGCTGAAATGATCCGGAGAAATCCTGAAACAGAACTCGTTGCTGTATGTGATATTCTTCCCAAAGAAAAACTCGGACTCAATGATTTGAAAGAAAAAATTTATTCTTCGGCAGAGGAACTTTTGAAATCTCATCCCGAAGTGGAAGTGGTGAATATTTGCTCTCCCAACGGACTTCATGCCGAACATGCCCTGAAAGCCCTCGATGCAAACAAGCATCTGGTAGTTGAAAAACCCATGGCATTGCACAGGCAGGATTGCGAGCAGATAATTTCAAAAGCATTTCAAAAGAACAAACAGGTTTTTTGCGTCATGCAAAACCGTTACTCTCCACCGAGCGTATGGCTGAAAAAGATTATTGAAGAAAAAATTATTGGAGATGTTTACATGGTTCAGTTGAACTGCTACTGGAATCGTGACGAGCGCTATTATCTTCCCTCTCACAAGGGAGAGGGGCAGGGGGTGAGGTGGAAGGGAACTCAAAATCTGGATGGAGGAACATTGTTTACTCAGTTTTCGCACTGGATTGATTTGCTTTACTGGATGTTTGGCGATATCACCGAGATACAAGCAAAGTTTTCTGACTTCAATCACGCATCGCTAACCGAATTTGAAGACAGCGGGTTTGTGAACTTCCGTTTTGTGAATGGTGGAATGGGAGCTATTAATTATTCAACTTCGGTGTGGGATAAAAATATGGAGAGCAGCATTTCGGTTGTAGGAAGCAAGGGAAGCGTGAACGTGGGGGGCCAGTACATGGACCAAGTGGAATATTGTCATATCAAAGAGTACAAGATGCCTGAACTCGCTCCCACCGAACCGGCCAATGATTATGGTGCATATAAAGGATCAGCAAACAATCATCATTTTTTAATTGAAAATGTTGTTGATACCTTGAAGGGAAGAAAAACAATTACAACCAATGCTCTCGAAGGCATGAAGGTGGTGGATATTATAGAAAGAATTTATTCCTACAGAAAACCTAACAGAAAATCATAATGTACAAAGAGATCGCAGACAAAAAATACCCACTTGCGGTAATTGGATTAGGATATGTCGGACTGCCGATTGCATTGGCGTTCGCAAAAAAAATAAAGGTCATCGGCTTCGATATTAATCAGAAGCGAGTAGATATGATGAAGAAAGGAATTGATCCGAGCAATGAACTTTCTAAAAAAGAATTTGCTGGATGTGATATTGAATTCACTTCCTCGCTGGATGTTTTGAAGAAAGCAAGATTTTTTATTGTGGCGGTTCCTACTCCTATTGACGAAAATAACCTTCCCGATCTACATCCACTTATAGGGGCTTCATCTTCAGTTGGAAAAGTGTTAAAGAAAGGAGATTATGTGGTGTATGAATCTACTGTTTATCCGGGATGTACTGAAGAAGATTGCATTCCAGTTCTTGAGCAGTATTCTAAATTAAAATTCAAAAAAGAGTTCAAAGTTGGTTATTCGCCCGAGAGAATTAATCCGGGAGACAAGGAGCACACCATTACAAAAATTTTGAAAGTTGTATCGGGGTGTGATAGAGAATCTTTGGAAGAGATTTCTAAAGTATATGAAATAATTGTTGAGCCCGGAACACACAAGGCTCCTTCTATAAAAGTTGCGGAAGCAGCAAAGATTATTGAGAACACACAGCGTGATGTAAATATATCTCTGATGAATGAGCTTTCCATTATTTTTAATAAGATGGGAATTAACACTTTCGATGTGCTGGAAGCGGCAGGTACAAAATGGAATTTTCTGAAATTCTATCCGGGTCTTGTGGGCGGGCATTGTATCGGTGTTGATCCGTATTATCTCACTCATAAAGCAGAATCGCTTGGATATCATGCACGCGTGATCAATTCCGGAAGATATGTGAATGACTCCATGGGATTTTATGTGGCGAAGAACCTTGTAAAGAAAATTATTGCTGAGGGAGTAAACATTTCAAGATCAAAAGTGCTGGTGATGGGTGCAACTTTCAAGGAAGATGTGAGCGACATCCGAAATTCAAAAGTGGCAGACATTGTTAAAGAATTAATTTCTTTTGGGGTGAAGGTGGAAGTGGTAGATCCGCATGCTGATTCGGATGAATTAAAGCACGAGTATGGCTTCGGTTTGAGTAAACTTGGAAAACATTATGACGGAGTCATCATTGCTGTCAACCACAAAGAGTATAAGAATTTAAACGAGAAATATTTCAAATCAATTTTATCCTCCAAAGGAATATTGGTGGATGTGAAAGGTTTGTATAGAAATAAGATCAAAAATATTAACTACTGGAGTTTGTAAGATGTTTTGTTTTCAATGAGGGAAATAGATAAAATATTACAACAGATTGAAAGCCATATTCAAGCAGGAACATATACTCCTGTTGAGACGGATAAAATCGAATTGAAAGATCTTTCAACTGGTGCTGAATGGGAAGAGCTTTATAAATCAGTTTGTGCCTTTTTAAATACACGAGGAGGAATTATTGTAATTGGGATAAAAGAAGATATTAAACACAAGCAGTTTAAATATACTGGGTTTAATGCAAACGATGAAAATAAGGTTAAGCAACTCTGCTCTTTATTTACCGATGATGATGAAAGAGAAATTGATTTAACAGAATTTGTCCATCCTGATTTAATTGAGATAAAACCATTTCTGAACGGGCAAGTTTGTTTGGTATATGTGGAAAAATTGCCTGATGAACAGAAATATGTTTTGTACAAGGGTGAAGCATACGAAAGGCGAATCACTGGCGACCATCGGATTCCTCCTGAAAAAATAGAGAAGCAGAAGGAAGTCAAGATCGAATTGCGAAATGCCAGAGAATTGCAGTTTGTTCCAAATGCAACATTTGAAGATTTGGATATTGATAAACTGAATGAGTATATTATCCGATTGAACAAAGACCTGAAAGTTGAGGCGTTAAAATCTGACATAACATCTGCAATTCCATTTTTAAGTCGGAAAAAATTTATCCGCGATAATAATCCTACACTCCTCGGAATGTTAGTTTGTGGTAAGCATGTTTATGATTTTGTCGCAGGTAGATGTCAGGTGGATTGCTACTTTGACACAGGTGTTGATGTGGCAAATGATAAAAAAGTTTATCAAGACAATATTGTTAATTTAATGGAGAGTGCTATTTCTTTTGTCTTCAGTAAAACTGGAACCGGTATTACGGTTGAGAAAGGAGGATCGGTATTATTTGAATACCCTGAGAGGGTTATTCGGGAAACGGTAAATAATGCATTAGCTCATCGGGATTATAGTAGTGAACGTTTTTCTAATATTACAATTGTTCCTAATAAACATATTGAAATAAGGAATCCTGGTAAATTTCGGCAGGAGCAATTGTTAAGTTATGAAGGTATTATAAATGTTAGAAGAATTATTCCAATCCCAAAGGCTCAAAATCCAAATTTGGCTGATGTGTTGAAGTCTTTTGATCGATGGGAAGGTAAAGGATGGGGAATGAATTAAAAATGATAGTTGAAGCCATACATCAGCATAATGAATATAGCTTGGTTTC
Source organism: Bacteroidota bacterium (assembly GCA_016213435.1). Taxonomy (GTDB): domain Bacteria; phylum Bacteroidota; class Bacteroidia; order Palsa-948; family Palsa-948; genus Palsa-948. Next base: position 6,041 of record JACRAL010000216.1, read on the forward strand.
CGAAGTTAGTGCAAATCTTATTGGTAATTATTTATATCTGAGAGATAATAAAATTATTTCTCATGTGAATGATTATAATAATTTTAAAAGAAAAGTCAGAAGCTTAATTAATAAACTTGAAAAAAGAGGATTTATTATTAGGAAATCTGAGGGTAAACCAAATTACCAAATTAATAATTCTTTCGAAAGAAAAAATTCAATTTTTGACAATCAATAATGTAAAATGAAACTAAAGACAATCATAATAACTGGAGGTGCCGGATTCATTGGTTCACATGTGGTTAGGTTGTTTGTGAATAAATATCCTGATTACAAGATAGTGAATCTTGACAAGCTCACCTATGCCGGAAATCTTGCCAACCTGAAAGATATTGAGAAGAAGTCCAATTACGAGTTTTTGAAAGGTGACATTTGCGATGCAGAATTGATTCAAAATATTTTCGAGAAATATAATTTTGACGGAGTTATTCATCTTGCTGCCGAATCGCATGTAGATAGAAGTATTTCAAATCCTATGGAATTTGTGAAGACGAATGTCATTGGAACTGTAACTCTTCTAAATGCAGCAAAGCATTTCTGGAAAGCATCTCTTGATTCTATTCCGAAAGGAAACCTTTTTTATCATGTTTCAACCGATGAAGTTTATGGTTCACTTGGAAAAAAAGGAAAGTTTAAAGAGACAACATCCTATGATCCGCATAGTCCGTATTCTTCGAGCAAAGCAAGTTCTGATCATTTTGTTCGTGCATATCACGACACCTTTGGTTTGCCGGTTGTAATTTCGAATTGCTCCAATAATTATGGCTCATTTCATTTTCCGGAAAAATTAATTCCACTCGCAATAAATAATATCAAGAACAATAAACCTGTTCCTGTCTACGGAAAAGGAGCCAATGTGCGTGATTGGCTTTTTGTAGAGGATCATGCTCGCGCTATTGATGTTATTTATCATAAAGGAAAAGTTGGTGATACTTATAATATTGGGGGAAACAACGAATGGAAAAACATTGATCTGATAAAATTGCTTTGCAAAGTCATGGATGAAAAACTGGGAAGAAAAAAAGGCGAATCAGCAAAGTTGATTACGTTTGTAAAAGATCGTGCCGGGCACGATTTGCGCTATGCGATCGATTCGTCCAAGCTCCAGAAGAAATTAAAATGGAGACCAAGTCTGAAATTTGAAAAAGGATTGAAAAAAACTGTTGACTGGTATCTTGCCAACGAAGAGTGGTTGAAGGATGTTACCAGTGGGGACTATCAGAAATATTATGATCAGCAATATGTCATACGTTAGATGTTGGATGTTTGGCGTTATTTGAACGTCTAACTTCTAACAACCAACATCAAGCAGAAAAAATGTACGATTCCCCATTTCATACTATCGATTTATCTAAGCAGACTTTCCTCGTAACGGGCGGTGCAGGTTTTATCGGCTCAAATATTGTAGAATATCTTTTAAAATACAATGCCAAAAAAGTTATAGTGCTTGATAATCTTTCTACTGGTTTTGAAGAAAACATAAAACCATTTCTTTCGCTCTCTAATTTTAAATTTATTAACGGTAATATTTGCGACCTGAATATTGTCCATCAAGCCTGCGAAGGCGTTGATTTTGTTTTTCATCAGGCAGCCCTTGGTTCCGTTCCTCGCTCTATTGAAAATCCAATAGCTACACACAATGCCAACGCGAGCGGTTTTCTTTCTGTTCTGGTAGCTGCAAAAAATGCAGGAGTGAAACGAGTTGTTTATGCCAGTTCGTCTTCTGTATATGGCGACAGCATTGACTCGCCTAAACGGGAAGATAAAATCGGGAAACCTCTTTCTCCTTATGCGGTGAGTAAACTGGTAAATGAATTTTATTCTGACATTTTTTCTCGTACTTATAATATGGAGATCATCGGCTTGCGCTACTTTAATATTTTTGGTCCGCGCCAGAATCCTAAAGGAGCCTATGCTGCAGCGATTCCGCTTTTCATTGACGGATTGCTGAGCAACAAACAGGTTTTTATCAACGGAGACGGTGAGCAGTCGCGGGATTTTACTTTTGTGGAGAATGCGGTTCAGGCAAATGTGAAGGCGATGTTTTGCGAAAAAAAAGAAGTTCTTGGTAGTGTTTTTAATATAGCATTGGGAGAAAAAATTTCTGTGAATCAGCTTTTCAATACGCTTAAAAAAATTACAGCATCATCACTCAATCCCACTTACCGCGAAGAGAGGAGAGGTGATGTAAAAAATTCTCTGGCGGATATTTCCAAAGCCAATGCTATTTTTGACTATAAACCCACGGTGAAGATCGAAGACGGACTGCAAATAACAGTCGCATGGTTTGAAAAGTATTTTAACAAATGAGTTTTTTATCTAAACTATTTGGTAAGTCAACAAAAACAAGTGAGGCAGCCGATCTTGCTGTTTTAAAATGCGATGTGCATTCTCATTTCATTCCGGGCATCGATGATGGCGCTCAGACAATGGAAGATTCAGTTGCACTTATCAGGGAATTTTATAATCTCGGTTATAAAAAAGTTATTACTACTCCCCACATTCTTTCAGACGGGTATAAAAATACTCCTGAAATAATACTTGGCGGTCTTGAAAAAGTGCGAGTGGCTTTGAAGCATGAGAACATTCCTATTCAGATCGAAGCGGCAGCAGAATACTATATTGATTTTGATTTTGACAGAAAGCTGGAGCAGGAAAAACTTCTCACTTTCGGAAAGAATTATTTATTGTTTGAAGTATCCTACCTTAATCCCCCTGATAATTTAGAGACCATAATTTTCAAGCTGCAGATGAGCGGATATAAACCTGTGCTTGCTCATCCGGAGCGATATAATTTCTGGCATAATAAGTTTGAGAAATACGAATCGTTAAAAGAAAAAGGAGTTTTGTTGCAGATGAACATTAACTCGCTTACAGGATATTATGGAGATGAAACAAAAAAGATTTCTGAACAGTTGATAGAAAAGAATATGATCGATTTTTTGGGAAGTGATTGTCACCGCATGGATCATGTAAACCTTATTAAGGGAGAAGCGGTTTATGAAAAGGCATTGCAAAAGTTAATTGAGAGCGGAAAGCTTCTGAATTCAACATTATAGCATCATTACTCTGAAACGGAGATTTTGGGATGCATGGGGTAAAGCCATGAATCTCCTAAGGCGTATGGAAAGAGATGGAACTTGCCCTAAATCAGAGGGTGGACTTGCGTTTTTTGCTAAGCATTTTTACATCTTCTGTTTGAAAATATCTATTATCTTTACCATCCTAAAAACAATAATAATAATCACCAAAGAAATGGTCTTTGGTAAAACAAACAAACAATGTATTTAACATCCGAAATCAAAAAAGGTTTTGCAAAAACACACGGAAAGTCAGATAAAGACACCGGCTCTGCTGAAGTGCAAATTGCTCTTTTCACGCATCGCATCAATCACCTCACGGGTCACCTTCAGCGTTTAAAGAAAGATGTGGCAACACAACGCGCGCTTCTCACACTTGTAAGCAAAAGAAAACATCTTTTGGATTACATGAAACGCACTAACTTGGAAAAGTACCGCGCGCTTCTCAAGACACTCGAAATCCGTAAGTAATAACAACCAAGCCCCTCTCTTATCTCCCCAAAGGGGAGAAGGCGGACTTCCATTCCTTCCATTTGGGAAGGCTAGGATGGGCTTCTAATAATCTTTATTATGATACCAAAAGCAATTAATCACTCCTTCGACCTTGGAGATGGCAGAATAGTAACTCTTGAAACTGGAAAACTTGCACGTCAGGCAGATGGCTCTGTCGTAGTCAAAATAGGAGATACTATGCTCCTTGCATCCGTAGTTTCCAACACAACACCAAAAGAAGACATTGACTTTTTCCCTTTATCTGTAGATTATCAGGAAAAGTTTGCATCCGCTGGAAGAATTCCTGGGGGATTTTTTAAGCGTGAAGCAAGGCCTTCTGACAGCGAAATTCTTACCAGCCGATTGGTGGATCGTGTTCTTCGCCCGCTTTTTCCCGATGGATACCGAAACGAGACACAGGTTTTGGTGTACCTCATTTCTGCGGATAGAAACATTACCCCTGATGCATATGCAGGTCTTGCAGCTTCTACAGCAATTGCACTTTCTGACATTCCCTTCAACGGGCCTATTTCAGAAGTGCGCGTTGCGAAGATAGATGGCAAATTAGTTATCAACCCGAACATTTCGGAAATGGAGCGTGCTACTATTAATTTATTAGTGGGTGCTACGTTCAAAGACATTTCGATGGTGGAAGGGGAAATGAAAGAAGTTTCTGAAGCTGAAATGCTCGAAGCGATCAAGTTCGCGCATGAAGCGATCAAAAAACAAATTGAAGCCATCAATGAGCTTGTTAAGAAAGTAGGAGCGAAGCCAAAGAGAGCATTTTCCGGACCACCTGAAGATGAAGAGCTGAAATCAACCATCCGCAAAGCAACGTACAATAAGGTGTATACTGTTGCAAAATCAGGAAATGGAAACAAGCACGAAAGAAAAAAACTTTTCGGAGCTGTCATTGAAGAATTTCTTGCTGCGCAAGCTTTTCCGGATGCAGAAAAGAAAGCAAAAGAAAAGGTGGCTAAAAGATATTATCATGCGTTGGAAAACGAAGCCTGCCGCAATGTGATCCTGAACGAAGGAATTCGTCTGGATGGAAGAAAAACAACCGACATTCGTCAGATCACTACGGAAGTGGGCTATCTTCCTATGACGCACGGTTCGGCAATTTTTACAAGAGGAGAAACACAATCACTCACCACCGTAACGCTTGGAACAAAAATGGATACGCTCACCATTGATGGAGCAGTATTTCAGGGAGAAAGGAATTTCATGCTTCATTACAACTTTCCTCCGTTCTCTACAGGAGAAGTGAAGATGATGCGCGGAACGAGCAGGAGGGAAGTGGGGCACGGAAATCTGGCACAGCGTTCGCTTTTGCAAGTGATGCCTGCCGATAATCCATATACGGTTCGTATTGTTTCTGATATCCTTGAATCGAATGGTTCGTCCTCTATGGCAACTGTATGTGCTGGAAGTTTGGCGTTGATGGATGCGGGAGTGCAGATCAAACAAGCAGTTTCCGGTATCGCGATGGGATTGATCACCGACAATAAAAAGTTTGCAGTGCTTTCCGATATACTCGGTGATGAAGATCACTTGGGGGATATGGACTTTAAAGTCACAGGAACGAAAGATGGAATTACCGCTACCCAAATGGATCTGAAAGTGGATGGTCTTCCTTATGAGGTGATGGAAAAAGCACTAGAACAGGCAAGACAAGGGCGTTTACATATTCTCGGAGAAATGGAAAAAACAATGTCCAAGCCGAGAGAAGATTACAAATCACACGCACCAAGAATTGTTCAGCTTGTTATCGCGAAAGAATTCATTGGTGCTGTTATCGGACCCGGTGGAAAGATCATACAGGAACTTCAGCGCGAAACCGATACCACTATCGCAATAGAAGAAGTGAACGGAAAAGGCGTGATAGATATTTTCTCCGATAATAAAGAAGGAATTGACAAAGCAGTTGCGAGAATTAAAGCGATCACTACTGTTCCTGAAGTTGGTGAAGTTTACATGGGTAAAGTTACGAGCATCATGCCTTACGGTGCGTTTGTGGAAATTTTTCCGGGCAAAGAAGGGCTTCTTCATATTTCAGAAGTGGAACACAGAAGGTTGGATTCTCTTGATGGTATCCTTAAACCGGGTGATCAGGTGAAAGTGCAACTGCTGGATGTCGATGCCCGTTCAGGAAAAATGAAACTTTCAAGAAAAGTTCTGATTCCGAGAGAGGAGAAAGCTAAGCAGTCATAATAAATATTGTCATTGCGAGGAATCCCGTTTCGGGATGACGAAGCAATCTTTTTGTGAGATTGCTTCTCCCGATAGCTATCGGGATCGTTCGCAATGACGTTTACCTCCATGTATTTGGCTGTTTCATTTGCAACATACATTTGTACTCTTGGGTGTATCTCCAAACTCACATCCTGCTGCTCCCCTCTCTGAGGAGAGGGATTGGCGATAAAAGATTTTTGAAATACACCCGTATTTTTTCGACTCGAATTCTTTTGTGTATATTTAAAGTCCATTTCCTTTTTAAAGAATGCGCCAGCTCAAGATAGTTAAACAGATCACCAATCGCGAAACTGCTTCGCTGGAGAAATATTTGCATGAGATAAGCCGGGAAAGCCTCATCACCGCAGAAGACGAAGTAGAGCTCGCAAAAAAAATAAAAGTCGGAGATGCTGCGGCACTGGACAAAATGGTTCGCGCAAATCTGCGATTTGTAGTTTCTGTTTCCAAGCAATATCAGAACCAGGGGTTGAGTTTGCCCGATCTTATCAACGAAGGCAACCTTGGTCTCATAAAAGCCGCTCAGCGTTTTGACGAAACACGAGGATTTAAATTTATTTCTTACGCAGTGTGGTGGATTCGACAGTCCATTCTTCAGGCATTGGCAGAGCAGGCAAGGATCGTGCGTTTGCCCTTGAATAAGATAGGTTCCATTAATAAGGTCAATAAGGTTTTTTCTAAACTGGAACAAACCTTTGAGCGCGAACCTACCCATGAGGAGATGGCTGAAATGCTGGGCGTTCTTCCGGAAGAGGTAAAAGATTCTGTGCGCAATATAGGTAAGCATATTTCCATGGATGCACCGCTTCTTTCCAGTGATGATGATGCGGGTAATATGTATGAAGTACTCACCAGCGAGGATAATCCTAAGCCGGACGGCACTTTGCTCAACGAATCACTTCGTAAAGAAATTGAGCGTGCGCTGTGCACACTTTCTTCGCGCGAAGCCGATGTATTGCGTTTATATTTCGGATTGCATGGTGGTCCGGCACAAACGCTGGAAGAGATTGGTGGAAAATTTGCACTTACGCGCGAACGGGTTCGCCAAATAAAGGAAAAAGCCATTCGCAGATTAAAACATTCTTCGCGCAGCAAATTGCTGAAAGCATATTTAGGATAAGGAGCCCCACCTAAATTAGCTTCGCTCGCAAGCTCCGCTTGCCCTTCAGGGAGGACTTAATATTAAATGTGTACAAACAATTTTCACTCTCCCTGTATGGGAGAGAAGGAGAGGGGCTTTGGTTTTTTCTATCTTTGCAATATGAAACACCTAATCGCTCCTTCAATATTGTCTGCTGACTTTGCAAACCTCCAGCGCGATGTTGAGATGCTTAACAAAAGCGAAGCCGACTGGTTTCATCTGGATGTAATGGACGGAGTTTTTGTTCCGAATATTTCTTTCGGTTTTCCTATCATAAAAGCAATAAAGAAGCACGCAAAGAAACCACTGGATGTTCATCTGATGATTGTGAATCCGGATAATTACTTGCAGGCGTTCAAAGATGCAGGCGCGAATAATCTTTCTGTGCATTATGAAGCTTGTCCTCACCTTCATCGTACCGTACATGCCATACGCGATTTGGGAATGAAGGCAGGAGTAGCAATAAATCCCCACACGCCTGTGAATTTCTTGCAGGATATCATTACCGATATTGACCTTGTGTGCATGATGAGTGTGAACCCCGGCTTTGGCGGACAAAAATTTATTGATGCTACTTTCCAGAAAGTAAAATACCTCAAGCAGCTTATCAAAACAAAAAAATCAAAAGCAATGATTGAAGTGGATGGCGGTGTTGATCTGAAAAATGCTTCTTTGCTTTTAAAAAATGGTGCCGATGTTTTGGTGGCGGGTAATACAGTGTTTGGCTCTAAGAATCCGGTGGAAACGATTGCGCAGTTGAAGAAAGGAGGATAATAAAGAACAGCCACCCCTGCCCTAAAGGGGGAAATACAAATATCATAGCTTCTCTCTCCCATGGCATAAGGGCAACACGCAAACCATGACAACCCATACATTGCATATTAATAAACCTTTTTATATTTGTGCAGTAACGCATCTGCCCTCTTACATGAATAACATGCTCTCCGCCACCTCACATACCATTCTTAATTCTCCATTTATAACTTTTAATTTGTTGCTCTCTCTCTCTCTCTCTCTCTCTCTCTCTCTCTCTCTCTCTCTACGAATTTCTCATTAGGATAGTTAAGAGAGCACATCTCTCTTTTTCTTACAAAGTTTCCAAAACACAATTGCGCTTAACAGAAGCCATTTATTCGCTTATGCGGCTAAGGGGCTTTTTCTTTCCTGCCTGCCGTCAGGCAGGTTTACAAACTCAAACAACAATAATTAAAACCAAAACCAAATGAAAAATGTAAATGGAAAAGGAAGTCAAAATTCTAGAATGCTTGTGATATATGAATTTAAAAAGAGTGGTGTTTTTTCTCTAAGACCTACTAAATCAGGTAGTGTCATTAATAGAGTACTTGGGCTTAAGCCACAGAGCAAACCACACAGATTAAGAAAACGCATCACCGATGCAGAATTAGGAAGATGGGTTAGAATGCAACTTGAAAAATGTAATTATTAAGTGCAAAACTGCTCGACTTCGCAGGTACTACAAATGGAAGTACTCCTAACAGCTCTCTTATTTCAGACGGTACCTTTCTGTATGGAATGACATTATCTGGTGGCGGAGGAAATTCGGGAGTCATCTTTAAAATCAAGCCCGATGGAACCGGATATGTGAAGCTCCTCGATTTTACAGGTACTACAAACGGAAGTACTCCTTTTGGCTCTCTTATTTCAGACGGTATCTTTCTATATGGAATGACAAGTGCTGGAGGAACATACGGTAAAGGAGTCATCTTTAAAATAAAGTCTGATGGAACAGGGTATGCAAAACTGACCGACTTCACGGGAGCAAACGGAGATGGCCCCGATGGATCTCTTGTTTCAGACGGTACCTTTTTATATGGAATGACAAACCGAGGTGGTACAGGTACTTGTGCCTACTACGGCTGCGGAGTTATCTTTAAAATAAAGCATGATGGAACAGGGGATACAGTTCTACTGAATTTCAAAAACACTATGTATGGTCCTGGTAGCTCACTTCTTTCTGATGGAACCTTTCTCTATGGAATGACCTATTATGGTGGCGTATATGGTCAGGGAACAATCTTTAAAATGAAGCCTGATGGAACTGGATATGCCAATTTGCATTGTTTCCCGGACACAACATTAGCAAACGGAATTACCCCTTACGGCTCTCTTATTTCAGACGGCACTTTTCTATATGGAATGACAAGTGCTGGTGGCACAGGTACAAACCCTTCTGGAACAATCTTTAATATCAAGCCCGATGGAACTAGCTATTCCAAACTGTGCAATTTCGCAGGTACTACAAATGGAAGTACTCCTAACAGCTCTCTTATTTCAGACGGTACCTTTCTATATGGAATGACAAGTGCTGGTGGCACAGGTACTGCTTGTACGGACGGTTGTGGAACAATCTTTAAAATAAAACCCGATGGAACTGGCTATTCTAAACTGCTTGACTTCTTCGGTTTTAACGGAAGTTATCCTAAGGGCTCTCTTATTTCAGACGGCACCTTTCTATATGGAATGACAGTTAGAGGTGGCGCAGTAAATTATGGAGTCATCTTTAAAATCAAGCCCGATGGAACTGGCTATTCCAACCTACACGATTTCGACTATGTAAGCGGACAAAATCCTGCTGGCTCTCTTATTTCAGACGGCATCTATCTATATGGAATGACTGGTGGCGGTGGCACAGGAACATACCCTTCTGGAACCATCTTTAAAATAAAGCCCGATGGAACTAGTTTTGCAAAAATTTTTGATTTCCAAGGCGTTGGAGATGGAGGTCAACCCCAAGGATCACTTATTTTTGACGGCACCTTTCTATATGGAATGACATCGCAAGGCGGCATAATCGGCACTACAGGAACAATCTTTAAAATAAAGCCCAATGGAACTGGCTATGTCAAACTGTTTGATTTCACACCTGCAAACGGAACTAGTCCGATAGGTTCTCTTATTTCGGACGGAACATTTTTGTATGGAATGACACTATATGGTGGCACAGGCACTTGTGCCTACTACGGCTGCGGAGTTATCTTTAAAATAAAGTATGATGGAACTGGCTATGTCAAATTACTTGACTTCTCAGGATCGGCAAACGGAATATATCCTCATGGTTCACTTCTTTCTGATGGAACCTTTCTATATGGAATGACATCATTTGGTGGCGTATATAATCAGGGAACAATCTTTAAATATAATCTGTTATGTACCTCTGTTACCAATTCATTTACTATCACGTCTCCTACTTGCGGTAACAATAATGGAAGTGTAACAGCAACCACAGGAGGTGGCACTTCTCCTTACACTTATTCATGGAGCAACGGAAATACCACAGCAACTGTTACAGGATTAACCGGTAGTCTGGCAGATACTATTATTGTAACAATTACAGATGCTAACAACTGTACATTAATAGATACTGCCATTGTGCAATGTGCAACAGGCATTGAAAATTATGATTTGCAAAATCGGTTTATTATTTATCCCAATCCCAACAACGGAACATTCGCAATTGAAACAAAAGAAAAAAAATACGAACTAGTCATTGCTAATGTTCTCGGAGAAAAAATATATTCATCAAAAATAAATTTAGGCAAATCAGAAATTGATTTAAGCAACCAACCCAATGGCATTTATTTTATGCAAATAAAAACAGACCAAGGCACCGCGAACAAAAAACTAATCATAAACAAATAAACAATGCTGCAAATAACAAAACCATACAGATTTACGGAAATACAAATTGATGCAAATCCGTATGGTTTCGTATTTCTGCAAATCTGTAAAAATCTGTTATCTGTACCACAAACTTTAATACACTACCCTATGTAGGCATATAACATGCTCAAAAAAACTAAAATAACCAACCATCAAGCGTCCAAACCGCCAACTCAAGCACCTCAATCGCCAGCTAAGTCGTCTCAATTGCCGGCTCAGTCGTTTCAATTGCCAACTCAAGCGTCTCAATCGCCAACCCAAGCGTCCCAATCGTCAACTCAAGTTCCCAAACATCCCCCTCTCCTTTGGAGAGGGGCAAGGGGTGAGGCGAAACCACCAACCCAAGCGCCTCAATCGCCAGCTCAAGCGCCTCAATCGCCAGCTCAAGCGCCTCAATCGCCAACTCAAGTCAAACAAATAACAACTAAAAACAAACAAACCCATTCTCAACTCCCTCCCTTTGACAACCGAGCAAAAAGCGAAGGTTGCGACCGAAGGTCAGCAGGGGGTGGGCTCCCTAATCCTTAATCACCATGGACAACCAATCAACCAACCACGCAAACATGATCCGCACAACAAATAAATATTGTGCCGATAACACCTCAGCCACCTCAGGCATGGCAGCCTTCGCACCCGCCCTTGCCCAATCACAGGCAAAACTTCTCCTCATCGATCAGCTCGACCAGATCGCAATCACCACCACCAAAGGCGTAACCCTCGATACAAAAGCCCTCCGAAAATCAATGACCACTATTGCCCTCAAATGCGCCAACGCAGTCCATGCCTACGCAACGGTAGCAAACAATAACACCCTCAAAGCACAGGTAAACTATGCCCAATCAACATTAGACAGATTAAAAAAAGAAGAGATAGACGATGTCTGCCAAACAATTCACGATGTCACCAACATCAACATGGTTAATGTTCAAACCTATGGAGTATCCAATGCCGATGTCGCCACCCTGCAAACCACCATCAACCTCTACCGCACCGGCATCCAAAACCCCCGTCAGGCAATTATCAACAAATCCGATGCAATCAAACAGATCAAAGAGTTAATAAAAGACATTACCCAAACCACCTTCAAAGAACTGATGGATAAAATGGTCTTAACCCTCAAAGCATCAAACCCCAACTTCGTAAACAAATACTTTCAAGCAAGAGAAATCATCGACCTCGGCTCCAACCCGCCACCACCTGTAACAACACATATCACCTTAATCACCGATCAAACTATTCTGCAGGCAATCATCCTGAAAATAGCTGGCAATGCCTTGGCAACAGGCACCGAGCAATTTAAAATTAATTTTGGCGATGGCACCGAAATGATAGGCACTCTGGGAAACGGAATTCTTACAAGCTATCCCCACGATTATAATATACCCGGTGCCGATGCATCAGGCATTTACACCATAACCATAACACCCATCACCGCTGGCGCTTTCGCCCTCATGGGAGTTTTGCAGTTCGATAACTGCAAACTTATAGACATAGTTAGCATCCCCGCTGATGTGCAACCTGCGGGCATTCAGATGCCCAATAATAAAATAACAAACCTAAGCATGCAAGCAGCTTCATTCAGCAAGCTCACTTCGCTTGTTCCTTTTAATAATGATATGACCGAGAGTAACGTAAATGCCAACTTAATTGGCTTGGATAACAACGCATTGCTTGGCGGCATTGCCAATCTGGGCGGTGGTACAAATGCGGCTCCCTCAGGTGCAGGGCTTACAGCAAAAAATAATCTGATTGCAAAGGGCTGGACGGTGCTGACGAATTAGCACCCCTCCCAAATCCTCCCGTCAAGGGAGGACTTTCACGCTCAACTCCCTCCCTTTTGAGGAGGGCGGGGGAGGAACTAATTTTTTGTAAATTTGTGTTGATATTGAAAAAATACTTCCATGAAAATTAAACATAAGCAACAAACGTTCACCGTTCTTATTGAGCAGGATGAAGATGGTTTTTATATTGCAACTGTTCCTTCCCTGAAAAGTTGTTACACCCAGGCAAAATCACTGGAGGTGCTTTACCCGAGAATAAAAGAAGTAATTGCGCTTTGTTTGCAAGAAGAAAAGCCGCTTAAAACAAAATTTATCGGAGTGCAGCAAATAGAAATTGCCGCCTGATCTCCAATGAGTAAGTTTCCGGTTATCAGAGCGCGGGAGATAATTGCTTTCTTAAAACACTTGGGATTTGTGGAACTGAGGCAGAAAGGAAGTCATAAATTTTTTAAACATCCCGATGGAAGAACAGCTACCGTGCCTGACCACAGGGGAGAAGATTTAGGACGAGGCATAACCCGTAAAATTTTAAATGATATTGAGGCGAGTCAGGAAGATTTTATGAAATGGCATACGGATAATTAATGCCATTAACCGCTCGCATAATCGCTGAGATAGTCAAACCTCTCCATCAGCTTTCCACCCTTAGCAATCGTACCGCGCTCAATAAATTTATGCTCATCGTTTATTAAAAGCGATGGAAGTATTTTTTCTATCAGTTCTTTCCCGAAACTTTCTGATGCATCGCGCGGCAGTTCGCAGGGCAGGTTGTCAACTGCCATTACAGTAACTGCATCTTTTGCAAACGGCTCAATAATTTTCTCTGTCTTCACATCATATCCGTAAAACGGCTCTGCAATGCTTGCCGGTTTTGTAGTGGAAGGAATGGATCCGTTGATATCGCAGGTTACATCGGCAATTACGCTGATGCCGAATTCAGGACTGCGCATTTCTTCTTTCGTAAATAGTTTTGGTGCGCGAGGATCCCAGAATGAACAATGAATGAGCAGATCGCACCAACGTGTGTATTTCATGAAGGTGGAACGGAATTTTTCAGGATGGTGATAGAAATTATCCGTATTCCATTGTGAACCGTCAAGCGGTTCATTGTAGTTGTGAGAGTGCAGTTGAGTGTAAGTAGGTTCTCGGAAAGTGTAGTGGGTGAATTCATACGGAGTGATCCTGCGTATGTGCAGAGCGCCCAGCAATTCAATGGCTCCGTTGGCAACGCGCCCGTTACCTGTTACGATTATTTTTAAGTTAGGAAGATTTATCTTTTTTAGTTCTTCCCAAAGCTCTTTTTTGTCGTGGCAGTCGCAGGCGCGCTTCAGGGAAAAGAGATTATATTTTTTTCCGTAGCCGTAGATTCCGTTGTAAGCCCCCACAATCCCTGCATAATGCCCGAAGCCGATGATGCGGTTATGCTCTTCATCGGTGAGGCATTCATAATCAACCAGCGTGATGTTGTTTTGTAAAATTGTTTTTAGCAACAACTTGTTATGCGGCTGCTTTTTTATGGTGTGAGAAAAGAAAAAATATGTTTTATTTGGTATTAAATCTTTTAACGGCACTTCTTTAATTCCCATGATGATATCGCAAAGACTTAAATCATCTACAACTGGAATTCCTGCTTTTTTGTATTCCTCATCTTTAATTATCCTTATAGGACTTGACTGAACAAATACTTCTGTTCCATGGAATTGTTCCATAATTTGTTTGCACTGTTCAGGTGTGAAGGGAACACGGTGATCGGGCGGCACTTTTCCTTCTTTGATGATTCCGATTTTAATCATAAATATTTCAGATACCAATTAACAAATGGATACGAATATTGCCAATCATACCTGTATTCATTTGTAATATTTGTAAAGATTCGTTATTAGTAATCTTGCAAATGTATATTTTTATTGCTTGTCTATTATCTACTGCTTATTGTCTATTCTGTTTTTTGGTAACTTTGTGATAGTTCTTTGTATTCTATTTTTCATTTCTTACATATCATTTCTTACTTTAAAAATGGGGCCGACAGGTTTTGACAGCGAGGAGGATGAGTTTGTAAGCATGCCGTGAGTTGGGAAAGTATCACGTTAATCACAATTCTCAAATTCCAAATGGCGACTATAACTTCGCTATGGCTGCTTAATTGACTAAGTCAATATAAGTGCCTGCTTCCCGGATAGCTTTTTCTTTTCAGCGCTCCGGATCAAGCATCGCAAATGAAAAGATAGTTGTGAAAAGCTTTGGTTCACAGCGAAACTAAAGAAGCTAAGTTTGAAGTTGGCCGCTGCCTTGCCTGCTTCATTTCTAAAATCAAGAGGCAGCTAAGCGTGTAGAAAGCATATTTGTCCCTTGTTTGGACGGGAGTTCAAATCTCCCCGGCTCCACCAAAGGAGAAGTTCCTTTTTCTCCCCTTTACGCACCCGCCCCGCTAACGCGGGGCTTTTGCTTTGCAATGCCTTGTATTTAGGCACATTATAATAAGGCGGGACGAAATCAAATAAGATTTTTTTATCCGTTAATAGGCGGTTCGTTCCAATTTTTTCCGCAACAGCCGATAAATCCTTAAAGTCATGATCTGAATTGGCAAGTTTCCCTGCGTGGTGAGCGGTCTTAACCCAATCGCGAAGGGGGTCGAGCCAAGTCAGCTTTTGCCCAAAACCGTTCTTCTGAGAATGTATATCTGCTTTAATTTTCATCAGTTCATCTTTCTTTCTCATGTAAGCATCCTTCTCCATTTCACCATCCAAATAAGTATTTACAAGCTTATCCATTTTTGTTTGTGATTCCTTTGTCCTTGCTTCAAGGTTTTGGGCAAAAGCAGCCGTACCCCTTTCGCTCATCTTGTGCCCACTGCTCAATTTGCCCTAACATATTTTCTGCCCATTCATCAGATATTGCAATGCTTTGAAGTTGTTCCCGCACTTGTTCCGCTACATACTTTTCCATTAAATAACCTTGTCCACACTTACCAAGTTTTTTCGTGCATCTGTAATAACGATATATCCTTCCGCTCCTTCCTTTGGCAAATTGAGCAGTGACTAGAAGCGATGATTGAAAATAGTATGAAAACAATCTGGGGCAAGCGAGTAATGCTGAGCAGCGATGTTGCAAAATTATACCGTGTAACTCCCGAGTACCTGCACAAACAGCTCAAAAAAAATATAGATCGCTTCCCGAAAGAATTTATGTTTAAGCTAAAGCCGAAAGCACTCAGCTCGTTCAAAGAGGAAAAATTTCCTCACGTTTTTACCGAGCAAGGAATATTAATGGTCGGAGGAAGTCTGAAAAGTGAACAAGCCATAAAAATTCATGTACAGTTGATCCGGTATTTCGTGCAGTTATTTAACCAAACATTAAAGGATGTATCCCTGTTGAAAAAATTGGAACCCCATATCAAAGGAGAGAAAATATTTGATGTTTTGAAGGAAATGTTTAAAAAATGATTATCCATCAGTTGTTCTTTATGCTTTGTAACCACCTTTCGTGCCTTTCAAACTCATCTTTATCCTTTTTAAACTGCTCATAACTATTGTAATTGCCACTTTTAAGCCATACATGGACGATCTGTTTCTCATCAGTAAGCTCATGTTGAACCCGCTCCACATAAAAATTCCCCATACCGTTATTTACAGCTCTTAGAAAAGGCATATCAAAGCTTTCTCCTACTGTGGGTCTTACAGGAATATGCCCTTTAAAACTTAATCTGTTATGCCAGCCTTGTACATAAAAATCATATTCCACCATTTGATAATTAAATAGCCCGGCATGATTCCAGGCTTCGTCTAAAATATTATTGTGAATTTGCTCTAACTGCTTCTTGATTTTTCCGGCAGTTAAATTCAGCTTTTGTTGCAATTCTTTGTTGCTGGCAAGATGATGATCCTTCTCGTCATCGTAATAATCATATTTCAAGATTTCTTTTAGCAGCTCTTCATACGGTTTTCCTTTACCAAACAATTGCAGAGCTTGTTTTCGCATTGCAGGGATAGAAAGTAGCAATTCTTTTGTGGACAAAGTTGTATTTTTCATCTTATGAAAATTTAGACTGCAATAATAGTAAAGCTCATTAAAAATATAAAAAGGATTTTTTCTGATTTGATCCTGCCACACTACTACAAATACTACAACTACTACATTAAAATTTTATAATTGCTTAATAATAAATAATATATATATAAGTAGTAGTGTAGTAGTTGTAGTATTGAGAAAAGTGATTTTTGAAAAGAAAAAATCAGAAAAATGTAATGAGCTGATTTTTATTTCATTGCAAAAAATGTGAATTGCCGGAAAATGTAGTCAGGAAGCGAAAAATGTGGTAGCATAGCTACTATGGTACTACACCGTGAAGGAGGATTGAGTATTTTGTGATAAAAAAAACAATGGAAAAGAAAAAAGATTACGAGGATCTGACCATAGAAAAGGTTAAGTCCTTTAAGGGTTTTGAGAACATAAGCGATGAGGAAGCTGCTAACATTGCGTATAGTTTAAAGCAATTTTCGCTTCTTACTTACAGGTATTACACAAGGCAGAAACAAAAGGAAGCGGTGCAAGAGCCCTCAAATTCAGATAACCGGACTTAGTCCCTACTTGGCCCCGACTTAGTGACCAGACGAAGTGTATTTCAGGGTGAAGCTTTAGAGGGATGTTAAATAATGTTTTAAATTTGATAAAGTTTGCAAAGACTGTATCAAAGAGTTGGAAATTTGGTCGGTGAAGTCCACAGGTTAATCAAAAGGATGAGCATTTTTTTTGAAGTGAGGAAAAGCAAAACTCCTTTTGATTTACAACTTTCATCATCAGAGATTGAAAGTTAGCGCAGTTGAGATACCCCTTTCTCTATAATGAAATAATTTCTTTTCGGAGTTTTGTTATTACCTCCCGAATTATTTTTTGTTGCGCATCGGTTACTACAATTTTGCTTGTAGTATTATCCTCAATAACCAACTCTCCGTTTACTTCTTTTGTAATGGGTTCTTTATATTCATAGGTAATTGTAATGCCATCATATACTTTTTTTAACTCAGAAAAGTGCTCTCCTAAGTTTTTAAAGTAAGGATTTCCTTTGTAAAGATCAAGAATAACATTAAGATTCTCTATATTTATTTTTTGTGAGCCAATATTTTCAATTAAGTCATTTGTTTTATTGTTCTTCGCGATTTCAGAAGTGATGTATAATCCTTCTACCCATGCTCCGGTAATAATCAGAATGCTCAATTCATTTCTTTTGTGCTCACGAAGAAATCGATCCATTTTGTTAAAACAGGATGTGCTGATGAAAAGAACGGAATCCATGTTCTTGCTGTTGGATGCAAGTTTATTCAGGGTTTCAAAATCAAAGAATTGTCCAACCTGAATATCGTTTGATAAACTCTTGATTGAATGCAGATAATCAATACTTGAAAGCGACTTTTCGTAAATATTAATATAGCCAAGATCTGCACTGTAAATTCCAATATTTATGGCTTTATCCATGCTTGTTCCGTATTTCTTATAGTTCTCGGAAGGATTAAGAATTTTTTCATTGAATTCTGCTCCTGACCCTTTTATGATGGATGCCATTTCTATAGGGCTGGGAATGGATTGAATAAGGTTAGTAATGGTTTTTTCAGACACATTAATAACAGCTTTTGTGGAATCTTTCCCACTTTCAATTTTGAGCGTGTCCTCATTTGAATTGCATGCCATGAATGCTCCGGCAATTAGGGAGTACGCGATGAGTTTAGTTAGCTTTATTTTCATAGTTGGATGGTGTTAGTCTTTTTTTATTGATCTTATTGCATTATAAACAATGCCAGTTTTATTTGCTGACTGATTTGATCTTAAGTCCTTTGAATGAAATTAAATTCTTTAATGCATCAAAATATAGTAGTATAAATCCGATAATGGACATAAGCCATATAATAATTACATTGTAATAGAAAGTAGGAATTTTTTTGTAGAATAAATATTTAGTTGAAATAAAAAAAGGATCATTCATTGAGGCAATTCCTTTTTTAGTGTTCTGAAAAACAGGATCAACTATTTGTTTAATGTTGTTTCCTTCAATAATATATTTTCTTTGTAATTGATTGTTGCGTGTTATTTCTGCAAGATACGAGTTCGAAAAATCATTTTTGATTCTGTAATATTTATTCTTTGATATGGAATCAGTGGTGAGAGAGGTAATTATGTTATTTTTTTCATTATCCATTTTATTGAGCAAATCAGAATTGTAGGTCTTTAATGAACTGATGGTGGAATTTATTTCCGTGATATTATTTTTTATATCTGTGATGTTTTTCAAATCATTGGTTAGGTTGAATTTAATTCCCGCGGTAATACATTCTTTTCTTAGTTCATTTATTAAAAGATCGTATTTTTTTTTCAAATCATTACTTTGTTGTTCCTCCTTACTTGAAATCTCGTTGGTAAATTTTTCCAATTCAGGAATATAATAGGCTAATTTATAGTTCGCAGCACTGAGTTCTTTCTCGATGGAGTAAAAGATATTGTCAAAATTATTATTTACATATTGGTTTACCATTAATCCTTCATACGCCCATCGAGATGTCATGGCACTGGCAATTTTTGGAACTTGGTAGCCTCCGCCAACTGCTCTGTTCAGTTTTTCATAGCTGAACATAGCTCCTCCCAGGATCATTTGCGGAATTACCAAAAGTGGTATCAAGATATAAATGGTGACAGCTGAATTAAATGCGGATGAAATATTTAACCCTACTATATTAGCAAAACTGGAAACAGAAAACAGCATAAGCCAATATGCAAAGAACATTCCTTTTATTCCAACTATGTAATTTCCAATCATAACAAATAAGGCCGATTGAATGGCTGAGATAAATAACAGGATGATTACTTTAGAGGAGAGATAGCTGAAACGACTCAGATTCAGGAATCGTTCTCTTTTAAGTATTTTTCTGTCTTTGTAAATTTCTTCAGCGCTGATTGTTAGACCTAAAAACAGTACAACAATAACACACATAAAAATATATGCCGGTATGTTTTCATTGTCTCTGAAAATATATTCCGACTTCCCATTGCCGTCATTATATCGGATAATGAAGGAGAGGAGAAAAGCGAGCAACGGAGCTTCGAGCAAACTGATCAACAAATATTGTTTATTGCTGATTTTAGAAAGAACATCGCGGGTAATAAAAATTAAAAACTGTTTGATCTGATTGGGAATTTTAAAAATACTTTCAGGTAGATTTTTTCCCGCTTTCCCGATTTCTATCTTAAATTTTGCTTTGAACATTTCATACCAATTGAGCGGAGACATTTTCCTCTCAAGTGTATACTGTCCATATTCGTCCACTTCTTTGGCTTCGATAATATTAAATAACAACTCGGGATTAACATTGCCGCATGTTTCGCACTCGCCAATATCACTATTGATCTGATGGGATGCTTTTTTAAGATACATGATTGACTCAATTGCATTGCCGTAATAAATCGGAAATCCGCCCACGTCCAGCAAATAAATCTTATCAAACATTTTGAAAATATCAGAAGAGGGTTGATGTATTACAACAAAAATCAATTTTCCTTTTTGGGAGAGTTCTTTTAAAAGATCCATTACATTTTCTGAATCTCTCGAGGATAATCCGGATGTCGGCTCATCTACAAAAAGAACAGAGGGTTCGCGTATTAATTCCAATGCAATGTTTAATCTTTTTCTTTGTCCGCCACTAATCGTTTTGTGAAGAGGCGAGCCCACCTTAATATCTTTTGCTTCCAATAAACCGAGATTAGAAAGTGTTTGAGTTACTTTTTCTTTTATTTCATCTTCTGTCTTATTTTTGAAGCACAATTTTGCATTGTAGTATAAATTTTGAAAGACGGTAAGTTCTTCAATCAGCAGATCATCCTGCGCTATGTAGCCGATTACGCCTTTTAATTCTTCATTTTCTTTAAAAATATCTTTGTCGTTTATGGTAACGCTTCCTTGCGTAGGGGTTTCCAATCCTGATAATATATTCAACAAAGTGCTTTTTCCGGCACCGCTTGCGCCCATGATGCCTACGAGGGTTCCGGACTTTTCGCAAATATTTATATCGTTGAGTGCAATCTTTCCGTTTGAAAAAACATGAGTTATACTTTGCGCATTAAAAAGCAATTCTGTTTCACTTACATTTTTAAGAAAGATAGAAATCACTTCGCTGTAATAAATAGTTCCCCTCGGTAACCTCAAGGTGCTGCCATGAGGTAAAATATAGATGGAGTGTTTGTAAAGTGGAAGGCCATTCAGGAAAAGCTCAGCATTTCCAATATATTTTAAAAAGAAAAGGTTTACACTATTAATCCGGATGATTTTTATAAAGCCATCTAATCCATCGGCAATAAAATGATTTATACTATTCTCGCTAAATGGAATACCTTCTTTATTATTATCAATAAGAAGGACATCACTTGACTCATAGGCGTAAGGATTATCCTGTAGAACACAACACTCAATCAGTTTGGATTCATTCGCATCTATTTTAAAAACTGTTGAAACTGTATTGATGATTTGTTCACGTTGAGGCGTGAGTAGATTGTCTGATTTGACTAATTCGTATAACCTGACGAGTACTACAACTTTTTGTTTTTGGGTAAGAGTTTTATTGATTTTTCTGCAGATAGCAAGAATCTTAACTGAATCTTTTACGGAGGTTAATTTGGATTCTGTCTTTGATTCTCTCTTATCTGGTTTGTTTAAAATATCATCGTAAAGCATTAGGTATTCTGCTACCTTATTTTTGCTTAATTGACTCGTAAGAAATGTAGAAACAAAGTTCCGATGACGCTCATTGCTGCCGGTATCTTGTTTAGAGATAATGGCAAAAAGTTCCATCAATGCTTTTAGGATTTCTTCACTCATAAAGTCAGATCAGTGGATCTAATGTGGTTAGTAGGTCGGAAAAAGGGTTAATACCCCATCAACTCAAAGGTTAATCCTACCAGATCTTTATATTCTTCGCCAGCTTCCATCATATCATTATCATTTTTGTCAAAATGCCACTGAACGATAACATTAGTTCCTTTGTCTTTGATTTCTTCAAGCGCCATCAGGATATCCAAAATGATCTTAGAAGATGCAGTATTGAAGTATTCTAATCTGATTTTCCATATCATTTCTTCTTCCGGTTTTTCGGAATATAAGTTTATCCAGTCCAGTACAGGCTGGTAAAATGTCACTACATCCTCAGGCAATGAACGGCCTGAAATTTCAAATTGTTTGCTGGTAATGTCTAGTGTTATTGAAGGAGTGTCTTCGGTTCCTTTAAGGATTAATGGTTCCATGATGATTTATTTTTAGATTTATTATATGTTAATTATTTGGATTTTTTATCCTACTTCTTTTTATACTTCTTTTTTTGATACCAAGGTCAATAATGTGAAAAATGAGATGCGTTCATTTATCTTGTCGAAACTATACGCAAGTTTATTCTCTGATTTTCGGGCCATATCTATGAATCCAAGTCCTGCTCCTCCAACTTCAGAAATAGTGGAGGATAATCGAACTTGCTTGTACAACGCTTTCAGCCCCTCTTTATCGAGAGTATTGATCTGGTCAATTCTTGCCTGTAAAGGAGGAATGGAGGCATTGGCAATGACGTTTCCGGATATGATAGAAAACTCATCCATGGAATTATGCCCGATCATAAAAATCGAAGGAACATAATCAGGATTTTCGGCTGAGTATTGATACTTGCAAATGTTTTGCAAACTCTCAACCATGACGTTAAATACTTTTTTCTTTAATGTGGAATCTAAACCTTCAGCATCAAACTTTCGTTCTGTCATGGAGAGCACAATCTTGGTAATCTCTTGGGTAAAATCGCCTTCATATATAAGAATGATATTATTCTTATCCATTTCTTTATATAATTCATGTACATAAGAGATAGGTGATGCTGCGTTTTCTGCTAATGGAGAGGATCCATCTTCATTTTTTTCAAAATGGGCTTTGATTACCGTGCGTAAAGAGAAATAGGCGGTGCTATCATTAACATCTTCAAACTGGAAATCAAGCTTGCTGCCTGATTTTTTGGCAATATCAATGAGTCCAATTCCTGCACCACCTTCTTCCGAGAAGGAGGGCGTTGTAATAAGAGATTTATATAGTTCTTTCAGATCCTCAAGAGTCATGCTGTTTATGGCTTCCAGTTTATTTGTCAAAGATTGTTTTTTGTTTTTGAGAATAACATTTCCGCTATACAAAACGTAATCCTCCAGAAGCTTGCCAATCATGAACAAAGAAGAACTCGAATCGTCCTTGTGTTTGCAAATATTCTGCAAGCATTCTACCATTACATTGAATACTTTCTTTTTTATGGCGGTATCAGCCCCTTCCAGTAAGAGTTTTTTTTCAGTGGTGGCAAGAAGTGCTTTTGTGATTTCTTGAGAAAAAAATCCTCTGTAAGCAAGCATGAATTTGTGCTTTTCCATTTTCTCTCGCAAATTAGTTACATACATTAAGGATTCGGGGCTATTATCTTCCATAGTAAATATTTTTTTGTTTATATATATATTTAAAACCTTATGCCTATTAATAATACGTCATCCATTTGTTTGTGATTTCCTTTCCATTGTTCAAATTCATGGTGGATGAGAGTACCTATTTTATTCATGTGTAACGAGTTATTTTTCTTTACGAATTCTTGCACCCTATTGCTCATGAATTTTGTTTTTCCATCAGGTCCTCCAAATTGATCAGGAAGACCATCCGTAAAGAAAAATATTGATTCCCCTTTTTTGAATGTGATGACATGGTCTTTAAATTTTTCTCGGTTCTTGTAATGAAATCCACCTATAGGATAACGGTCTGCTTTCACTTCATTAAACTCAAATCCGTTGTTATCCTGTTTTAAATAATAGAGTGGGCGATGTGCTCCGGAATAATGCAGTTCTTTTTTCTTCAGATTAATTCTGCAAAGTGCAATATCCATTCCGTCACGGGATTTGCTATCGCCAGTATCTTGTCGTAATGTTTGTTGTACATTTTGGTGAAGCAGGTCAAGTGTTGCTCCGGCATTGGGAAGTTTTTCAGAAGTAAGAACCTGGTTTAATGTAAAATGTCCAATGAATGACATGAGTGCGCCAGGAACTCCATGCCCGGTGCAATCCACAGTGGCAACATAGATTTCATCATCTTTTACAAACATCCATGGAAAATCACCGCTTACCACATCTTTAGGTTTGTAGAACATGAAGGAATCAGGAAAGTGCTGCCTTAATGTAGCTTCTGTTGGGATAATAGAATTTTGAATTCGTTGAGCGTAATTTATACTTTCAGTAATCTTTTTGTTTTGCTCATTGATTCTATTTTCATTTTTTTTCTGTTCAGTGATGTCATGTGAAACAATGAGAAGAGTTTCAAGTTTTTTCTCGTTATATTCGGGGATAATATTTATTTGCATGATCTTCTCTCCGTTAATAGTAGGAAAGACGAGTTCTTTTGTAATGGGTCTGTTTTCTTTTGTGATTACTTCAATGTCTTTTTTCCACTCTTCAATAATTGAGTTTGGAAAATCTACAGAGGAGAAAGGTTTTTGCAAATATTCAGCAGGTTTTTTTCCTGTAAGAGATTCAACAGTTGGATTTATGTAAAAAATATTTTCGTCAATGCCGATGCGCAGGATCAAATCGTGACTATTTTCAGAAAGAGACTGCATCTGTCCTCGCAATCGTTGCTCTTTTTCCGCTTTTCGTTTCTCGGTAATGTCTCTTGAATTAACAATAATTCCGCGTATAGCAGGATCGTGAAGCATGTTTTTTCCTGTTGCTTCCAGCCAGATTTTGCTATTATCCTTTCGAATATAACTTATCTGAATGGTTACCGTAAATCGCGGATCTTCCTTCAGTTTTCTGAACATTTCTTTTACTGACTCAATTCCTTTTGGATGTACGCGCTGATACGAAGTATTTCCCATCGTTTCTTCAGGTGTATATCCTATTATGTTTTTTGCAGAAGGACTTTCATATCTGACAATTTCATTCTCATCGTAAATAGTAATAATCTCAGATGCATTTTCCAATAAGGCATGCAATTTTTTATGACTTTTATTTACTTCATCTAAAAGTTTGGATGTTCTTTCATTAACACCAAGGTTAAAAATGGTTTGTCCGATAACCTTGCATACTTCTTTAATAAATTCAATTTCCAGTGCATTAAATATATTTAGGGATGCAATCTCGATTACGCCATAAAGATTATCATTTGAAATGCAGGGCACAATCAACAAGCTATTAGGTTTTTTATCGCCAAGAATTCCTGATGTAATAGAAAAATAACTGTCGGGAATCTCTGTTCGGTAAATAAAGTCTCGTTCTATTGCTGCCTGTCCAACTAATCCTTCTCCAATTTTAAATTCCGGAGCAAGGTATTTTTTTCGATTATAGGCATAAGAAGCTTTCATGCGAATGATCGCCAGTTTGCTGTCGTCCTCTTCTATAGTATAAAAAGCTCCTTGAATTGCATTGCATTTTTTTACGAGGAAGACAACCAGATGATATCCTAATTCCGTTAAGTCAGTATAGCTGCGTAAGACTTCTCCCAGTCCGGTCATGCCTTCCATTTTCCATTGCCTGTCATGCTCGTCTTGCGTTGTTTTGCGAAGATTATCCCGCATCTTTATTAATGCAGTGCTGATGCTGTCATTTCCGTTTTGATATTCAATATTGAATTCACCTTGCCCTATTTTTTCTACAAAAGCGCCTACTTTGTTCATGCTTGCCGATTGTTCCTGCAATGTTTTATTTAGGAGTAAGAGACGATGATTATAATAGAAGCCGAGGGCACCGCATGCCAGCGTGAGGAAAACTGGTACAGTATCCATTGCAAACCAAAATAAGGGAGAAGAATAATGCAAGCCGATAATAAAATCTATATTGAGTCCGGTTTTATCGTTATTTGCTGTAATACTCCATATGGTCAGAAGAAATAATATTCCTGAAACGAAACCTATAAGGGCGGATATGATGGTTTTAATTCTCACGTTTATAAAGTTTCTGTTACTATTTTTGATGCTGCTTCAATAAAATTTTCAAATTCTGTGTCAAAGGGATGAAATGCTGCTAATTCCATCACTCCAACAATAATGTCATTTTTAACAAGCGGACAAATAATTAAATGTTGCGGTACTGCTTTTCCAAGACCAGATACGGCAGGGATATGTTCCTCCGGTGCAGTATTAAGCATTAATGTTTTTTTGTCTTTTGCCACTTGACCGATCAGTCCTTCTCCCATTTCGAATTCAATGGGTTTGCTTTCCGGACAATAAAATGCATAACCGCAATTAAAACGAAGAAAAGTGCGATCGTCATTTTTATGTATTAAATATAATGCTCCTTGAACGGCTTGAGTTTCGGTTGCAAGTTTATGCAATAGAGATTCGTGCTTATTTGTTTCATTTGGTAACCCTGCAGCAAAAGTTTTAAAAGTATTTATTTTAGATTGAAGAAAATCCGTTTTTTGATTGTCAGCATTTGTTGAATCTTTTTTGTCGATTTCAGATGCAATATTGTCATTCTGTTTTTTTCGTTTTTTAAAAAGTAAAAACAGTAGAACGACATTCAGGGCAGCGCTTATGAGTAAAATTGTTTTCACGTTATTGTATGGTTTTCAAGAGATTTACAATTTCATCGCTTATTAGTGATTTATCTATAGGAGTTGCTTTCAAAGCAGCTTCAGGCATCATTTTAATTGTTGCTTCATCGGGATGTTGCACTATGGTTAAAGCGCCCCTGTTTTTAGCAATTCTAATTCCATTTGCTCCATCTGAATTTGCTCCTGACAATATTATCGCGATAAGTTTATCTCTATAAGTATAGGAAGCTGTTTCAAATGTTAAATCAATTGAAGGACGAGAATATTTGATCATATCGTCTGTTGATAACGCGAAGGCGCCTGAAGGTTCAATCAACAGATGATAATTAGCCGGAGCGATATATGCAATTCCGTTTTTCACTTGGTCTTTGTCGTTTGGTTCAATTACAGGTATAGCAGATTTTGTAGATAATGCTTCCACGATGCCATGTCGGACATGTTTAAGACGATGGAGGCAAAATATTACAGGCATATTTATATTTTTCGGTATGTTATTCAATATTTTCATCACTACCGGAAAACTTCCTGCTGACCCTCCTATAACTATTGCTTTATATCCGGTCAGCATTGTCTTTGATTTTCTGATATATTCTTTCTTCTGCACTGAATGTGAGAAAATTATCACTGCTTTTGCAAAAAGCAATTGTTTCTTTTTCTCCCACAGCTAAAAAACCTTTCATAAATAAACTATTTCCAAATAATTCGATTGCTTTATTTTGCAATTCCGGATTAAAATAAATCATCACATTGCGGCATAGAATAAGATCAAATTTCGAATACTGCTCATTTTGAACAAGGTCAAATTTTTTGAATGAAACATTTTCGATAAGGGTTTTATCAAAAACTACATTTTCTTCTTTCGATGAATAATAGTCAGACAACTTTCCCTTGCCCTCAAAACGCTGGTAATTCTTTTCATTTACTTCCATATTTCGATTAGGGTAAGTTCCATTCATGCCTTTTTGTAGAACCAGATCATTGATGTCAGTAGCAAGTATTTTTGTTTTGTGAAGAAGATCAGCCTCTTTAAGAACAATAGCGAGGGAGTATACTTCTTCTCCTGAAGAACAAGCTGCACTCCATATGCGGAGGGAAGGATAATGTGCAAGAATCGGAAGGACATCGTTCCTGAGTTTTCTCCAGAAAGCGGGGGCACGAAACATCTCAGTTGTGTTAACGGTGATCTCGCGAAGAAACTCTTCAAAAAAAACAGGATTCTGTTGAAGTTTTATTGTCAGGGACTCGATATTGGGTATGGAATATACCGCAAGAATTCTTTCGATTCTCCTCTTAAATGAAGAAAAAGCATAGTTGTTAAAGTCAAACCGATAAGTAGTCTTAATAAAAGAAATCAGATGTTTGATCTCTTTTATTGTTATTTCGTTCGTTTCAGTCATAATTGCAATTTAATAGAATCACTCGATTACTTACTTGTGCTTTTTTTGTGTCTCAAATTCTTTTTTTTTCAGTTCTTTGTTTTCTGCATAAGCAATTTTACCTATATACTTTTTTTTATCCTTCGCTTTATATTATTTGTTATGAATACATTTTGTGCTGGACATGTCTTTCAAAAGGATGCTCTGGAGTTGAAGATGTTTGATATCTCATGATTATATAATCTGACTTGATAGTCATCAGGCCATTTATTAATTTGATGATTTATTAAATCCTAAAATGTTCACTCCGCATCCTTCTTTGCCATTCTCGAAGGTCACTTCCAGATAATAGACTCCGGTGGCTGAACAGGGATAGCTGAACAATGGATAGAACTTTTTATTTGATTTGTTGAAATTGGTAGCTATCATTTTGTGGTTTCTGTCAAAAAGAGTTACGATCATTTTATTGCCATCAATATTCTCATCGCAAATAATGATCTTATACGTTGATCCTTTGCTGAAAACATAAGAGTATTCATATTTGTTTTCAGCAGTTTTTTTGTCAATACTGATATTGAATGATTTGATGAACGTGAATTCTCCCAGCGAGGAGGCGCATTTGTCAAGAAATGCATCCGAGGTGCACTGTGCTTCTGCGATGGAGTAAATATGCGATAGAAAAATAATAGCGGTGATTTGAAAAACATTTTTCATAATACTTACTTTTTTAATATTTTAAATTCTGTTCTTCTGTTTTTTTGATGTTCTGCTTCGGCTTGAGCGTTTTTTACAACCGGTTTTGTTTCTCCATATCCTTTTGCAAAAATCCGAGACGCATTAATGTCAAACAGGACTAAGTAATCTTTTACCATTTGTGCCCGAGCTTGCGATAATTTTAAATTATACTCGTCATCACCTCGGCTATCTGTATGCGAGCTTAATTCAATCACAACCCCGGAATTTGCTTCCATAAAAGTAATCAATTTGTTTAAGGATGGGAGGGAGGAGGTTTGAATAACAGCACTGTTATAATCGTAATAAACATCATCCAGTTTAATGATCGTATCAATTACAATTTCAGACAGATCAATATCTTTTATGATTTGTTTATTCCTTTGATCTGAAAAAACCTCAATTTCTTTTGGCAAAAATCCTTTTTCAGAAACAGAGAAGTGGTATTTCTGAGAGGCTATAACGTTTAGATTGTACTGGCCGTTTGCATTGCTTGTAATTTTCTTTATCATGCCTAGCGTGTCACTTATCGAAATTTTTGCATTAGGCACTATTCCTTTTCTTCCCCTCACGGTTCCTATAACCTGAACTTTATTCAGGGTATCCACTTTCATCTGCTTTAAAGTTTCTTTTTTAGGTAATGTTGCTGTTTTTGATTGTTGTTTTGTAGCAACTGCTTGCTTCTTTGCTGTTATTAAATATTTTTTTCCGGGAAACAATTTTGCATTGAAAGAATAAAACCCATTATTGTTTGTTTTGCTGTTACTCACACTGGCCGCATTGGAATAATCAAGGAGCGAAACTGAAATATTTGTTATTGGAATTTGCTTCTTTTCAGCCGTAGAATCTTTATCTGTACTCTCCAGCAGAATGCCATTCACAGAGATGCCGCGTTGTTTCGGTAGGATATATGCCTGTATGTATTCCTTGTCTGTATTTCTTGTTAAGGACAATTCAACTTTGTTGTATGAAAAGCCTTCCTTTCTTGATGAGAGGGTAAAAGTTTTTCCTTCAGTGATTTGAAAAGAATATTTTCCGTTTTGAGAGATAAGCACATTTTCCTCGTTTGTTTCATTGTTGATTATTTTGTAAGTGATTCCGTCCAGCAGGGAGTTGTCTTTAAATTCAAAAAACGATCCGTTGATGGAAAGTGTCATGGGTCTCATTTCAATGAAACCATAAATATCTTCTGCGCCTTTTCCGTTAAACCTGTCGGAACTGAAGAATCCCATATCATTCTCGTCAGAGAGAATAAAGGAAAAATCATCACCGATAGAATTGATTGGGGGTTGCATATTGGTAACGTGCTTCCATTTATCTTCATCAAAATCATAACGAGCTGAAAAAATATCTAGTTTTCCCATGCCCGGATGTACGTCTGAAGAAAAGTAAAGTGTATTGTCAGTAGCAATGAATGGATACATTTCGTGCCCGAATGTGTTGACCTCAGGACCAAGATTGACAGGTTTTCCCCATGAACCGTCTTTATTTTTTTCCACATAATAAATATCGGTTCCGCCCTGTCCGCCAGGCATGTCCGACATGAAATATAAATACTTGCCGTTCTTTGTTAAGCTGGGGTGGGCAACAGAATATTGGGAGCTGTTAAACTCAAAAGCGCTTTTCGGTTTGCTCCATTTTCCCGTAGAATCTTTTTGGGAATATAAAATCTGTAAAGTGCTGATAATTGCTTTTTTATTTTTTTCTCTTTTTCCTCTTATGGTACGTGTAAAGTAAACTTCGTTGCCATCTCTTGTAAAAGCTGCCGGACCTTCGTGCAACGGAGAATTAAGATCTTTCATATTTTCAGGAAGAGGAAGGTTGGCTGGGGGATAGTTTAATGGTTCATAATATAAATCCAGCCGGATGACTTCATCACCTCCATTAAAACTCATCAATGCTTTTTTGGAATCTTTTCTTGATGAACAGAATGCGATTCCGTCTTTGTAAAATGCCGGAGAAAACTCACTGCCAGGTGTATTGACCTGTTCGATATTTTTCACTTCGTACCGTGCTTCCGCCATATTTTCATCCAGCCACTTTTGTGCCGAATCACAGCTATGCATGTACACTTTCCCCATGGGGTCTCCAGGATTTAGTTTTATGTATTCTTTAAATTGCTCTGATGCTTCGGCATATTTTGAACTTCCTTTTAAGCTCAGAGCGTAATTCAATATATTTTTAGCATTCTTTTTTTTCTTAGAAATTTTTTTGTAGGCATCTTCCGCCAATTCAAACTGACCGGTTAGCCGGTAGCAATCTGCGATCTGCTGCAATGCGGTGTCTTTGTTTTTCCCTTTTCCTTTGTCTAACTCCAATTGATAATTTGCAATTGCTTCTTTAAACATGTTTCGGTCAAAATATTTATTTCCTTTTGCAAGATATTTTTGTGCAATAGTTATATTTCCTGCGCATAACATTAGTAGTGTCAGCAATACAAAGCCAGTCTTGAATCCTTTCCAAAGAACAATCGAAGGTTGTGAACGAAGCTCGCGTTCAATGCGTTCTCCTTCCCTTTGGGAAGGCAGGGGTAAGCTTTCATTTTTCATTAATAATAATACCTTGGATGAATTTCTTTTTCTTCAGCAGGCGGCAGCAGTTTTATTCCATAACTGATAAAAATCTCGTGCGTGCCATTGCTGTATCCTGACAATCCGGAAACGGCATGATCGTAGGCATACCCTATTTTAAAAGATTCTGTGATATTCACTCTAAAGATACCCGCAACTGCATCATGCGATCTGTAGGAAAGTCCTACTGTGATTTTGTCTTTAAAAATGAAATTAAGATTAAAATCTTCCTGAACCGGTGCGGCTTTTACATACTTAATCAGCAGGCTCGGCTCAATGGCGAATGATTCGGACAAATCAAAGACATTCCCAAGAAGAAAATAATAATGCTTGAAAAGGTTTGCATTGATGGTTCTTTGAAAGTTTGCATAGTCAAGTTTGCTTTTTACTAAATGCATAGCAGAAAAACCTAAGTAAAATTCTTTCTTTCGGTAATAAGTGCCGAACGAGGCATCGGGGATCGTTCGTGCGGTTCGCTGACTCGGGATCGCATTGTCTATTTGGTCTTTCCGGATTAGATCAGGAAAAGAAATTGCCTGATTTAATACTCCGCCTTCAAGGCCAAATGAAAGTTTTCCGGAGGCAAAATTTAAATGGTAGGAACATATCCCGATTACATTTGTTTTTGAAACTACGGCAATATTCTCGTGTACTATTTTTAATCCTGTTCCTATATGAAATCGCTGAATGGGTGCATGAAAGGAAAACGCCTGCGTTTTTGGTTGCCCGGGGATCCCTAAGAACTGGGTTCTGTATTTTAATGTTCCCACCATCCAATTGGAACTTCCGGCAAAAGCAGGATTGATCTGTACTTTGTCGTACAAATAAATAGAATACATGGGATCCTGCTGGGAATATCCTTGGGTTAAGCCCGAAAGAAGAAGAAAAGCAATTGAAAAAAATTGCTTTGCATTTATTTTTATTGAATTTAAATCACACATCATTGTTGTCTAACTTTTTGTTGCCACTTTAACGGTTACCTGGTAATGACAATATATCCTACATACGGATCTTTCCCGTTTTTCAGATCCAACACATAATAATACACTCCATCCGAAAGATTTTCTCCTTTATTATTAACTCCTTTCCAATCATTCAAGTAAGGGCTTGCATCAAAAACAACATTATTCCACCTGTTGTAAATCGTCAAATGGTTGTCTGTAAAATAATCCACATCAGGAACTACCCATGCATCGTTGCTATTATCCCCGTTAGGCGTAATGATCTGAGGAATTGGATTAACAATTTGAGTAAGACATCTGTCTATAACGATTGTTACTGTAGTGGTATCTTTGCAATAAGTGTTTGAAACAATTAGTTGATACAAGGTTGTTGAATCAGGGCGTGCATAGGGATTACTCATCGTGTAATTATAAATGCTAGAGGAAGGGCTCCATAAAAAATATAAACCACCGCTTCCATTTAACCGGATGCTGTCTCCTATGCAGATGGTTTGTGTGATTCCGGCATTCGCTACAGGGGTGGTGATATCCACCATTACGAGAATTGAATCTGTGGTGCTTTTACACCCGTTATATGTTGCATTGAAATAATAGGTTGTATTTGTTGAGGGCGACACTACAACAGTTTGTGCGGTGCTGTTGTTACTCCATAAATATGTTGAGTTGGGATAATTTCCTGTAATAACAGCAGAAAGTGTGGTGATTGTTCCCTTACAAATACCTGAGTCAGAAGCGGTAAGGTATGGATCGGGTGTTGGGAGTGCATTGAAATTCAGTATAGCGCTTGGTTGTGTTTTGCATCCGAAAAAATCTGTTGCTATGACATTAAACGAGAGTGGATTTGCAATCGAAGTAATAGCACATAAACTGCTTGCTGTGGATTGAATGAGAGAAGCGTTATTGTAAAAAGAATATTGCGAATAGGAGGAAGGAGAAGCGGTCAGAACAATAGTATCGTTATTGCAAATGTTGCCGGACAAAGGTTGGCTCAGCAAGGAAACACTCGACTGCTTCAATATATAAAAGGTTGTTGCAGATGAAGCAGGTCCCATGCATCCTAGATAATTTGTTGCAGTAACCGAAATAGTGTAGATAGAATCCTGCAAAAAGGTTGATTCTGAATAAACAGTTGAAGATGAACTTTGCAATAAGGTAGTTCCATTATAAAAATCATACTGCGCATATCCTGCCGGACTTGCCGTAATGATCACCGTATCGCCAAAGCAAACAGTATCATTTGTCAGATTTGAAGAAAGAACAATAGTTGGAAGAGAAATAGCTGCGTAATTTAGTGTAGCTGTTTTATAATTACACCCCGTATTATCGGACAGGGCAGAAATAGAATAGGTGCCGGCAGAGATATTGGAAATAGTTAATGCCGGATTATTTGAATTTTGTAAAGTAGCTGCTCCATTATAAAAAGTATAATTAGAGTATCCTGCAGGGGATGCGGTAATAATCAGAGAGGTGCCTGCGCAAATGCTGTCGTTTAAAACATTTGACGACAGTGTGATTACAGGAGCAGGAGTTACAGTAACGATAAAATTGTTAGTGGTGGGGACACAGGATGGCTGAGTAGGATCAGACACAGATACAGAGATAGTGGTATTGTTTGCCGCAACTAATGAATAGGTAGTATCTGTTGCAGGCAGATTACCGTTCCATGAAATCAGAGGATTGGCAACATTGATATTTGAAACAGAAAGAGTAATGGTGTCCCCCTCGCAAGCAGTAACATATGGGTTGATAGTGTATGATACAACATTACAACCCATGGCATAGCAGGTATGAGTTGCAGAGGCAATGCTGTTTCCGCAAGGGAGATTTCCCAAGGCGATGACAGAAAGGGTGACAGGATCCCCGGGATTTAATCCGGAAACTAATTCAGATAAACTTGTTAGTCCGGATGTGGGAGTTTGGTACGAAGCACCATTAATACTTATTTGATAACCCGTAGCTCCCAAAATACTGTTCCAAACAAAATAAACAGAATCTGTATTTGTTGTGCCGCAATTTATCTGCGGAACGTTCAATGGATCAATAACAGCAGTAGTTATTGAATTACTGGGGGCGCCTACGCAGCCTTGGTTTTCTGCAATTACAGTAATAGTGTGGCCATTTATCCAGTTAGTTGTTTGATAAACATTGCTGTTAGTGTATTGCAATAGCAGGAAGCCATCGTAAAAGGCATAGTTAGAATATCCTGCAGGGGAGGTTGTAAATGTAAGCAGCGATCCTTTGCAGATAGTGTCGTTTACAGATGAACTCACAACAGTAACATTCGTAGGTTTGTCAATAACATGAATGTTGAAATATTTTATAGCAGGCACGCAAGCCGGCTGGTTTGGATTGGAAACCTCTACAGTAATAAGCGTATCTGCACTTGGCGAAATAGTAAAGGTTGTTGCAGTAGTTGTTGCTCCGCCATTCCATGATACAGAATATGGAGATATGGTTAAATTGTTTATTGATAAAGTAGCGGTATCTCCTTTACACAAAGTGATATTTGAATTTATAGTGTAATTAATCGCGGCACATGGTGTTGCAAAACAAGTTGCCGGAACAGAAATTGCACTGTTTCCGCAGAGACTATTTCCCAATGCCTTCACTATAATCGACACTGCATCACCAGGGGTTAATCCCGTTACCAAATGAGTTACTCCGAGATTTCCGCTGCTGGGTGTTATGAACGGACCGCCATTTACACTGACCATGTAACCGGTTGCGCCAATTACGCTGTTCCATATAAACTTAACGCTGGTGGTGGTGGTTACATCACAAACTACCTGAGGAGGAAACATCGGTTGAATAATCGCAATACTGATTGCATTCGAAGTATCGGTACAGCCAACATCTTTTGCCACTGCACGAATGGAATTTCCTGCAAGCAAAGAACTTGTTGAATAAACATTACTTACTCCGGATTGAAATAAAACCGAGCCATTATAAAAGGCATAATTGGTTAAGTTGGATGGCGATGCAGTAAAAACAACATTGCTGCCAACGCAAATACTGTCTTGAGGAATATTGCTGCTAAGTGTAACATTTGGGATCGAATCAACCTGTATTACTATGATTCCATTTGTTGCCGGACAGGTAAGTTGTGAGGAATCAATAACACTTATTGTTATGGTTGTGTTAGCAGCAGCTGTAAGCGAAAAGGATGTGGCGGCAGTATAAGTGCCACCATTCCATGCAACGCCATACTTGGCAGCACTTATATTGCTGATTGCAGGATTTAAAATTGTTCCCTTGCAAACCTGATACGTGGGAGTATAAGAATATGAAACAGCAGTACACGGCATCGTAACGCAGGTAGCTAATGCAGAATACGTGGTGTCAGAGCAAGGAGCAGCTCCAATTGCCATAACAATAATTTTTGCAGTATCATTCAGACTTAATCCGGTTATCAAATGCGTTAAGCCCGATGATCCGCTGCCGGGTGTTGTAAAAGCGCTTCCATTGACACTTACCTGATAGGAAACAGCACCGTTAACAGCTCCCCATACAAATTGAATTGAGTTTGCAGTCGTAGTTCCGCAGTTTACTAATGGATTCTGCATGTGAGGTGTTGCGTTTATGCCAATTGTATTGCTAATGTTGCTTATACATCCGCTCGTGTTTTGTGCAATTACAGAAACAATATGACCATTAGGTGGGTTGGAATATGTATAGCTATTGCTTGTTCCTGATTGAAGATTATAACTTCCGTCAAAGAAGGTGTAATTACTTAACCCGGATGGAAGTGCAGTAAAAACAATTGAATCGCCTGTGCAGATATTTGGGTTAGAGCTGGTAAGCGTTACGGTAGGGACAGCATTCATGTGAACGGCAATATCATTGCTTGTATTTGAACAGCCCCACAAATTCATTGCTGTAACTTTCACTTTATCTCCATCCGAAAGGGATGAACTTTGAAAAACATTGTTCTGAGAACTCTGGGTCAGGATATTATTTACATAAAATTTATAACTAACGTAACTTTCGGGAGTTGCGGTAAATGTTAAAGGAGACTGACAAACAGTGTCATTCGGAGTAACAGCCAAACTTATTACTGCAATTGGATAAACGGTTACAGGAACACTATAAACAGCAGAGCAGCCACTGTCAACTACTGTTAATGAGATTGTGTGTATGCCCGCTGTTGTCCAATTCACTTTATGAGGACCTTTTCCTGAACCCGGGACACCGGTGCCTCCTGAAAAATTCCAATTATATGTAGCAATACTGCTTGCTGATCCTGTGAATGTAAGTAGCGAACTGTCATTCGAACAAATAGGTGTTGTGGCTGTAAAAGAAGCAATGGGGGTAGTTCTGACAATTAAAGCTTTTTCTGTTTTGTTTGAGCAGCCAAGGGAGTTTGTAGCTGTTAATTGAATGAAATAAGTTCCGGAAGCAGTATACGTGTGACTTCCGGGCTGCGAGCCGGTAAACAAAGGGCTGCCATCGCCAAAATCCCAGCTGCGGGATGAGATTATAGAGCTAAGGGTATCGGTTGTATTAATGATAGCTACCTTTTGAGGGGTGCAGCCAAATGCGGGGGTAAGTGTGAAATCCGGATTAGGAGAGGCAATCGCAGAAAAATTATTAATAGTTGTTGAATTAGTACAGCCCTTATCACTTGTTACAGTCAGCTGCACAGAATACACTCCGGGAGTTGAATAAACATGGCAGGGCGAAAAAATGCTGGAAGCAAATCCATCACCCAAATTCCATGCATAGATATATCCTGTGCCCGTGCTTGAATTATTTGTGAAGCATATAGAATCTGATATCGAACAAACAGTTGTTTTATTTGCCGTAAATAATACTTTCGGTTTTTTATATACTCTTACCGTATCTGTTGCGCTGCTGGGCGGACCCGAAACACATTGAATGGTTAGATTGACAACATAGACAGTATCTCCAATAACTCCAGAAACATAGCTGTGCGATGGATTTGTAGCTCCTGTGGTTGGACTGCCATCACCAAAATCCCATACTCGGTTCTGAACAGGCCCGGTACTTAAATCACTAAACTGAACGGTGAGGGTTTCGCATCCTTTGATGGGCGAAATGTTTGAACCGATAGCCGCTGTACATTGAGCTTTGCTCTCGGAGAGAAAGAAAAAAAACGCAAACAGGGATAATAGTGAATGCTTTATTAGGATATTTTTATTTAATAGATATGTAAAGTTGCATGCATAATAAGATTTTTTTTGGCAAATATATATACTATGTAAAAACATTCTCATTTTTCAGGTTTCTAAAAATCCTTAATTTGTATAATATGATGACAAAAATAGATTTTTTTTCGATAAAACAGAAAGATTGTTGTGTATTTCGTCTTCCTTAACCCAGATTTTTCAACTCTAAATCCGGATTAAATTATAGCAACTTAATGATGCTGAGTCAGTTCGCTTATTTTATTTTTCAGCGCTTCAATCTGATCAAGGAAGTCTTTTTCTTTTCGTGCCATTTCTTCGTGCGTGGCTGTCATTTCTTCCATATTCTGCTTGCTTTCTTCTTCCTGTGCTCTTAGCCGAACAAACAACCTATCAATTAAATATGATTTACATCATAATTTGTTTCTAAGCCCTGATTTATATTTGATCTCTTCAAGATGCACACTTATTTTAAAACACCCTCTGCAACACCATACAACGCATTAGAGAAAGCATCTCTGGAACACACTCTTTTTTACCCCCCCCCCCCCCCATTTTTTTATTAGCAGATAAATATTATTCGTTAATAGTTACATCGCTCGCACATTTATTTGTTGCGGGCTTTTTGCTTTTATAAAATGAAATCAGAAAAAAAGCCGCGTGCGGAATGGAAACAACTTTCACCCGAAGAAATAAAAAATATAAAAGATGATTATTATTCAGGGGTGCAAAGCAGCAAGGTTATTCATCAATACAAAATTTCCCGCGATCAGTTAGTGAACATGATACGGAACTTTATAAAAGATGATTATTCTGAAAAAGAAAAATTAATAGTTAAGCCGAAACACATACCGCTTTATAAATAAAAACATACAATGAATCAGGAAGAAATAACAAGACACAAACTCATAAAATTCATTAAATCAAATGATCCGTTTTATCTTTTTTCAAATTTTGATCATCACAGCATGGAACAGTTGGAAGCAATGAAGAATAAGATAGAGCAGGAAATAAAAACAATAGTAGAAGAAAGGACACAAGCGAACAATCCGAAACAAAAAATCCTTAACTCATAATTCTCAATTCATAATTTCTTTAAATGCCCTTCAACAAAATAAACATCACTCTCACGCCAGCAGAGATGAGCAGCATTGCAGCAGCCATTGATACTATTATTAACACGCTGCCAGTAAAGTACAACCTCACAAAATCCGAGCGCACATCGCTCAGCAATATCAATAACGAGCGCTACCCCTATGTGCAGCGCGCCATAGAAAATCATGGTCCGGCAAACCCCACGCTTGTAAGCGGTTATGCAGGCACACAAGCCGAAGCCACCAACGACCTTGTGTTTTACGACCAGATGAAAGCGCACTTGCTCCGCCTCAGGCAGGCAGTAGAAATTTATGAAGACACCCAGCAGGTAGCCGGCAGCGAAGCATATACATGGACGCGCATGTTATATAACAGCGCCAAAGATGCAGCAGCCAACCAAGTGCCGGGCGCTGATACTGTGGCAGATGATCTGGCAACTCTTTTTGGAGGACAAGGAAGTGGAACTCCACCACCACCGCCTGTAACTGCAAGCATCACCATCACTTCCGATCAAAGCATCCTCAGCGGCATGCCGCTGGAAATAATTATCACCGGAAATCTTTCTGCCAGCGGAGGCGCAATACTTGCCACCTGGGAAAGCGGTATTACCAACTCCGCAAACCTTACTGCCGGAGGCACCCTAGTTTTTCAGCATGTGTATGCCGC
Organism: Bacteroidota bacterium; assembly: GCA_016213435.1. GTDB lineage: Bacteria > Bacteroidota > Bacteroidia > Palsa-948 > Palsa-948 > Palsa-948. Next base: position 44,641 of record JACRAL010000216.1, read on the forward strand.
CCCCGGAATAAAAACAATAACCGTTGCCGAAGTTATTGCCGGAGTATTTGCTGCCGTTTCAGCATTGCAGATACCCAATGTTAAAGCAACATCCATTACCCTGAGCGGTGATTTCAGCGCGACCACAACTTTTAACTTTTTTGGCAACGATCTGACATTAATCAATGTGAATGCGCTCATCACCCAGATAAACGATTATGGAACCAGCGGAGGCATGCTTAATATTTCGGGAGGCACCATGCCTGTTCCCGATCCTGCTTTCCCCGCACTCATTGCATTAAGAAGCAGAGGATGGATGGTGACAACAAATTAAAATTGCAAGCCCCAAGTTCCAAATTCCAAGATGGAAGATTTTGTTTTCCCCTTGGGATTTTTGGCTTGGGATTTGAAACTTGGTTCTTTGGGATTCTAAAACTTAAAACATAAACCTCTAACCTCTAACCTCTAACCTCTAAACTTTAAACTTTTATCCTATGCCATTCTCAAAAATCAACATCACGCTAACAGCAGCGCAGTTAACGGCAATTCAAACCGCCATCACAGCGCTCAAAGCACCGGCAAATCTGCCTGCGCAGTTCAATCTTACAAAAGATGAACGCACCGGTTTATCAAACATTAACAACAGCCGCTATCCTTATGTGCAGCGGGCGGTGAAAAATCATGCGGTAGCAAACCCCGGCTTGGTAAGCGGCTTTGCAGGCACGCTGGCAGAGGCAACCAACGACTTCAGCTTTTTTGATCAGATGGAAAACTTTATCGGGCAACTGAAACAAATAGTAGAAATTTATGAGGACACCCAGCAGGTTGCCGGCAGCGAAGCTTATGTATGGACGCGCGAACTTTATCGCAACGCCAAAGCGGCAGCCGAAAATCAGGTGCCGGGTGCCGATGCCGTGGTGGATGATCTGGCTCCTATGTTTGAAAAAGCAAGTGGTGCGGATGCGCCACCTGCTGCAACTACAACGCCACCTGCTCCTTAATAGTTAACGTAAAAAAACATTAAAAGATCGTAAATGTTCTTTTTTTGTTTAAAAACATTACTCGATAGTACATCCAACATGTTCAATAGTACCTTCAACATGCTCGAAAGTACACCGAACATGCTCGATAGTACTGCCAACATACTCGAAAGTGCACTTAACACTCTCGATAGTACACTGAACATGCTCGAAAGTACCTTCAATATACTCGATAGTACACTTAACATACTCGAAAGTACCTCCAGCATACTCGATAGTACCAAATTTACCTCATCATGAAAAAAATTTCGCCCGAAGAATCGGAACAACTGCCGATAAGAGGCGCAGGACATTCATCCGAGTTTTATAAAGCAATTATCAGTTTGCAAGTTGGCGAGGCATTACTCATCACTAAAAAAGAATACACACTTACGCGCCCACCGGGCAGAATATGCCGAACCATCATGAAGCGATTTGCTGATGTAAAATATGAATATGGAGCAATTGCCGATGGCAGCGGATGGAAGGTGAAAAGAATTGCATGAAGACAACTAAATAAAACTTGAATAAGGTAGCGACTTGATATATTTCTCCACGCTCAGCCTCCACCACGAGCTGCAAAGAATCATTGGGATAGAAGAAGGAAAATAATTTACCTTGCAGGAAAGAATAAAACCTTTTACTCTTACAAACGACTCGTAATTTGGCAAGCGTCACAGGAAAACAGCATTTAGTTTTGCTTGGTCAATTCGTTCACCTGATTTTTCAGTGCTTCAATCTGATCCTGAAAATCTTTTTCTTTTCGCTGCATTTCTTCGTGCGTAGCGGTCATTTCTTCCATGTTTTGCTTTGTTTCTTCTTCCTGCGCCCTTAGTTCTTCCGATTGCTGCTGAGATTCTTCCAGCAGTTTCTTGGTGCGTTCGTTTATTTTAGCGGTAGAAATGGTGCTGGCAATGCTCTCCGAAAGTTTCTGCACAAATTCTATTTCGTGTTTCTCCAGGTTATTGAAAGAAGCAACTTCCAGCACTCCAAAAATAACTTCGTTCACCTTCAGAGGCACAATTAATAGGCATCTCGGGTTTGCACCGCCCAGCCCTGAGGTAATATGGATATAATCATTTGGAATATCAGTCATGTAGATATGTTCCCTTTCCTGCCACACCTGTCCCACAAGCCCTTCTCCCAGGAGTATCTTTTTAGTAATGTGTTTTTTTCTTTCAAATGCATAGCAGGCAATTAATTCCAGGTGCACATCGTCTTTATTGTTGTCGTTAATAATGAATATTCCACCCTGATTGGCTTTGAGGTATTTTACAAAATTTGAGATAATATTATTGGCAAGCACTTCCATATTGTCATTGTTGTGACGGAGTATTTCGCCAAACTTTGCCATCCCTTCTGTTGCCCAGTTTCTTTTTGCATCTTCTTCGGAAACCTTTTTCAGGTTGTTGCGCATTCCTATCAGGGCTCTCCCCATAATATCGTTATCGCTTTGAAGATGGAAATCCATATTATAATTTTCCTTTCCTATTTCATCCGCAAAAGAAGTTTTTTGTTTTATTCCTTCCGTTAACCCATCAATGGCGCTTACCATCTGTCCTATCTCATCTGTTTCGTATCCGGCTAAAAGGGAATCGCGTGTTTTTAACTCTCCGATGCTTGCTATTTCACCTCTTCCCAGTGCCCGTACAATCTCTTTTACTTTATTGAGTGGATTGGTAACAATCTGTTTGGTGAGGAAATAAATCGCCAAACTAATTACCACAGTAAGCAGCGCTACGATCTTAAATATAAAAGACAAGAGGTTGTTGTTTGCGCTGATATTTTCCTGAAATGATTTATTTTTCTGATCAGAAAACGCAGCAAGTTCTTCCAGCAAGGATTGAACGTTGGGTTTTAATTGTTTTTCATATAAGCCGATTGCTCCATCCACTTTCACATCGTTCGCGTAATCTTCCTCAGATGCAAGCTGCTTCATTATTAATTGTTGAATAGCAATAATGTCATCGTATTTAGCAATTAATTTGTTAATGCTCTCTTGCTCCTGTAAGTTATTTAATTTTGATGATTGCAATAAAACAGTAGATTTTAAAGCAGGGTAGGTTTGAGTTAACAATTTAGCAAGCGATTCTTTCTCTGATTTATTGGAGAGATAAATCCAGCTGTTAGCAAGCCTTCCTGATTCGGAAATCAAAAATTTAAAATCCCTGAGTGAAGAAATTACCGGAGTATCGGCAGTGATGTGATTGTTGTTTCGTTCCAAAATGATGACGGCTGTAATGGTGCTGACAAAAACCATTGAGAGTATGATCGCATACCCGCTCATTATCCGCAATACGATGTTGTAGTACTTTCTAATAAAATTCATGTGCGTTAAGAATTATAAAATTTAAGCATTAACTGGTATTAGTTTTTAAAACCCAAATGCAAACTGAAGAGTTATTTGGTTCCTGAAAACCGAAGGCATTCCCGCTTGCGCTGATGTATGATATTTATATTCTAATTTCAGTACAGACAGAGGGCTCATTATATAGCGCAGACCTAATGTGGTTGTTTGTACATTGTTTTCAATGAAGTATTGTTCCCCCTTTTGATAGGCAATTCCGTCATAAGAAACATAGGGGACAAATTTTTTGATCTTGTATCCTGCATATAAAACGTATCCATTGGTAACCTTGCTGACAACCGAATCCATATTGGTGGTTACATTGAAAAATTCTCCAATAAACTCGATAGGAAATTTACCGTTCACATAGGCGATGCTCGCGTTCAGTATCTGCACATCTGTTTTTTTTACGGTTATTCCTTGCGCGGTAGTGTATCCATCCGGAACTCTATCCATATAACCGGATACGTAAAGTTTTAGATTTTCTATCGGTTCGGCATGAAGATTAGCTGTAACCGCTTTTGATTTGTTGTAATCATAGGCTGCATCAGCGGCAATTCCGTTGCTAAGCATAAGGTTATAGCCAAAGTTATATTTGGTGATTCCGTCTCCATGCAACTGAGCGCCTAATTCATGAATAGGCAATATGCCTCCTTCATCTTCAAACTTGAGGGCATCGGGGCGAATGGAAGTGGGTTGCAGCGCCATGCCATGATGATAGGCATTATTCCAATACCCGAGCGGGGTGTGGAATTTTCCCACAGAGATACTAAAGTAATCTTTCATGTAGTAATCAACCATCACTCTTTCCAGATCAATGGCAAAACTGTTCCCGTCAAACTCAAACACGCTTTCTCCGAGCATTTTAACATTTTGAGTAATTTGAGAAGTGATGAACAAATCGTATTGTCCAATTGCGAAATGATTTTCATCTTTTCGTGCTGTGTCTTTTTCAAAAGACCCCATAGCATCAATGTTGGCAAATCCTTTTATCTGGGTTTCCTGCGAATAGGAGGTCAAAGCAATCATAAGCACAAGCGAGAATAGTGTCAGTTTTGTTTTCATGATCCATTAATTGCTTATTGTAAGTACCACTTTTACTTTTGCTTTTGCTTCTGCTGTTAATGAAGCGGAATTTACATATCCAATAGCTCCTCCTTCATCACCCACGAAATCAATGATATCTTTATCAGACGCAAACTTATCCTGTGGCTTTTCGGCATTCTGATACTGGCGGGCAATAAAATATTTTTCCACATCATCAGCCGTCATACCCAAAACCTTTGAGTAAAATACTTCTTGCTCTGCACATTTCGTTTTTCTGTCGGCAGGGCGAATGTTTTTATTGATCCCTTCCCAGCGTTTTTTGATCTTTCGCAAATAAGAAAGCTTTGCTTCGCTTGCTGATAAAGAAGCGATGGGATTGTCTTTGTGGACGATAACTGCTATTTCTGTTCCTCCCAAAGAAGAAGACGATGTTGTGAAACTGCTGCTTGCTACAAGCAACATTGCACTTATAACTATGGTTGACAATATTTTTTTCATATTTATTTATTTACTATTGTGATTTAATAGTTTATTATTTAATGAATTATAAAGATAATATTTTTATTTTATGATTATATAGTTCGTTAGAATCCAATTGCGAATTGCATTGTCACAAAATGTCCTACTCCGGTTGTTTCAAGCTGACGGTATTTGTATTCGAGTTTTATAACCGATTTAGCGTTGAGTAAATAACGCAGACCAAGAGTAGCGGCATTCGAATTATTTGTATTAAAATACTGATCTCCCTTTTCGTATAGCAACACATCGTAACTGATATAGGGCACAAACTTTTTGATGCGATATCCTGCATACAGCAAATAACCCTGTGTGCTCTTTGTTTCTGCCATATTATGCGATACATTATAATATTCTCCAATAAATTCAAAAGGAAGTTTTCCATTCATGTAAGCAACTCCAAAATTGAATATTTGGAAATCAGCGTCTGTTAAAAGAATAGAGTCGCTTACGGCTTGTTGTCCTTTAGGTACAACATCATATAAGCCCGATACAAACACTTTAAGGTTTTCGATTGGCTCTGCATGCAGGTTAAGAGTAAGAGCTTTGCCTTCATCGGCATCATCAACATAACCAATATCTGTTATGCCATGTGTAACTGCCAAATTATACCCTAAATTGTATTTAGTGATGCCATCTCCTTGAAACTGGAATCCAATTTGTTTCTTCAGATGCATGCTTTTAATAAAGTCGCCAAGCACTTCCGGACGGCTAATGGTGGGTTGTATCAATGTGCCATGATTGTATGTGTTGTTCCAATACCCAAGTGGGGTGTAGAACTTACCAACACTGATTTTGAAATAATTTTTTATATCATAATTGATTACTAATCGTTCAAAATCCACTTCATCCCATTCAAAGGCAACTTCTCCGAGAAAACTCACTTTGTCAAACTGTGAAGTGATAAACATATCTATCGCTCCAAGTGAAAAATTGTTTTTTGTTTGCATTTTTCCGCCTGCTGTGTCAGAAGAAGCAACCGCGATTACATCGGCAAAGCCGCTGATTTGTGCTGTTTGTGAGAATACTGTTCCCGTGGTTAACACCAGACATAAAATCAACAATTTTGCTTTTGAAATTTTGTTTTTTTGTTTCATTATTATTGTTTTTTTTTAAAGATATTCATACCAATTTATATTGGTATTTCTATCTAAGTTTAACACAAAGTTAAAAAAAAATAGATAAATGCGTTAACATTTATTAACAATACGTTAATTCGGTTATGTACAACAGGAGGATATCCGATTCTACCGCAGGAGATTTTATTCGTAGAGTAGCTGGAAGTATGGCATTAGAATGATAGAAGAAGAGCATGGTATGCGGATGAGTTTTACAAAAAAGGAATAGCACTAGAGTTTTAGCAACTCTTCGTATAATTCTTTTACGGGCAGTCCCATTACATTAAAATAAGAGCCGATGATTTTTTCCACGCCAACATATCCTATCCACTCCTGCGCACCGTATGCTCCTGCTTTGTCATAGGGCTTGTAGTTGGTTATGTAGAAATGAATTTCTTTGTTGGTAAGTTTTTTGAAGAAGACTTTGGTGGAGACAACAAAAGACCTCACCCCCAACCCCTCTCCCAAGGGAGAGGGGCGAAGGGGTGAGGTAATGCAAACTCCGGTATAAACCGTGTGCGTTTTTCCGGAAAGCAGTTGAAGCATTTTAACTGCTTCGTTGTAATTCGCTGGTTTGTTGAGCACTTTGTTTCCTATCCATACAATTGTATCGGCAGTGATGAGCAGATCGTTTGGTTTCAACTCATCCTTGAAAGCATGCGCTTTCTTTTTGCTGAGATAAAGCGCGATTTGTTTTCCTTTCAGTTTTTTGGGAAAGGATTCGTCTGTATCTTTTGTTTTGATTTGAAAATCCAGGCCGAGTTCTTTCAGCAGAAATTGCCTTCTCGGGGATTTGGAAGCAAGGATGATGTTGTATTTGTTGAGTTTGTCTTTTAACATAAAGCCCTACTTATCCCAATCGCTATCGGGACATCCCCGCTAGGGAGGTTGATGTTATTTTTATTCCCCATTGTTTGATTTTTTCGGCCCTCTCCCTAATGGGGAGAGTTGGAGAGGGGCTTCTATTTCCATAAAAAGAACTTCAGCAGAAATAAAAAAATTATTCCAGCCAGCATGATGATTTTCACCATCACACTCGACACGTGAAAGTGTTTTTTCTCTTTTGCTGTGGATGTGCGGATCAGAATGAGCAAAAGGGGAAGTTGGATAAGTGAAAGAAAATAGAAGAATGAAATTTTATTGTTTGATACATACTGATAATGCTGCACGTACCCGATTCCCGCCATGAAAAGTAAAATCATTGAGGATGCAATCATTTTAGCTTTTTTCATTCCAAGAACAATGGGAATCGTTCTGCAGCCGTATTGCATATCTCCTTCCACATCTTCCATGTCTTTTATCATTTCGCGGATGAGTGAAAGTCCAAAAGCGGCAAGTGAATATGCGCCTGTCCATATAAGAATACCTGATGTAGTTGTATTGCCAAGATAGGATTGTTGTTCTACAAGTTGTGTGTTGTATTTGATGATATCGAGCGGAACTTCAAATAATGTAACCATGAAAGGAACCATCCCTACAAGGAGAGAAATAATAATATTTCCGGTAAAGAACTGATGTTTGAAGGTAGTGGAGTAAAACCATAATCCGATCACGGAAAGAATGAATAATGTGCTTCTTGACAGGAGGATGTTGTATTTCCATGAAAGAAAAATTCCGATTGCCACACCGAGACAACTTAGTACTGCGTGTGCACCCATCGCCACCCTGCGTTTCACACCCTTGTCAATTACAAGTTGTTCGGGTTTGTTGATGTTGTCAATGCGAACATCAAAATAATCATTGATGATATATCCTCCGGCTGAAATAAAAACAACTGCAAGTACAAGCAATGCAAATTCTAAGTTGCTCATTTGTAATTCAAATCCTGAAGCTTTCAGAAGAGGTTCAATCAGGCACAAGCGAATCATGTATTGCGTGAAAGCAATAATGAGAAGATTGGGAAGACGGATTAGTTTTAGAAATGGGATCATAATGATGCTAAAGATTTTTGTTCTTTCTTTTTCAGCGGCAGCCATTTTTTATGCACTTTCATCGTTTGTTCAATCACATCTCTTACGCATCCTTCACCGCCTTTCTTATCGGAAATATAAACACTGAGTTCTTTAATTTCCTGTGCGGCATCTTTGGGGCAGCAGGGAATTCCGCAGCGCTGCATCACTTCATAGTCTGGCATGTCATCGCCCATGTATAAAATGTTTTCGTATTTCAAATTGTGTATGTGCATGAATTCTTTCAGCGCGTCAAGTTTATCTGTTATGCCGATATACACATCGTGCACTCCTAATTTTTCCAGACGGTTTTTTGCCGGCTCGGATTTACCTCCTGAGATAACCCCTATCGTGTATCCGTTCTTCACCGCATGCTGAAGCGCATATCCATCGCGTGTGTTCATGGTGCGCACCATCTGGCCATCTGCCATCAAAGTAACACTTCCATCAGTTAGCACTCCGTCAATGTCAAATACAAATGACTTTACGTTATTCAGGAGCTGTTTGAAATTTTTCTTTGCCACTATTTATATGTATTGATGATGCTTTTACTGATTAGTTTATACAAATCTCTGTAATTTTTGTCAGGCAGCAATTTTAAATGAGCGTTCATGGTCTTTTTATCATTTCTTTTTGCGGGTCCTGTTTGTGATTCTTTTGGATTATTCATTCCATTCATTGCGGTGGACAGTATAAGCGGACCGAATATTTCAAAAGGAAGATGATTTTTTTTTAAAAGAGATTGGGAAAGATAATAGAGATGATTTGGAAAATTATTCACCCAAACTGCTCCTAAGTGTAAAATTCTTCGCTGTTGAGAGTTAAGCGTATAAACTTTTGGACTTAACGAACGCGCCAACTTCAATAATTTTTGTTTTGAAGCAGGATTATTCGTCTCGATCACAAGAAGGATTTTTTTGAAATCAACTTTTGTTTTGGCTTTAATGGTTTGAATCTGCCACAGCACTCCGCAGTTTTTAAATTTTTTCTTCAGAACGGAAATGTCTGTTGCACCTGAGGTATGAATCACTAAACTATTTTTTAAAGCAGGCAGCTTTTTTGCCACTTCAGCTATGGCATCGTCTTTTACGGCAATGATGTAGATATCAGAGGGGTAGCGCGCAATAAGGCTTGCATCTAAACTTCTGCCAAAACTTGTGTTTAATTTTCGTCCAAGTTTTTTAGCATGAGAAAGAGTAGGGCTGTAAACAAAAGTAATTTTGTGTCCGCATTTTTTCAATGCTTGCCCCAACTGAGTTGCTACATTTCCGGAACCGATTAGAAATATTTGCATCAGTTGTTTGTCGGTTAAATTCTTCTGTTAATCTTTTCTGAGTCTTCTTCGAATCGCCATCACCGTTCCGATGACCATGATGATGCACCCCATCCATAAAACGTTTATGTAAGGAAATACAATTGCTTTCATTACGATAAAATCTTTTTTGCCGGCTGTTTTTTCGGAAACTGAAATATCAATTTTTCCGGTAGACGGATTCACCTGCCAGAATGAAAACTTAAGTCCGAGTTCCTCCACTTTGCTTTCTACGGTATTTGGCATGCTGTCGGTAATGTAATACACAGGCATTGCATCGAACATCTTTCCGGACACATCTAAAACTTTGAGTTTTGCTCCTACAGCAATTTGTGCCTTTTGAATTCCAAGTTTTTCTTTGTCAATAGAAGTATTTAGTTTTTCAAGAACAATAATGCTGTTTGCAGAGAAAAAAGTATCGCCCACAGCAAGCGTATTGTTGTGCGGCTCTTTGTATTCACCGGCTCCGCTTTGTTGGAGTTGTTCTCCTGCATGTTCAAGATCAGCATAGGTGATGTGCGTGTAAATATCTTTTGTAAGATAATGCTTGGTGTCAGGTTCAGGTACATTTCCCATGCGCTGGTTGAGTTGGATTCTTGGACTGAGCGTGAAAGTTTCGGATAAGCTTCCATCTGCATTTTTTTTCAGGTATTCCACATCATAAAAAATATCTACACCTGCTTTTCTTTTCCCATTATAGGTAATAAAGTAATCGTCCATTCTTACAGTGTCATTTTGCTGAAGAAGGATGTTCTCCTGGTTTGAATATTCTTTTCCGAAAATGCTGACATCTCCTTTTTGGTTTACCGAAATTTTTTCGCTTCGCGAAGTAGAGATCATTGCTCCCATCAATACCATTCCGAAGCCAATGTGTGCGATGGAAGCGCCTGCGTGATCGAGCTTTCCTTTCAGGATTTTAACGATGTAAGTGATATTTGCAAAGACTGCAAAGATGCAGGTGAATAATAGCAGCGCATAAAAAACAGTTCTTCCTTCTGAAAACCACTTGAAAGAAAAACTGATTAAAATGGCAAGAACCAGCGAAATGCCAAGCGGAATAACAATATTTTTCCGAAATTCTTTAGGGTTTGAGTTTTTATATTTCAGAAATTGTGTGCATGATAACAGAGTTAGGATCAAAATAGCAAATGGAATCTGCCACTGATGATAATGATTAAACGCTTTTCCCTCGGCAGGAGGAGCTAGATGAGATCCGAAAATCTTATTTATAAGAGGAATGGATGTAGTGAGGGTTATCTGAAAAGCAGAGATCAGCAGTATCAACGCTCCGATAAACATCCAGAATTCACGCGACCAGATACTGTCTTCCTGTGCTTGCCCTGGAAGTTTTTTGAAGTTGATTGCGAGCATGACAATTGCAAGAGCCACAAAAAATAGAAGGTACACAAGTAATTGCCCCGACATTCCCAGATCAGTGAAGGCATGCACGGAACTATCTCCTAAAATTCCGCTGCGCGTGAGAAAAGTGGCATAGAGAACAAGAATAAAAGAGATGAGAGAAAGAAAAAAAGTGGCAAAGAGCGATTGTCCTTTGTTTTTATAGATCATCATTACGTGTCCTGCACCAACCAAGACAAGCCAGGGAACAAGCGATGCGTTCTCCACAGGATCCCAAGCCCAGAATCCACCGAAGGAAAGCGCTTCATATGCCCAGGCGCCTCCCATGAGGATTCCTGTGCCAAGGATCATGATTCCAAGAAATGTCCATGGCAGTGCAGGGCGCTGCCACTCTGAATATTTTTTTTTCCACAAACCGGCAATTGCAAATGCGAATGGAACAACCGTTAAAGCAAATCCAAGAAAAAGTGTGGGCGGATGAATTACCATCCAGTAATTCTGAAGGAGAGGATTTAACCCTTTTCCGTCAAGTTTGGACAGATAATCCGGTTGCTGAACGAAGGGAAGATGTTTGAAATCAGGAAACTCGCGCAGAAGAATAGTGAATGGATTGCTGCCTATTCTATAATCTAAAACATAAACTCCAAGAATCATCGAGCAAAGAAAAACCTGAACGAGAGAAATAACGGCCATCACAGGAGATTCCCATCTTACCTCTGCCTCTCCCAAGGGAGAGGAGCTGAGTTTTTTCATTAAAAAAATTCCAAGAACTGCATTCCAAAATATCCAGAGGAGAAAACTTCCTTCTTGTCCTTCCCAGAAACAGGAAGCAATGTACTGCATCGGCATTGCTTTGCTGGAATGATGCCATATATATTCATATTCAAAATAATGTCCGGAAAGCATGATGAACAATGTGCCCACCATCCCGAATACAGAAAAAACATGAATAAGAAAAGAAAGGCGAGCGATTTTTATCCAGCCCTTACCCTGACCATTTCCTTCAGGGAGAGGAGAGCTTGTGGCTGAAAAATAGGAGAGCGCAGCCAGAAGCGCAGCAACAAATGAAAGAATAACAAAACAATTTCCAAGTTGTCCTGCCCAAAGATGTTCACCGATGTATTGCATATAAAGTAAACTACCTGCTTCTCTCTAAAGAGAAAAAGAGAAGACATTGAAATTAATGTTGTGCAAAGGTAATCAAAGTTGCAAATAGCATTTATTTACTATTTCTTATTTGATGCAAAGCAATACAGCAAAGAAGTCTTGGCAATAGTTAACTCATTTTTAAATATTTTACAATTTAAGATTGTCGTTATAATATTTGACTTGCTAATTATTCTGTTTGCAGGTGGAGTAGGGAAAGAGTGTTTTAGTCAACTTTACTAAAAACAAAAAACCTCAATAATTTTTCAATTATTAAGGTTTCTTTGCTCCTCGAGCAGGACTTGAACCTGCGACCCTCTGATTAACAGTGAACCTAAAAAACCTTATCGAGCAGGGGTGTAAAAGTAACAAAAAGTTTGAATTCAAAGTTTTTTTGAAGGTTTTTACTGGTTTTTAGAAATTTTTCTTGAAAAAAAACACCACACTAAGAAATGCATAATCAGCGAAATTTCGCACATTTAAAAACATAAACCACACTTTAAACCACACTCAAGTTTCAGCTACTTTTCCAACCCCATCAAGTATCATCCATCACCACCACCTCCACATAAAAATTACAAGTTGCTAAAGTCCCTTTTGAATTTCATATAAAGGCGTATTTTTGAATGATATGACCGAGACTAAAAAATCCCCACGCTTAATCGTTTGTAAAAAATGCAGAAAGAAGAGAAAACTTCACGCTAAGAACCTGTGCCAGCTTTGCTACGCTATTGTCAGAAAGGTAAGAAGCAAAAACAAAAAAATGTTTCGAGTGATTTAAGAGTGTCGTGTGATGCAAGACCTACCCCGTCCTTTTGAAAATAATAGTATTTAAAAAAAGTTCCCAATCAGGGAACTTTTAGTATCTTTGTATCGTACACAATAACAGAAGGGCGTGAGAGTCATAGCCAAAAAGACATTAAGAGAATTCTGGCATAAGCACAGCGACTGTGAACAGCAGTTAAAAGCATGGTATGAAGAAGCCGATGGAGCAACATGGAAAACACCAGCAGATATAAAAAAGGATTACCCGAGTGCAAGCATTCTGGAAGACAA